>CAJUOQ010000012.1 GCA_910588235.1 uncultured Atopostipes sp. | reverse complement strand
GAGAAAATACTGAGAATTTATGCTTATTTTACTTGAAGTGAATAATTCAGGATAAAATTAACGAAAAAGTACTTATTTGATTTACTTTTAATTGATATTCATCTAACCAATGAGTCGGGGGTAGATTTGATTAAAAGGTTACGTAAAGAAGAATATCCAGCTGACTTTATTATGATTACGGCGATTAACGAACAAGAAACCATTGAGTTGTGCGCTCAATATGGCGCCGTGGATTATATTTTAAAACCGTTTCAATTCGATCGTTTTCAAAAAAGCATGTTACGTTTTAAACAACAAAAGGAACTATTAAACGGTCAAAATAAAATGGAACAAGCAGATATCGATCAGTTTTATTGGTTAGAAAAAGAACAGGAGCAAAAGCACACAGAAGTTGAGTTAGAAAAAGGGTTAACGGAACAAACGTTACAATTAATATTAGCGGTTATTGATTCCTTCGATCAAGCTTTTACAATTCAAGAGCTAACAGAAAAAATGTCCCTTTCCCATGTTTCCATTCGAAAATACATTCATTATTTAGAAAAAAATGACTTTTTAGAAGTAGAACAAAGATATGGAGCTGTTGGCCGTCCGACAAACTTTTATAAGAAAAAATTCTAAATAAAAAACGACTTTAGAAGAACTGCGCAATTCCCCTAAAGTCGTTTTTATTTTGTCCTTATAGATCGGCAACATCGATAATAATTTTTCCGGTATTTTCGTCGGCTTCCATTTGTCGATGCGCTTCTTTTAAGTTATCAAAATCTAAAACAGAGTGAATAATCGGTTGAATAATATCTTCCTCGAAAAATGGCACAATGCGGTGTGCAAATTCTTGCGTAAGTTCCGCTTTATATTCATCACTGCGTGGCGTTAATAAAGTCGTTTTTAATGACAATCTCTTTTGCATTAATTGACCTAAGGATACTTTTTCTACCTCTGAACCACCCAGTGTACCAATCACTATCCAGCGACCGTCTACAGCGGCACTCTTCAGGTTCTTCTCCCAGTATGACGCTCCAACAAAGTCTAAAATAACATCCGCTCCATGTCCATCTGTATATTCAAGGACTTTTTCCGCAAAATCTTCTTTTTTATAATTGATCGTAAAGTCCGCTCCGATGGCTTTCGCCACTTCTAGTTTTCTTTGGGAGCCAGCTGTTGCAATAATATTAGCATCCGTTATTTTACGACTAGCCAACTGAATCGCCGCTGTTCCTACTCCACTACCTGCTGCATGGATTAAGACTGTTTCTTGCGGTTTCAATTCACCGAGCCAAAACATGGTTTGATAAGCCGTTAGAAAAACTTCAGGAATCGCTGCCCCATCAATAAATGACATCGAATCTGGCAGGACAATGGCACGGCCAGCGGGCATAACGGCATATTCAGAATAACCTCCTCGATTCACTATTCCAGCTACTCGTGTGCCTTCTTTTAATTCAGGATAATGAGGGGAGGCCTTCTCAACGACGCCACTCACTTCCACTCCTAAAATAGGATAAGGGGCTTCTAAACTTTTATCTTCACGGGTGATAATATCGGTCCGATTCACCGCGGTGCTTTCAACTTTTACTAAAATTTCATCTTCTGTCGGTTCTGGGATGGGGCGGTCGACCATGATTAATTGTTCGATTCCGCCTGGTTCTTTTATTGTCCAAGCTTTCATTTTTACATGCTCCTTGTCCTCTTGTATTATGTACAATAAAAAGGGACCTCCATTTCAGGAGAAAGTCCCTTTTATATTTTATTTAATTCATTATTGAATATCAATTTTTTTCGTTTCTTGGTCGCTACCTTCTTTTTTCGGTAAATCGACAGTTAATACACCATTTTCAAATTTCGCGGTAATATTTTCTTCATCGATATCTTTGATTAAGAATTGTCGAGCGTATGAGCGACTAGAACGTTCACGACGGACGTAATTACTCTCATCATCTTTTTCTTCTGTATCCACTTCTTGTTCTGCACGAATAGACAATACATTGTTACTATAATCAAGCTGAATATCTTCTTTCGTCAAACCTGGTAAATCGGCTTCTAAAGTGTACGCGTCATCCGCTTCTTTAATGTCTACACTAAAATCAGCGGTGTCTGTAAAGAAACTGTCAAAAGAGTTTCCGAAAAAGTGTCTGTTTAAGTTCATAAAATCACGTCTTGATGGAAATAAATTATTCATTGTTCTTTTCCTTCTTTCTTTGATTTTATTTTACTCATTTGTGTAATAAGACGTCTTCACTACACTCTTATTTTAGCTCTTTTTTAGAAAAACATCAAAGAAATGCCTTTGACAAGGTCGAATGAACGTTGGCAATCATTCTAAGCTCTTTTTATTCTGTTTCCATCGTGCGGTCAAAGTGAACTTGTTTATCGATAAAGAGCATCACGGGAATCGTCACTAGCATCACGATCGCAATGCTTGCTGCAAAACTAGCGTATAGCGTCCAGAAAATAGCCATTTGATTGGATAAATAACCGACCATTAGCGCTAAAATGAAACTCATTACGGTAAAGACTCCAGTATTGATCAACATTTTTTTCAAAAGACTGTCGCTCTCTTTAATGATTAAAGAAACAATCCAGATAGAAATCGCTGTATGTAATGTTCCAAAAATAATATCATATATTCCAAATTCGGACCGTATATTCGCTAGCGCTACACCTATGATTAAACCTACTGCATATTTTCGATTGAATACAGGTAAGTGGGCAAACATTTCAGACAGACGTAGTTGTAAAGGTCCATAGGATGGTAAAAAAATTGTCACTACAACATATATCGCCGCAAACATTGCATTTAAAACCATTTGTTTCAATGTTAATTTCATCGTCTTCTCCTTCTAACAATTTAACCTTTAAAGGAAGAAAAAGCCAACTTTTTAAGAGGTGGCTTTTTCATCTATGTATTAAGTAATTCCCAGACTAATTCTCAGTGCCTTATCAACTTCTCGCATCATCTCTTCGCTTAAGTGTGTAATCTTATCCGTCAGACGTTGTTTGTCGATTGTTCGAACCTGTTCAAGTAAAGCCACTGAATTTTCTGTTAAACCTTTATCTTTACCTATTGGAACATGCGTGGGTACTTTACTTTTATCTATTTTACTTGTGATTGCAGCAACAATAACCGTTGGGCTATATTTATTTCCTACATTATTTTGTAAAATTAGCACGGGGCGAACACCTCCTTGTTCTGATCCGACAACAGGCGACAAATCAGCGTAATAGACGTCTCCTCTTTTCATCATTGCCTTGTCCCCCTTACGCGATCAGAAAAACAATGCTTTAATCACTCTTCATAATCAATGCGATTAAAGGCCTCATTTTCCGATACAGTAAAAGCATCACTAATCTCTAAATTGATACTTGCCATGTCAACATATCCTTTTTTCAAATTTTGATAATTGGTGACAAATTCTTTTAATGATTGATTTAATAGATAATTTACGACCTTTTTATTTTCTTGATTCATATAACGACTGTATTCTTCAATTAATGAATAAGTTTGTGCATCAATCTCCACAACTAATTTCTTACTTTCTTCCGCCATCACAATAGGCCCCCTCAAGCTAGGTTACAGATATTCTCTTAATCATTTTAGCATACGTTGCTAAATACTCAACTTCTTATTTTGATTTTTTCTTCTAAGAGAACCCGAGCAATTGCGTACTGTTTAGCGGGTGAAATGGATGCACCTATATCCCCCAAAAAAGATAGTTTTTTCTAATAGGATAATTCTGTTTGTGCGGTCGTCTTTCGATCGGTTAAAAAGATGTTTCTTTCCCTATACCCATTCTCATCGCTTTTGAAAAACTGCCTTGGCAGCAAAATAAGCTGCCAAAGTCTCAAGTGGTGGTGTTTAAATCATGGTCCTATTCATGAGCGGTTAAAAGCTGTTGAGGAAAGTCTTGCGGTCAAGCAAATAGTGCTTGAGTCCTTTCCTTTCGACTCAATCAAGGCCCAGCTTCAAAATTATCCGCCCCCCCCACCTGTTTATAATGTTTATTCGTCTGTTTTTTCTGCTCGTAATGCATCAACTACTGCAATTAAATCTGTTCCATTGCTGGATTTAAATAAGATGGAATCGCCAGCTGCTGCATTTTTTTCAATCGCTGCAATTAAAGCGTCTTTCGAACCTGAAAAATATTGAACTTTTTCAGATTTATTGTCTTCGGAAATCTTATCATAGAGAGCTTTCATTTCTTCTCCATATAGATAAATGGCTTTATATTGATCAATGTCAATCGCCTCAGCTAGATTTTCGTGGAGTTCTTTAGACGCTTCACCTAACTCTAAAATATCTCCTAAAACAACCAGCTTATCGCCGTCCACGTCAATCCCCGCGAAATAATCTAATGCGGCTTTCATAGAAGTCGGACTTGCGTTGTAAGCATCATTTAAAAGTTGGATATTATTTTTACCTTCAATCCATTCTAAACGGTTTTTAGTCAGTGTCATCTTTTCTAGTCCAGCTTTGGCTTCTGCCAATGTTACCCCAAATTCCAAGCCCACTAAGAGAGCAATTAATGCATTTTGAACGTTATACTTTCCGGGTACAGGTATAGTCACCGTTTCTGCATTTTCTATCTCTTTATTTTTATCACGCACCTTGAACGTTGTCTTTTTAGCATCTCCTACTATATCATACGCAAAAATGTCCGCTTTGTCGTCTTTTCCGACTGTCTTATTACGAAGAGAGTGATCAAAGTGCTTCGTAATCAATTCTTCGTCTTCAGGGTGAATGAATAAACCATCTTCTTTTAAGCCCGTTAAAATATCTAATTTTTCTTTGGCTATATTTTCACGCGAACCAAAAGCTTGGATGTGCGACTCACCGATCATCGTAATAACAGCGACGTCCGGCTCTGCTATTTCTGACAAAACAGAGATTTCATTGGGAGCACTCATCCCCATTTCAAGGATTAAAATCTCTGTTGTTGGAGGCATCGACAATAAAGTTCTTGGAACACCTAATTGATTGTTTTCATTGCCTGGTGTTTTATGTGTCATATATTTTGTGCTCAAAACAGCATCTGCCATATCTTTTGTTGTCGTTTTTCCATTACTGCCCGTAATGCCGACTACTTTTGGATTCACTTTGTTTAGATGCCATTTCCCAAATTGATGCAACGCTTTTTCTGTATCCTCCACTAAAATGAGTGGAAGATCATCGGGTGCTTGTTTTAGATCGTCACTCCAAAAGGAAGCCACTGCTCCAGCAGCAACCGCATCATCTACAAAATCATGCCCATTACGTTCCGCTATAATCGGCGCAAAGATAGCCCCTACGGCTACTTCTCTTGAGTCTGTGTTCATGCTTGTTACATATAATTCTTCTTGGGGCGGATTAATTAATTCACCGCCCACCGCATGTGCAATATCTGTTAATTTCCAACTGATCATTTAATCGCCTCAATTTTCTTATTTTTAGAACTGAATTTTTATCTTTGTTTCCCATATCGTTTTTCGCGAACTTCATGTCTAGCGACTGCTAATTGAACCAATTCTTCAATCACGTCACCATAAGAAAGTCCGGTCTCTTCCCATAGTTTTGGATACATACTAATTGGTGTGAAGCCAGGGAAAGTATTAATTTCATTGATATATAATTCTTCATCTTCCGTCACGAAAAAGTCGACACGAGCTAAGCCACTGCCATCAATAGCAATAAAAGCTTTTGTCGCATATTCGCGTAATGTATTCGAAATTTCTTTGGGTAAATTTGCTGGAATTTGCAGGGTTACTTCATTGTCTAAATATTTAGATTCATAATCATAGAACTGCTCTTCCTTCACTAAAGCACCGACAACAGAAGTATGTACATCTTCATTTCCTAATACAGCGACTTCGACCTCTGTCGCACGAATTCCTTCTTCAATCAGCACGCGATGGTCATATTCAAAAGCCAATTCGATTCCTGCTTTTAGTTCTTCAACATCATTGACCTCAGAGATCCCAACACTAGAGCCGAGATTCGCTGGTTTTACATACATCGGATAAGGTAAATGATCAACTATTTTTTCAATCACTTCCTCAGGTCTTGTTTCCCATTCATTAGGTGTGACTGTTTCATAAGGAACGATTGGAATACCAGCGTCTTGGAATAAAACCTTACTAATAATTTTGTCCATTCCTGCGGCACTCGCTAATACGCCTGCTCCTACATAAGGAACATCTAATGTTTCAAACAACCCTTGGACCGTCCCATCTTCTCCATTGGGTCCATGCAGCACAGGGAACACAACACTCTCTTCTTCTTTCAATTCTGAAAAATCAAACGGATGATGTTTAACATTTCTTAATTCTGTAAGCGTTGGTACCTCTTCTTTAGAATCAATTAAATCTCCTTTTAACCAGTTCCCTTCTGTCGTGATGTAAACAGGGATTACTTGGTAATATTCATAATAGACTTCTTGTAAAATATGGTAAGCAGAAATAATTGAAATATCGTGTTCAGCACTTTTTCCACCATAAATTAAATAGATCTTCATTGTATTCTCCTTCTTTGAGTTTGATCTCGAGTAGTATTTTTCGTAGCTTTTATTTTATCACATTTTTTCAAAATAAAATACTAACAAGAGAAAAAGCAGAAATGTTTCTAGAAATAATCAGTTAGTACACTTTTATAAGATACGTACTCTATCCTTGACCTCCTGTTGTATCATTTTACTCACCTGTTTAGGCTCTTCTGCCGATTAAAATATCGCGGTTACAATCGCATTCAGTCCATAATTCTCTCCTTCTTTGCGGGCAGAATGGAGTTGGTTACTCGTGTAAGTAGAAGCTGTAGCTACTTCAATATTATGCACAGGAAGACCTATATTAATCAGTCCTTGATAATTCGCAAGTGATAGATCGAGCAAGTATTTTTCTCCTACTTGTTCAAAGTATAATTCACGATCAAAGTGTTTAGAAAAGGCTGCATGAACTTCTGGCCCCACTTCATAATTTTGTTGATCAATAGAAGGTCCTACATAGGCCAGTATATCTTCTTTTTTCGAGCCGAATGTTTGAATCATCTTTTCAATAGCTATCTGTGAAATATTATTTGCTGTTCCACGCCAGCCTGAATGAACACTAGCTTGAACCCTTTTTATAGGATCGAATAAAACAATAGGCGTACAGTCCGCAAATTTAATCAACAAAGCCACGCCCGCTTGATCTGTTATTAACCCATCTGTATCTTCAAAGTGACGGCCGTCTATAAATGATGCACCATTTTTTCCGTCACAATAAGCAATGTTCGTGCTGTGAATTTGTTTAGCGGTATATAATTCTTTTGGTTCCACCTCTGCTTGGGTTAATAAACGATTGATATCTTGTTTAAATGATGCTTCAGCAGTGGTCGCCAATCGAAAATTATAATCGCTCCCACCAATTAAATTAACTAAACCATGATCTCTTAATAGCTGAGAATGCATTTTAACCCCTCCTTCGCGGATAATTATATCATTTTTCGACATCAATCGGGTTCTTTCATGTTTATTTTTAAATAACCTTTACATTTTAGTTCCATTTGTGTAAAATAGCACATGTCATTTGAAAAATATTGAACAAAGAGGATTTGAGAAGAGGCTTAAAAAATTATGGGTTGGTTAAAGGAAAGAAATAAAACAGTTCATATGATGGGTACCACAATCACGTTATCGGTTACACATCCAACGCCCGAAAAAATTATCAACGAAATGATTCTTCAACTTCAGGTATATGAACAGCGTTTTAGCGCAAATGATGTTCGTTCAGAACTGAGCGAAATCAACAATAATGCTGGTATTCAACCGATCACTGTCCATCCTGAACTCTACGAGCTCACTAAAATCGGAAAATTCCACAGTGTCGCTCAAGATAGTCATTTAAATATTGCGATTGGCCCGCTGGTACAAACTTGGCGGATTGGCTTTGATGATGCCCGCGTCCCTTCGGAGGATGAAGTTCAAAACTTATTAAATCGTATCAACCCCCATGAGATTCTTTTGGACGATGCCAAACAGTCTGTCTTCTTGACGCAAAAAGGGATGGCTATTGATTTAGGTTCCCTTGCCAAAGGATATATTGCGGATCGATTAATTGATTATTTAAGAAGCGTTGAGGCAACATCCGCTCTGATTAATTTAGGTGGAAACTTAGTGTGTTTCGGGCCTGCCTTAAAAAGAGCTGACCAACAGTGGCGGATTGGCATTCAAAATCCTGTGCACTCTCGCGGAAACACACAAATTGTTTTAAAACTTCAAAATAAATCAGTCGTTACTTCAGGCATTTATGAACGTCATTTAGAAAAAAACGGACAAACTTTTCATCATATTTTTGATTCCCAAACGGGCTATCCGATTGAAACGAAAATTGCAAGTTTGACGATCATTTCTGATTTGTCCATAGATGGTGAAATTTGGACGACACGATTATTTGGTTTTCCTACTGAAAAGATTATAAACATACTCAATCAATTAGAAGGGATTGACGGAGTGGTGATCTCGAATAGCGGTCAAGTGGCCTATTCAGAGGGAGTCAAAACGCTTATTGTTGATTAAACACTGTGATACACGTACTCAAGATAAAAGCTAAAACTTGATCCAGATCAAGTTTTAGCGAGAAGATTCATTGTAATATTTAAACTGCAAGTAAAATAGATTCTTTTTATTTAACTAGACTTGTGAAAAAAATACCATTCAAATATTGAGAGGATATGAAAAAATGAAAAAACTTATTGGATTAGTCGGAACAAATTCTGATCATTCAACAAACCGTCAATTGCTGCAGTATATGGCTCAGCATTACGGTGAAACAGCTACTATCGAACTTGTAGAGATAAAAGGTTTGCCTTTATTTAATAAACCTGAAAATTATGAGGTACATCCGCAAGTACAAGAAATCGCTGACAAAATCGAAGACGCAGATGGTGTGATTATTTCAACACCTGAATATGATCATTCTGTTCCTGCTGTTTTATCAAATGCTTTGGCTTGGCTTTCTTACGATATTTATCCTTTTGTTGATAAACCAGTCATGATTGTCGGCGCTGCTTATGGCACACTAGGTACTTCTCGTGCTCAAGCTCATTTACATCAGATTTTAAGTGCTCCTGAGCTGAAAGCGCGTATTATGCCAAGCGCGGACTTTTTACTCAGCCACTCATTACAAGCTTTTGATGAGGATGGTCAGTTAGTCTATCCAGAAGAAGCAAGTGAATTAGATCGACTTTTTGCTGATTTTATTGAGTTTATTGAATTAATCAGCCAAATTACAACAGATCATGCCGAAAATAAAAAGGCTGCTGCAAACTTCTCTTGGGATGAACAATAATAATGAAGGAGACGAATAATATGAAATTAGTAGGAATCGTTGGTTCAAATGCTGAAAAATCTTATAACCGTTTATTACTACAATTTGTTGAAAAACAATACCGTGATTTATTTGATATAAAAATTTTAGAAATTGATGATGTACCTTTATTTAACCAAAGTGATGATCAAACAAATACCCCACCTATTCAAAAATTACAGCGTGAAATTTCTGAGGCTGATGGGGTCATTATTTCAACTCCTGAGCATAATCGTTCTGTCTCTCCTGCTCTAAAAAGTGTGATTGAATGGCTTTCTTTCAAAATTCATCCTTTTGACAATAAGCCTGTCATGGTGATGGGGGCTTCTTACTATAATCAAGGAACTTCCAGAGCACAGCTCCATCTCCGTCAGATTTTAGAGTCTCCTGGGGTCGGCGCTTATGCTTTCCCTGGAAATGAATTTTTACTTGGAAATGTCAAAGAGGCTTTCGATGCCAATAACAATATTAAAGATCAAGGAACTGTAAAATTCTTGGGAGAAATCTTAGAGAAATTTGTTCGCTTTGTAGAGATCGTTTCTGGCTTTGAAAAACCAGAAATTAAAGAAAAAGCGCCTGAAGACCTAGATGCAACAGGCACAATTGATACTACGATTGAAGATATTGATATGTATGCAGAGGATTGGGTTGAACAAGCTTCTGAAAAAACAAATGCGGTTGAAGGAGATACTTATGTCAAATTAGACCGTGGTGTCCTAACCGTGGATCAAATTAATCATTTCTTAAATTCAATGCCAATGGAATTAACTTTTGCAGATAGTAATAACCAATTTTTATACTATAACTATCATATAGAAAAAGAAGATATGCTAGCGGACCGTCACCCAAGTCAAGTCGGTAACCCACTTGCAGCATGTCATCCACCAGCTACTTACAAAAATGTGCAATGGGTCATCCAACAACTTCGTGCGGGTGATCTGGATACTTTCCGTATTAATGTTCCGACACATGGTCCTGATAAATTTGTGGTGCATAACTACAAAGGAATCAAAGACAAAGAAGGAAACTATATCGGAATTAATGAATATGTCCATGATTTACAACCTGTGATTGACTGGTACTTACAACAAACAGGTCAAGAACTTGTTGGTGGAAACGTCGATGGTGTCTCCGGCGCTTCTGAAAATGATGTCGATGATGTTTCCAGCGCTTCACAAAATACTGAACCGGAAACTGTCGACGCTGTTTCTGGTGCTTCAGAAAACAGTTAAAATTTTATATCCTATTAAAACACTCACTCCTGTTTGCGGGAGTGAGTTTTTTTAGTGGAATGGTCATTGCTATCGCTAGAGATAGTTCGCTAGCGAGTGTAGTTATCCGCGCATCTCAAAGCGACTTGCAAGTTTCGCACGATAAAGCCTGCTGTTTTTGGTGTGAAAGGTCGGAGGAATCCTCCTCAATTTCATAAGTATTGTTCTAATGCTCACGAGAAATTCCTAATACATCTTCCTTTGCATGGATAAGTTCGGTTAATGTTTGGGATTTTGGTGTTTTAAAACCATTTTTTGCCCCAATTTTTGCTACTTCTCCCGTTAAAAAGTCTACTTCTGTCGGGCGTTTATTCATAATATCTTGATGCATTGAAGGATAATGCGTGCCTACCTTTTTAGAAGCTTCATTCAAATAAGTAATCATCTCTTCAACTTCCAAGCCGATCCCTTTAGCTTTTGCTGCCCTAGAAAATTCTTCCACAATTTCTCGAATTAAGTGCTGAACATAATCACTCTGCAGTAATTCTTCAATATTAGCATCTAATAAAGCACTTAAAGTATTCAAAGTGCCGTTGACACAGGCTTTACGCCAAGTCGTAAAATGAACATCTGCACTGTAGATTCCATTTAAACCACAATCGCTTAACACTTGAACAAGCGTTAAAGCAGCTTCTTTTCCTTTGGGATCTACTTCTTGGACTTCCACGGGACCTTGTCCCATCAAGCTTGTTTTTCCGGGAGCTTCCAAACTCGCGGTCCAAACGGTAGTCCCCATAATGATATTTTCTTTAGGGATATATTCCGCAATCGTTTTTTCATGTCCCAAGCCATTTAATAAACAAACTACTTTTGTATTACCCGCTAATGTATGCTCAATCGCTTCGAGCATTCCTTGTAAATACATGGATTTTGTAAAAATAAAAACAACGTCAAATTTTTCTTGAATATTTTCAGGCTTATCCATCGGGATGTCAATATTATCTTGCTGCCCATTGACTGCAATTGTCAGTCCATTTTGTTGGACGGCTTGTATATGATCCTCCCAAAAATCCATTAAAGTTACCTCATGGCCGCCCTTTTTTAACAGATATCCAAAACCAGACCCTATAGCTCCTGAACCAGCTATCGCTATTTTCATGCTTTTTCCTCCTACAACTTACACATTTTGCCCTATTTTATAACGTTACTCTTTTTTAGCAACACTTATTTTACGACGAAGAAATAGGGACGTTCTTCTTTATACTCTTCCGGCCATGCAAGATCTACTTTTTCCCAAGTAGTTTCTTCAACACCTAGCCAATAAATGCCAAAATTATTCAGTGCGTAAAAACCATTCACATCATTAGGATCATTCGCTAAATGATGTGTATAAGCACCTTCTCGCGGTAAACCTTCCGCTGTTTCTTCCCAAGCTTCGCCGCCATATTTTCGATACACAGTCGAATATCTAGGTGAGCGATGGGCTTTTGCTGCACTTTTTGAAGCAGAAACGAATAACTTTTCAGGATTATTCGGACGTAAAATCATATTGTATAAATAAGGATGCTCTTCCAAGCCTTCACTCATGTATTCCCAAGATTGGCCACCATCTTCACTCTCGGCAAAGGCTTTTTTAGGATTTGATGAACCATCCCCATTTGCTGCGTATAAACGAGCGGGCACATCGGGATGATTTAACAAAGTATGAACATCGATGGGCCCTTCTGCTGTCCGGTCATTCCAAGTTTTGCCATGGTCCGTTGTATGGATAACAGCGCCTGCTTCAATGGAAACCGCAATATAGTTTTCATCTGTATAATTTGGCGTGATCCAGCGAACGTAGTGCGTCTCCGGTCGTGGTGGAAAAGACCACTCACTTTTCGAAGGCAACTCTTGTATCCCAGAAAACTCTGTCCAACTTTTTCCATTATCTTCTGAATAGTAAAGAGCACTTGGTTCTGTTCCTACATAGACAACACTATTTCCGTTGACTCGTCTTTTCGGATGGATAGCCACTGCAGTGATATTTGATTTTTTTATTCCTTTGTCCGCTTGTGTCCATTTTTCTCCAGCATCTTCCGTCCGCCACAGCCCTTTATCTGTCGCTACATACATCCGCTTTTCATTTTGTGGATCAATTGCTAAACGGTTCGCTTTCATTCCTTCTAAATATGTTGTAAATGTATAACCTTCTTTTGTTTCATCAATGACTAAAAATTGGTCTTTCATACCCATATAAAAAGTTTTCATGAAAATATCCCCCTTATCTTTTTACGCTTCTTCTGAATGCGTTTCCTTTCTCATTTTGATTATCGACTAAATTCATCGATACAACAAGTTTTTTGTTTGTTCGATTTTATACTGGAAGTGTTTTCCTTTCAAAACATTTTATGGTAGCATTTATTTGATTAGTAAATATTTTTAAAGGGTTAATCACCTATTTGTTAGTGAGAGGATTGAATGATTTAATGGACAGTCAGCAGATAAACAGTATCATCATTTTTGTAATTTTAGTGATATTTTCCGCTTTCTTTTCTTCATCTGAAACAGCTTATACCTCTGTGAATAGAATCCGTCTACAGAATGAAGCAAAGGATGGCGATAAAAAAGCTCAAAATGCGTTAAATTTACAAAAAGACTTTAGTGCTTTATTATCCACCATTTTAATCGGTAATAATTTAGTTAACATAGCTAGTTCAGCCATTGCGACGATCTTTTTCATTCGTATTTCTCCTGTCTATGGCGCAACGATTGCGACAATTGCGACGACTATTTTATTATTACTTTTTGGTGAAATTACACCGAAACTGCTCGCTAAAATTTATTCTGAAACCATTGCAAAATCAACCGCAACTCCCTTAAGATTTATTATGAAATTATTGAACCCTTTTGTGTGGCTATTTGGAAAATGGCAAGATTTCATCAAAAAGATCATTCCTATAACCGATGAAGAGACAGTGAGCGAGGAAGAACTTCTCTCGATTGTAGATGAAGCGCGAACAGGCGGAAGTATTGAACAAGAAGAACGGGACTTAGTAAAAGCAGCGATTGAATTTGATGATATGGATATTTATTCTATTTTAACGCCGAGAATAGATGTGATCGGTTTTGATCTCAGCGATAACGATGAAGAAATTGAAGATTTATTTATTCGCACGCCCTTCTCCCGCTTAGTCGTATATAAAGGTTCCATCGACAATATTGCAGGGACGCTACACGTGAAAGACTTTTTCCGCTATGTAGATGGGAAAAGGAAAGATGCTCAAAATGCGAGACGACTAGAAGATTTTCTAGCGAAACCTCTTTTTGTTCCTGCAAATATTTCACCTTCTGATTTGTTAAGTGCCATGCAACATGAACATACACATGTGGGCGTTATTGTTGATGAGTATGGCAGTATGACCGGCATTGCTACCATGGAGGATGTCTTAGAAGAATTGGTAGGAGAAATTTGGGACGAGTCGGATGTTGTTCGAACAGATATCATCCAGCTTGAACATGAAAACAAGTACCTCATTCAAGGAACTTACGCACTTGAGAAATTTTTCAACTTATTTAATTTAAAAGAAGATGCCGATGATTGGCTTTCAAGCACCGTTAGCGGTTTTATTACGGAACAGTTTGAACGAATCCCTAGCAATAATGAAGTCTTGCAGTATAAAAATTTAGAAATTACGATCGTCAATGCACAAAAACAAAGAGTCAATGAAGTAGTTATTGAAAAATTACCTAAATAATAGAGAATATTTACTGAAAAAGTGATTAAAAAGCTTGCCTCATAAGTTGAGACAAGCTTTTTTCTTTCATATTTTTAAAGTCAAAAAAATTACCTCTCTTGCATCAGTAAACTTCCGCCTTGATCATGTACAAGGACAAAATAATGCGTCAATTTTTCTTCAATCCTTTGAAATTCTTCCCCTTTTCCGGTACTGATTAGAAAAGCTTCATAAATTTTCTTCCCTATAAAATTATATTTTGCAATGGGTCCCAATTCTAATTCAAAAATCCCTTTCCTAATCGACAGATCGGTTAATAATTTACTTTGTTCATTTCGATAAGCTTGCGGGATAAAAATATAAGGGGTATTACTTTCAAACGCTTTAATTAAACCATAATCACTCGCCACTCTTCGGACCGCTCCTGCATTTTCTAATTGTAAAAGTTCATACAAAATAACGCTGATCGGTTGGTCCACTTCTTTTGAAAGGACATAGAGTAATTCGTCAGGATAGTGGATGACGGCTCGAGTCTGGATTTGATCTTCTGTAAGGCCAATTTGTTTTAATATCATTTGTGATTCTCGATTATGTTTTTTAAGAAACTCATCTAAAATCATACCGTGCTCACCCCTTTTTAGAACATTCCTACAGGTTAATCATACTATATTTCAAAAAAATTCTATAATTATAAGGAACCAAAATCTAAATATGTTAAACTAGCGAGGAAATAAAAGAAAAGAGTGAAACACGTGATTCGAAAAATACAAAAAGATGAAATTTCTCAATTATATCCATTTATCCATAAGATTTTCGCCGATATGGAACTACCTGTCTTAGATGAAATGAGCCAGGACTTATTAAAAGAAATCCTTATCGAAGCCATGCACAGCCCCTACTACCGTTATGGCTATGAACATACTTGGATCTGTGAGCGAGAAGGAAAAATAGCGGGTGCATTTTTTGGATACCCTGGTGTGCAGGAACCTTTAATTGACGGTCCACTGCAAGCAGCGATGTTAGCTCATGGTTTTCCCATCGATATGATTGCTCAAGAAAATGAATGTCTGCCCAATGAATGGTACTTAGATACTTTAGTTACCGCACCAGACTTCCGACGCCAAGGAGTTGGTCAAGAGATGATTCAAGGAGCTATCGACATAGCCAAAAAAGCAGAATATAGCACGATTTCCTTAAACTGTGATATCAAAAACACAGCCGCTTATTCGCTTTATGTAAAGATGGGGTTTGTAGAGAAGACAAAAATTGTTTTAAGCGGCCACGTCTATTGGCATATGGTAAAAGAAATTGAATGATCACAAGAAAACCTACGAACTTTTAGATAAGCACATATATAATAACTTTTATACGCTAAATAACCATCTATTCCTAATACTAATCAAAGGAATAGATGATTATTTTTTTGTGTCCACTATTATTTCAATTCTGGCCAAAAATCTTTATTCGCTTCTATTAGATCATCTAATAATTCTTTTGCAACCCTTGCATTAGGAACAATCTTAGATAAACTCAGGGCTTGCCACATTTTTTGATAACTTTTTTCAATATATGCTTCGACTACCATTTTCTCAACCGTAACTTGTTGGAGCATCAAAGCTCGTTCGAATGACGGAATTTTTCCTTGCGTGAGAGGCTCTGGCCCATCACTGCCTATGATACAAGGAACTTCAACCATAGCATCATCATCAAAATTAGCGATCGCTCCGTTGTTTTCCACAATTAACAACATCCGCTTCCCAGTATTAAAGGCAATTGCTCTTGCTAAGTCCACGATAAATGACGCATGACTATCAATATTGAAGGCATTACTTTTAGCAGTTCCTTGATCAATAATCTCTTGAGCTGCTGAAAAGACTTCTTTTTCTCGACCGTCCATGACTTCATTCGCTCTCGTATATTCTGGATTGGCATGTGCCACTTCATCCTGAGGGTAAAAATAATATTTTAAGTACGTATTTGGCAAAAATCTTGGTTCGATCGCTAGTAAATCTTTGGCTTTTTTATGTGTCTCTTGCCAGCTTTCATCCATATGTTGAGTATCTACTTCAACTTGCGTTAAATATCCATGTTTAGCCACGTATGCTTTAATTTCATCGAGGTACTCGTGCCCAGTCTCTTTATCCTTCACGCTCGTCCACCAGCCAAAATGATTTAATCCAAAATAACGGACTTCCAATTGTTCAGGAGTAGTGCCAACAATTTGCGACATTCTTCTGAGCGTTCCTACCGGCATATCACAAATATTTAATATTCTAGAATCAGGACGTAAAACACGAGTCGCTTCAGCAACGATAGCAGCAGGATTAGAATAGTTTAACATCCAAGCAGCGGGTGAATATTCTTCCATATAATCAACCAGCTCAAGCATATCTTTAATGCTTCGCATACCATAAGCGATTCCGCCAGGCCCGCAAGTTTCTTGTCCGATGACTCCATATTTTAATGGTATTTTTTCATCGGCTTCTCGCATCGCATATTTTCCAACCCGGATATGCGCAAAGACAAAATCGACATCCGTAAAAGCTTCTTTTGGATCCGTCGTATAGGAAAATTCTAATGTAGGTGCTTGTTCTTTTAATAAAATAGTAAGAGCTTCGCCCAGTACTCCTTGTCTTTCAGCATCATTATCGTATAATTTTAACTTTCTAATGGGAAAACGATCTTGGTTTTCTAAAAGCATCATTACAATTCCTGGCGTAAACGTACTTCCTCCACCAGCAATGACAATTGAAAATTCTTTTTTCGCCATAAATTTTGCTCCTTTTTATTTTTACTCGTTAGATTCTCTGCCTAAATATTCGTCTACTGCTTTACGGATCTTGTTGACTTGTAAACCGTAAACGACTTGTACATTTTCATCATTAATCATCACGCCACTCGCTCCCGTCTCATTTTTCAATATTTCTTGATTAACGATTTCAGGATTCGCCACCGTGAGTCTTAAGCGAGAGTAGCAATTCGTGATCGTCTGAATATTTTCATCTCCACCAAGCGCAGCTACGATCGTCGGTGCCAATCCCAATGCTTGATCTGCAGGTGTAGCTTCACCTTTTGGTATTTCTTCCCCTTGACTTCGTCTCTTCTCTTCATAATCCTGTTTAGAATAAAGTCGGGTCTCTTCACTACTCGCTTCTCTTCCAATTGTTTTTAGATCAAATTTAGTAATCGCCAAGCGAAAAACCCCATAATAAAGAGCAAAGAAAAATATACCGACTAAAAGATATAAGGGCCATCTTGTTTTTTCAATCCCTAACGGAACATTGTATAAAAGAAAATCGATAAAACCATTCGGACCAATCGCTCGCACGTTCAGTAAGTTTAAAGCAACCATACTTAAGCCGCTTAATATAGAATGAAGCACAAATAAGAGAGGCGCAATAAACATAAACGAAAATTCAATCGGTTCGGTCACTCCTGCAATAAAAGAAGTGAAAACGGCTGGAATTAAAATCGCTTTGGCTTTTCTTTTATTTTCTGGTTTAGCCGTCTGATACATCGCTAAACAAGCGCCAATTAAACCAAACATTTTAGAAATTCCGCGGGCATCCCAAATTACACTATTCGATAAGACTTGTACCGCAGGATCTGCCATTTCCGCATAGTAAATGTTACGTGCTCCTTCAAAAACTTGTCCACCAACTTCTTGCACACCGCCAAGCGATGTATATAAGAACGGGGTATAAACTAAATGGTGTAAACCAGTAGGAATTAATAACCGCTCCAGCATGCCGTAGATGAATAAACCAAAGTTGCCTGATTGGTTAATGAAACCACCCAGACTGTTAATCCATGCTTGAATTGCTGGCCAAATGTAACTTGAAAGAATAGCGAACAAAACAATCACAGGAATCAATACGATAAATACAAAGCGACTACCCCCATAAATCTGAAAAGCATTATCAAACTCTATATCCGCAAATCGATTATGAACTGACGCGGTAAGGATACCTAATAGGATGCCCAGAAAAACACCCATATCCAAGATTTGCACGCCTAGAACCATGACTTGCCCTGTTCCTTGGAGCGCTTCGGGATCCACTAGCAAACCATTTAATTCTAAAAAAGTGTTCATCGCGTAGATAAAAACTAAATAAGCAAGTAATGCATTAAAGCCTGCCTCGGCGCGCTTTTTATCCGCTAAACCAACAGCGATCCCCACTCCAAACACGAGTCCTAAATTATTCAGGATAGAAACGAGTGCATTCGATAATATCGTTCCAAACCCAGTGAGTGCTGGATGATCCATCGCAGGGAATAATTCTAATAAGCCAGGATTTGTAAATAAATTGCCAATCGCAATCAAAATACCGGCAATCGGTAAAATGAGCACGGGAATAAACATGGCTCTTGAAAAACGTTGCAAACCATTTAATAATTTATTTTTCAATTTGTCTTCCTCCTCTTTTTCTTTGATTGCGTTTATTATAACTTGTAATCGTTTACAATATAAGGCATTCCTTTCTTAAAAAAACATGTTCCGTGTTTCTGAAACATATTTCGAAAAGATGTTTCAATATTGTTCCAGATATTGCTCTAGTAAAAATTCAAACACTACAAACACCGCCGGAAAGAACACATTCGGTAACATATTGCGATCATCTAACGGTTGGATGTCTTTAATCGGTAGATTTAAATCAGCTAAAAGTGCCATGCGATTTTTAGTATCTTGGGTCAAAGCGATCGTATATATCTCTGCCTCTGCTGCTTTCAATAGTTTGTTATAAACTTGTTCCGTTTCTCCTGATTTCGAGACCACAAGGACAGCTTCAATATCTTCTAAATTATTTTCAAAAACGCCTACTGAATCCGATCCGCTGGCTAAGATGGCTTTTCTTCCTAACACTAATAGTTTTTTATAAATATATTCCGAAATGATTTTGGAAAAACCCGTCGCATAGATAAAAACATACTTATTTGATTTTCTAAATATTTTATCATTAAACTGCTGGATCTCATGCTCCGTCAACGTCTGCGTTAAGTCTGAAAAGCTAACATCTAACAGCGTATTCTCTGGGCTGGAAGGTGTGAGTTCTGCTTTCTTTACAATAGGGAGTAGGGAGTAATACATATCTGTAAAACCGGTATAGCCTAATTTTTTAGATAAACGCATAATAGAAGTCGGTGAAGTATAAATCTCTTGCGCAATTTCACGCACACCCATCTCTTGAATTTCAGTAATATGTTCAACCACATACTTTAGAATGCTCTTCTCTAAATCCGTGAGTTTTTTTCCTGCAGCGATTTTATTTAAGTCCAAAACCTTCACCTCCTTTGTGACTTTCAGTATATAAAATATCGATTTTAAGCACAATTGTAAAACCCTCCAGTCTTCGGAACGTATTTCCAATCATCACTCGTTTTTTCAAAATGGTACAAACAAACACCTAATAATCGTTAGTGCATGGTGCCACGACTCATGTGGGAGAATTCGGATGTACTCTTTAATTTGGCCTGAATAATTGGTATACTATTCTTTATGAGAAGGCCTTTTCTAGGTTCTATTAAGTTCTAGAATAGAGGTCTTTTTCTTTTTATGTTCAATGATTTTTGAATAAACCCATCTAAGCTCTTCCTTGATACTAAAATAATTTTGATTTTTCAGGTGGTCTTCAGTATCATTATTAGATGGTATCACTTAGTTAATTTAAAGGAGAAATTGTATGAAAAATAGTCACTTTAAACGCTGGTTTGCTTTAGCTTTTGCCGCGTTTATGTTGGTGTGTCTGCCCTTTTCAACGGTAGTACATGCTCAAGAAAATACTTATGATATGGAACAGTTGAATGCTGGTTTGGAAGATGACGGTGTACTGACTGTTGGAATGGAAGCGAATTACGCCCCTTTTAACTGGTCTCAAACCTCAAATTCCAACGGAGCTCTGGAAATTAGTAATTCTTCTGGAGAATTTGCAAATGGCTATGACTTACAAATGGCCGTGTTGCTAGCTGAAGAGTTAGGCTTAGAGTTAGAAATCGTGAAACTCGATTGGGATGGCTTACCGCCGGCTCTTGAATCAGGCATGATTGATACGATTATTGCTGGAATGTCCCCCACGCCTGAGCGTGAGCGACAAATGGACTTTTCCGATGATTATTATGATTCTGATCTCGTCCTCGTCACAGCGGCTGATTCAGAATTTGCAGATGCAACGAATCTTGAAGACTTTACGGGGGCTCGCGTCACCGCTCAATTAAATACTTTCCATTATGAATTAATTGAACAAATTCCCGAAGTTGAACAACAAACAGCGATGGATTCTTTCCCAACGATGATTTCATCGGTGATGTCCGATAAATCCGACGCTTACGTATCCGAAAAACCTGGAGCTATGGCAGCCGTCGCTTCAAACTCAGATTTAACTTATGTTGAATTTGAAGAAGGTCAAGGCTTCGATACTGGACAGGTTAATACATCGGTGGCAGTAGGAATGGATAAAGGCTCGCCCTTACTTGAACCTATCAATGAAGCTCTATCCACCATTTCGCAATCAGAACGCGATCAGTTGATGGAAGATATGGTTGAATTAAATGAACGTGGCGAAAGTACTGGTTTCTGGTCAGATGTGGCTGGTATTTGGGAAGATTACGGGAGTCAATTTTTAGTAGGGGTACGTAATACCTTAATTATTGCTTTAATTTCAACCGTTGTTGGTTTTATTATTGGTCTATTGATTGCGATTTATCGCTCACTCCCTATTAGTAAAAAACGAAACCCTTTTGCGTATGCCTTTTATAAGTTATTTGATTTGGTTATCATGATTTATATCGAGATCTTCCGTGGAACACCGATGATGGTCCAAGCCATGATGATCTTTTACGGTTCAAAATTATTCTTTGATATCGATATGAGTTCGATGTTTGCTGCTTTATTAATTGTATCGGTGAACACCGGAGCTTATCTTGCTGAAGTGATTCGAGGAGGTATTATCGGTGTCGACGAAGGGCAAGCGGAAGCCGCCAAAGCAATTGGTATGAACCACTTCCAAAGCATGACCTCCGTTGTATTGCCACAAGCCATTAGAAACACTTTACCAGCGCTTGGAAACGAATTTGTGATCAACATCAAGGATACGTCTGTTTTAAACGTTATCGCTGTGACGGAGCTATTTTTCATCACTCGCTCAGCCGCAGGTTCCACTTATATGACGTTCCAAACATTCTTTATCGCATCCGTCCTCTATCTCATTATGACGTTTACAACGACTCGTTTACTAAGCTTAGTCGAAAAATACATGAGCGGATCTAGCTCATACAAAGTACATGAATCAAGTACAATGCCACTCTCGACTGAGAAAGGAGCAGATCAATGAGTGATATAATTTTAAATGTGCAACATTTAGAAAAAAAGTTTGGTGACAATACGGTCTTACGGGATATCGACTTTCAAGTAGAATCCGGTGAAGTGATTAGTATTATTGGAGCTTCTGGTTCTGGTAAATCGACTTTACTCCGCTGCCTCAATTTACTTGAAGAGCCAACCGCTGGAGATATTATGTATCACGATGATTCTATTTTAAACCATTCATTTGACCAAAATAAATACCGCGCGAAAGTCGGTATGGTCTTTCAACAGTTTAATCTTTTTAAAAATATGACGGCTTTAAAAAATTGTACCGTTGGACAAGTGAGAATTTTAAATCGTTCCGAAAAAGAAGCTGAAGCCATTGCTTTAGAAAATTTAGAAAAAGTTGGCATGGCTCCTTACCGTGACGCGCGACCGCATCAATTATCCGGTGGACAACAGCAACGAATTGCCATTGCGCGTGCACTTTCGATGAATCCTGAAATCTTATTATTCGACGAACCAACAAGTGCCCTCGACCCGGAAATGGTCGGCGAAGTCTTGGGTACAATGACTGCTCTGGCAAAGGAAGGTTTAACGATGATTGTCGTTACCCATGAAATGGCCTTCGCTCGTGATGTTTCTAGTCGTGTCGTGTTTATGGATGACGGTGTGATTGAAGAGTCCGGACCACCTGAACAAGTGATTAATGATCCTCTGAATGAACGAACACAAGAATTCTTAAAACGTTATTTAAACGACAATACGATTCAAAATTAACAGATCACTAAACAAAGAAGAGATAGAAAAGCCAGCTCCGCGGTGAGCTGGCTTTTTTGTGCGATTTAGAAGGTTTTGAGTTATTTTATTGTCAGAAAATCTTTGCTTGTCACAAGTGGGGAGCTGTGGCGCAGCTAGCCTCATTTGCTTGTCACAAGTCAAGAATTGTGAGGGAGCTAGCTTCATTTGCTCGTCACAAGTCAAGAGTTGTGACGCACCTAGCTTCATTTGCTCGTCACAAGTCGACAGGTGTGACGAGTAAACATCAAAATAGTTTAAAAAGGCAGTCATTTGTAAAAAAAATGGCATTTCGAATAAAATAGCACGATAATCATCCAATTAGAGACTTTGCATTCACTCAGCTCTATTTTTAACCTTCTTAATTAAATAAGCCTTTTTTCTTTCTATGTACACCATTCTATAGAAGGATAGCTCTATTGACCACTACAGAGCGATATTTTGAACACTTACTCTCTCAGATCCTCTAGCAACTAGACCGTTTTCCAAGCCTTCTACAAACGTCGAGTCAATAACCAAAATAAAAAAGACCTACTGCTTCGTAAACAGTAAGTCTTTCTAAATGTCTTATTTTTATTCGTCGTCTGAATTTTCGTCTGTAAATCCGAATTTTTTGTTGAAACGTTCGATTCGTCCATCTGCTTGAGCAAATTTTTGTTTGCCTGTGTAGAATGGATGTGAATCAGAAGAAATTTCAACACGGATTAATGGGTATGAGTTCCCATCTTCCCACTCAATAGTTTCATCAGATGTTTGTGTTGAACCTGATAAAAATTCGTAACCTGTTGAAGTGTCTCTAAATACAACTTTATTATATTCTGGATGAATTCCGCTTCTCATTCTTTTCACTCCTCATGCCATAGAGCTTTGCGCTCCATAGTTTATTCTGTTCATGCATTCGTTTATAATCTCTCGAAAAATAATTGTTTACAACTATTTTCTTGCAACATTAATTATATTAGCATGTTTCTGGATAAAACGCAATATTTTTCACACAATTTAACCGATGATTTTCTATATTTTACTTATTCAATCAAAGGACTACTTAAGTTCTGCGCAAAATGTTTTGGATAAACTCCTCGTTGGTTTCGGTGTTTTCCAGCGTTTTAATAAATTTCTCCGTAAATTCTAAAGAATCATTCGGAATACTTCGACGGAGACGGAAAGTAGCTTCAAATTCTTCTTTTGAAAGTAATAATTCATCTTTACGCGTACTTGATTTGACAATGTCGATCGCTGGATATACGCGACGATTGGCAAGTGTACGAGATAAATGAATTTCCATGTTGCCCGTCCCCTTGAATTCTTCGTAAATAACGTCATCCATTCGGCTGCCTGTATCCACTAATGCGGTTGCGATAATGGTTAAGCTGCCGCCTTCTTCGACATTTCGCGCTGAACCAAAGAAGCGTTTCGGTGGATATAAAGCAGCCGGGTCAATTCCCCCACTGAGTGTACGTCCGCTTGGTTGCTCTACTAAGTTATAAGCGCGTGAAAGACGTGTAATACTGTCCATTAAAATAACCACATCGCGTTTATCTTCCACTAAACGTCGCGCTCGTTCTAGGACAAGTTCACTGACTTGTACGTGATTTTGTGCTTTTTGGTCAAAGGTTGAATGCACGACTTCCCCTTTGATACTTCTTTCGATGTCCGTCACTTCTTCCGGTCGCTCATCAATTAACAGAACAATTAGCTCAACATCAGGATAATTCGTTGTAATACTATTCGCAATTTCTTTTAGAAGTGTGGTCTTCCCTGCTTTTGGAGGCGCAACAATTAAACCACGCTGTCCAAAGCCAATAGGTGCTAATAAATCTAACATGCGTGCGGAGGTATGATTTTTTGAAGATTCTAAATGAATTTTTTCATCCGGATAGAGTGCCGTTAATGCGGGGAAAAACGGACGCTCTCTTGCATCTTCAGGATTCTTACCATTCACACGTTTCACGTTCATTAAACCAAAGTGACGTTCATTTTTCTTCGCAGGACGTGCCGTCCCTGACACTCGATCTCCTTCACGTAAACCAAAACGAGCCATTTGCGAAGCAGAAATATACACATCTTCATTACTCTGTGAGTAATTAATGGCTCTTAAGAATCCAAAATCTTGATTAGGTACTTTATCGAGCACACCACTGACTTGGAAGTAACCTTGTTTTTCTTCTTGTGCCCGAATGACTGCAAATGAAAGTTCTTTTTTATTCATTTGGCTGTAACGTGGCACATCCAGTTCTTTCGCTAGTTCATAAATTTCTTTCAACGTTTTTTCTTGTAATTGATCATATGTTAAAAATTTATCCTTTTCCACGGGTTCCCTCTTATCTTTATTTATTTTATTCTGTTGTTTCAATCATTTGGATATCTGCGCCAAGATCGCTAAGTTTTTCTACAATATTTGAGTAGCCTCGTAAAATATTTTCAACACCTACAATCATTGTTGTACCTTCAGCGATTAAACCGGCACTGACTAAACAAGCACCAGCACGTAAATCACTTGCTTCTACTTCTGCGCCTGTCAGTTTTTTACCCCCTTGGATGAGTATAATATCACTTTCAACTCGGATATCGGCACCCATTCTTTGAAGTTCTGGAATGTGACCCACTCGTTTAGGGTAAATGGTATCCATGATGGAAGATTCTCCATCTGCTTGTAGCAATAATGGCGTTACAGGCTGTTGTAGGTCGGTCGCAAAACCTGGATAAGGCTGCGTTTTGATGGTAACAGGTTGTAATTTTTCTTCCGGTTGTTTCACACGAACGCTATCTTCGCCTACTTCTAAATGAAGTCCCATCTCATTTAATTTTGCAACAAGTCCATCAATATGCTCAACAATCACGTTTTCAACTAAGACATCTTCACCACTAGAAGCAGCAATTGCAAGATAAGTGCCAGCTTCAATCCGGTCAGGAATGACTGTGTGCGAAACACCCGTCAATTCCTCTACCCCTTGAATACGAAGCGTATCTGTTCCTGCTCCTCGAATTTCTGCGCCCATTTTATTTAGTAAAGTGGCGACATCAATAATTTCAGGTTCACGAGCCGCATTTTCAATGATTGTAAGTCCCTTAGCTTTTGTTGCTGCTAGCATCACATTGATGGTTGCCCCAATAGAAACCACGTCAAAATAAATGGTCGTGCCTTCCATCCCTTCTTCTGGTGTATCAAAATGCATAGCGCCCATTTTATTATCAATCTCT
Organism: uncultured Atopostipes sp.; assembly: GCA_910588235.1. GTDB lineage: Bacteria > Bacillota > Bacilli > Lactobacillales > Carnobacteriaceae_A > Atopostipes. The sequence continues at coordinate 28,689 of CAJUOQ010000012.1, read as the reverse complement.
GCGCCTAAAGCGTGGAATCCTTTTAAATGTTGGTCGATTGGGCGAGGACCTAAATCACAGCCACCTGGTAAACCAACGACGCCTTGGCCGAATTTCGCTAATAGTGCCCCCATAAAGTAATAAGAAGCCCGTAAGCTGTTAATTTTTCCACTCGGCATCGGGACGGAGACCATTTCTGTCGGATCAATATGTAAGGTAGATCCATTAAATTCAGTGTAGACATTCATTTCGTTTAAAATTTCAATTAAAGAATGGACGTCCTTAATGTTCGGTACGCCTTCTAAAGTGACTGGTGAATTTGCTAAGATTGCCGCAGGAATAAGTGCTACGGTACTATTCTTTGCTCCTGAAACGGTCACTTGCCCTTTCAGTTTCTTGCCGCCATTAATTATTAATTTTTTCATTAAAAATCCGCCTTTTTCTATATTCATTTTCTAGAATCTTTTTATTTTAAATGTTAATTCTTGTGTTGGAATTTTTTAAAATTTGAATGATGTGTGTTGTAAATTTGTAGTTTTCTGAATGTGCTCGAAGACATCAAACACAGCATTAGTATACGCTAGATTTATAGTGGTTTCTACCTCTATCTTTGGATAACTAGCGGAAACAACCGCTACCGTATACCATCTATTATTATCTCATTTTAAAACAAAGATTGCATCCTTCTTCCCCTTAATCTTTGTCATTTTCTAGAGATCATTGTAAAAAGTTTGATACTCTATTAATAAAGCCTTTAAATAAGGAAAGCTAGTAACAGAATAAGGAGGTTTTATGATTAAAAATAGAGAGGTTTAAAGGAATCCATCGCTCTTTTTCAAGTGCCCTATTTTTCTCAAATTAGAACAGTAACATCCCAAAGCCCAAGACAAAGATTCCAAACAATGTAACCGATAAAATTGTTACAGTGATTAAATTCATAGTAAAAGGATGATTTTTATCTTCATCATCACCGAATGTATATTTTAAATAATCATAAACTCTTTTGAAACCGAGCCAAGCGTAAATAAAACACATAAGCCCCAAGATAATTAAGGCGCCCCCGAGCAATAGAGACATATTCCCGGCTTCACTATTTCGTAAGGCTTGTCCGAGCGTCCAACCGGCACCAGCGATTGTGAAACCTGTACGTACCCAAGCCGCATAAGTCCGTTCGGCGGCTTGCAGTGTTCGACTTTGTGCCAATTCACTACGTAATTGTGCAAGGTCTGTTCGACTTCGCGCTAATTCTTCGCTACTTTTCGATTCTAACGATTCTTTATCAAACTTCTTCATCTTTCCCTCCTCACCTTTCGCTATTCTAAACATCTTTTGCACAGCGGAAACCTACATTACTCGTGGAAGAATCCGCTGTATTCGAATTTCTCCCCGCTACACGGTATCGCCGACAGTAAGAATGATGGCAAAGAAATGAGCCGCCACGTAATGCATACATTTCTTTGCTGTAATGGTTATTCTGTTCCAAGAACTGTTGAGGAGGAGTGCGTTGAAATTCCTCTAAGGAGATTTTACCAGGGTTTAAACACCACTCCCACACATTGCCGGCTGTTTGATATAAGCCGTAACCATTCGCCTCATAAGTGTGTACAGGAGCTGTTCCTAAGTGACCATCCGCTTCTGTGTTTTCTACAGGAAACTCCCCTTGCCAGATATTTGCGTGGTATGTGTTGTTTTGATGAAGTTCATCGCCCCAAGGATACCGTTTGCCGACTAAGCCTCCGCGAGCGGCATATTCCCATTCTGCTTCTGTTGGAAGGCGTTTGTTTGCCCACTGACAGTAGGCTAAGGCATCATTTCTAGAAACATGAACCACCGGATGATTCATGCGATCTGCAATTGATGAATTGTCCCCTTCGGGCTTTCGCCAATTGGCACCCGGCACTTCATACCACCAATTAGCCCCTGAAATAGATGCATATTTATTACGCGTTTCTTCAGGCAACAATAAATAAAAGACATGGGAGGAACCATATCTTTCGGCGTCCGTAATATAGTTTGTGTCCAGGAAAAATTCTAAGAACTCTTGGTTCGTCACGGTATAAGGACTGATATAAAAATCATCCACAGACACTTCCACAGCAGGACCTTCTTTATCTTCATGGTGACCTTCTCCAGAATCTGTCCCCATGGTAAAGGTGTCTCCTTCAATAAAAATCATCTCTTCTTTTGCTTTGTCTGTCCTCTTAGTTGACATTGAACCGTCCTTTCTACTTTGAGTATTTAATCTTATTCCTCTATATTTTGCTGGTCTTTATTTGTTTTATGTTCTGCTGCTTCTTCTTCACTCTCATTTTTATCTTCTTTCACGACTTCTTTATCCGCAGAACCTTCCTTAAATTGTTGTACATATTCCTCGTAATCATCCATCCACTCAAGTTGTTTCCAATCGCCGTCTGGATTATTGCGGTTGTTTTCTTGTGGTTCACCTTTTGTAGAACGCCCTGATTTTATATAATCGGCCAATGTATCCGTTAGTTCTTGGACAAGATCTGGATGTTCCTCGATGACGTTGTTCGTTTCACTAATATCACGTTGCAGATCAAATAACTCGTACGGTTTAAATTCTTGATCGCTCGCTGCAGCAAAGCCACCACCATCTGCCACTAAATTCAATTTCCAAAAACCACGGCGGATTGAAAAACCACCATTACCGGAAGAATGCACAATATCTTCTCTTACCGGTTTATCATAGCCTTGCCATAAGGAAGCGGCGGATATTGAATCTTCTGCCGCATCTTCAGGAATTTCTACCTCTAAAATGTCGGCAATCGTTCGATAGAAATCAGAATGACTTACCATATGATTCGAGGTCGTCCCCGGTTCAATCATGAGAGGATAAGACACAATGGTTGGTTCACGGTGTCCACCTTCCCAAGCATCAGCTTTTAAGCCACGGAAAATATGACTTGGATTATGTCCTTGTTCTTTTAGTTCATCAAACCCTGCAACAGCAGAGGCTCCATTATCACTCGTAAAAATGAAAATAGTATCATCAAAGATTCCTTTATCTTTTAAGACATCGATCACTTGACCCACATAAGCATCAAGCTGTAAAACAAAATCACCATATAAGCCAAGACCAGACTGACCCTCGAACTCCTCTGATGGCACTAAAGGACCATGGACTAAATGAGTCGGATAATATAGAAAGAAGGGGTCTTCTCGATCGCCAAAGTCATCTAAAAGACGCAATACTTTATTCTGCATATCCGGCATCACATTTTCTACTTTAAAAGATGGATCAGCCGGACCCATCTGCCAAGATTGTTGTTGCGAAGGGTTATCTCGAGCAACATCTGGTAGACCATAAAAAATAGTTGGATCAGCTGTAAAGCGGTCATTTTCAATGTAAACATAAGGGGGTTGGTCAATAGACGCTGCCGTGCCGAAGAAATAATCAAAGCCATAATCGTTCGGTCCATATTTAATGGGCGCCGAATAATCAATATCCAAACCTTCAATTTTTGGACCTTCTAATCTTTGGTCAAAGTTCCCATCCCGTCCAAACTGGTTTTTGATTTTCTGATAATCTTCATCATCAGGGTCTAAAGAGAACTTTTCATGATCGGGACCATCTTTTAACGTCCAATCCATCCCTAAGTGCCATTTCCCAACCGCCGCTGTTCGGTAACCATTTTCCTTCAACATTTGCGGAAGGGTGAGGCGATCTTTTTCAATTAAAGCTTCTGAATCTCCTCGGACAACAAAACTTTTTAAGCGCGAACGCCAATTATAACGACCCGTTAATAAGCCATATCGTGAAGGCGTACATAAGGCAGAAGTTGCATGTGAATCTTTAAATCGCATGCCCTCTGCTGCCAGTCGATCAATATTTTTAGTGTGTATCTTTGAATTAGGATTGAAACTAGAGACATCGCCATATCCTAAATCATCTGCAAAGATTAACACTATATTTGGTTTTAATTGAGCCATATCTTTTCCTCCTAAAAAATTGTTTCATACCACAAATATTTCGTTAGTTTTAAATTAACATATATTATGAAAACTTGCTGGAATGGCGTTTTAGACCCCTTATATAAAATAAAATTATAGAAAAAACTTCATAAGATATTCAAATTCCTAGGTAAAATAAAAAAATCTTTACACCTTATTTTTAAGATGTAAAGATTTTTCTTTCTATTCAGTTTCGTCGACTTGTCCTAGTTTTGCAATGAGATAAAAACTAATCACCAACAATATTCCACCGATTAAAAGAGAGGTGAAGATATTGGATTGTGCTAAATCAGCGAAAGCATTGGTATTGTAAAGAATTGCGACCGGTGAAGCAATGACTAAACCTAAGATTCCACTATATGTAAGGCTGGGAAAGTTGATAAATAAATATTCAATCCCTTTACTCACTAAGAAAACACCCAAAATGATCCCAATACCTACAGGAGCAATCAAAATCATATCCTCTAAAATGCCTGCCCAGTTTAAAGCTAAGACATTATTGAAGAAACTCGTTAATAATTGCAGTAGTTGGTAATAATAACCAAAAATCATCAAGACTAACGAACCGCTAATTCCCGGGACAATCATGGTCGCCGAAGCAATAATTCCTAAGCCAAATAGAATCAGTATATTACTAAAAGAAATTTCTAACGCAGCTGCATCTCCTACTGGTTCTTGCATCAGAGACATCGCAAGGACCACAAGGAGGAAAAACAAAAAGATAAGTCCATGGCGCCAAGAAACTTCTTCATTTCTTTCGGTCAACGCCTCTCGAAATTCTTTAAGCAGGATCGGAACACCACCTGTGATTAAGCCCACGAAAGCTAATGACGTAATAAACGCATATTCAGCTAAAAGAAACTCAATCGCATAAGAAAAGAAAACAACGCCCAAAATTAAGCCGAGAGCTAAGGGAACTAAAAAACGGATACTTTTCTTTTTCTTGTTAAAAAATTGCGTAATTGAAAAAATTAAATCATCGTAAATCCCTAAAGAAACAGCCATTGTCCCGCCACTTACTCCAGGGATAATATTGGAAATCCCCATCAACATTCCTTTAATGGTTAACCATAAAGCGTTCATTTTCAATCATCCTTCAAATTCATTTTTTATATTTCGCTCTTTCACTAAAAGAGTCGAAATAAATATAACAACTCCATCTACTATACCATAAAAGGTCAATATAAATGAGAAGATCTAGATGAATTTCATGAAATTTGAAAGAATATTCTAACCTTTCAAAGTCACGAAGCTACTAAGATTTTGCTTAAGTATTCAACCATAACACAAAAAAAAGAGAGCAGATTTTCATCCACTCTCTATGATTTGTTATTTAAGGCCTTAAGCTTTTCCTGAAGAACCTAATTCACGCATTTTCATTTTTGTGGTCGCTGTAATATTTTCTTTACCAGGACCAATAACTTTACGTGGATCAAAGACTTCTGAGTCATTTTTCAATACTTCACGTGTTCGCGCCGTCCAAACTTGTTGGAGTTCAGTATTGATGTTCATTTTTGTATGACCGTATTCAATTGCTTTTTCAATTTGGTGTGTAGGAATTCCTGAACCACCATGTAACACAAGAGGTGTTTGAGTTAATTCAGAAATTTCTTTCATTTCATCAAAACCTAGTTTTGGTTCACCCGCATAAGTTCCGTGTACTGAACCTAAAGCAGCAGCTAAAGCGTCAATACCTGCTTCATCTACCATACGTTTACATTCTTCAGCATCTGCATAAATAACGTCACCAACAACGCCATCTTCTTCCCCACCAACAGTACCTACTTCAGCTTCGACAGAAACGCCACGTTCATGAGCGTAGTCGACAACTTTTTTTGTATTTTCGATATTCTCATCGATTGGAAGTGCTGAATTGTCGATCATTACAGATGAAAAACCAGCATCAATTGCTTCTTTTGCTGATTCAAAAGATGATCCGTGGTCTAAATGTAATGCAACAGGAACAGTAATATCCATTGTTTCTAGTAAAGCATTCACCATAGCTACTACAACAGGTGCGCCTCCCATATATTTTGTAGCGCCTTCTGACGCTCCTAAAATAACAGGTGAGTTTTCTTCTTGAGCAGCTTCTAAAATAGCTTGTGTCCATTCTAGGTTGTTGATGTTGAATTGACCCACTGCATATTTTCCTTCTAACGCTTTGTTCAACATGTCCGTCATACTTACTAAACGACTCATTAAAAAGCCTCCTATTAATTATATATATCTTTAAATTTGTTTTCCTGATCTATTATAACAAAAATATTTCAAAAAACGAATGAAAATGAGAAATATTTCACGACAAACAGTGAAAACAAGTTTTTATTTATAATCAATCGCTTTTTCCACAAATGATTTAAACAATGGATGTGCACGATTTGGACGTGACAGGAACTCTGGATGATACTGACAAGCAACAAAGAATGGATGATCAGATAGTTCAATAGATTCTACTAAACGGCCATCTGCTGATAATCCTGACAAGATTAAGCCATTTTCTTCTAACAAGTCAAAGTACTCATCATTGACTTCATAACGATTTCGGTGACGTTCATTAATCACTTCTTGGTTGCCATAAATTTCTGCCGTTTTTGTGCCAGCTTTTAAATGACTTTCATAGAGACCTAGGCGTAACGTACCCCCGATATCTTCGATATCTCTCTGGTCTGGATGTAAATCAACGATTTTATGTTTTAAGTCGGCATGATGTTCGGTTGATCCGACATTTTCAAGGCCAATCACATTTCTTGCATATTCTATTACTGCGAGTTGCATGCCTAAAGATAATCCTAAAAATGGTAGATCATTTTCACGGGCATATTGAATGGCTTCAATTTTTCCTTCAATCCCACGAGTACCAAAGCCACCAGGAACGATAATCCCTGAAACATCGCTTAGTTCTTCTTCAATATTATGCTTAGATAATAATTCAGAGTCGACCCATTTAATTTCGACATCCGTATCAAATGGAAAACCAGCATGTTTTAAGGCTTCATGCGTGGAGAGATAAGCATCCGGTAACTCGACATATTTACCCACAAGCGCTACTTTTACAGTATCTTTTAAGTGCAAGACTTTTTCGACAAGAGCTTTCCATTCCGTCATATTTGCTTCAGGTACATCTAAACCTAGTTTATCAACAACAATTTGGTCTAAATGCTGACGTTGTAAAGATAATGGAATCGAGTATAAAGTATCTTCATCGACAGATTGGATGACAGAATCCACTTCAACGTCTGTAAAGGCCGCAATTTTATGGCGTGTTTCTTCATCTAGAGGCTTTTCAGTACGTGTAATTAAAATATTTGGTTGGATTCCTAAACCACGAAGTTCTTTCACACTATGTTGGGTTGGTTTTGTTTTCATTTCACCAGCCGCTGCAAGATAAGGAACCAGTGTCGCGTGGATATAAAGCACGTTATCGGATCCTACTTCGCTACGCATTTGACGGATCGCTTCTAAGAATGGTAACGACTCAATATCTCCTACTGTCCCGCCAACTTCCGTAATAATAACGTCCGAATTTGTTGTTTCTGCCGCACGCATAATTTTGTCTTTGATGGAGTCTGTAATGTGCGGAATCACTTGAACAGTAGCTCCTAAGTAATCGCCGCGTCTTTCTTTATTGATCACTTCTGAATAAACCATACCGGTTGTCACATCAGAAAATTTATTTAACGTAATGTCAATAAAACGTTCATAGTGACCTAAGTCAAGATCCGTTTCCGATCCGTCATCTGTTACATAAACTTCCCCATGCTGATAAGGACTCATTGTGCCTGGGTCTACGTTAATATAAGGGTCACATTTTTGGATGGTGACCTTTAATCCTCTATTTTTTAATAAACGTCCAAGTGAAGCAGCCGCAATCCCTTTTCCAATTGACGACACCACTCCACCAGTGACAAAGATATACTTCGTCATTTAAAAGCCTCCTTAAATAATATACATTCGGTTCAACAAAATAAGAAGCTCTCTATCCCATAATTTTTTTAATAGAATAGAGAGCTGTTAAATTCATTTTTCGACTAAAAAATAAACGTTAATTCCCTTTGATTTTCTAGTGCCCAAGTAATATAGTAACTACTATTTTTGAATGGGTCAAGAAATTATTGACTGATTTTTATTAAAAGTCGTCTTCATCGTCCATTTCTTCGTCTAACAAATCCTCGTCATCAACAATCGCAAGATCATCTAACTCGGCATCATCTAAACTGTCTGAATCAATATCTTCTTGGTATTCATCAAGGTTCTCAACTGTTCCATCGCCTTCAATGTCAACGTATGCTTCATCCTCAACTGGTTCTGCATCTTCTTCCTCATCGTCTTCAGGCGCTTCATAGTCATCAAAACCGTCTGGACTCACTGTTGGAACAATATCCTCTTCATCGTTTTCATGAGTTAACACTTCGTTAATTGAATCCACTGGATACCAATTACGGAGGCCCCATTTATTTTCACCTAAAGAAATAAATTCACCATCCACGTTCATATCTGTATAAAACTGTGGCATACGGTCTGTTATTTCTTTCTCATCAATCTCAATAAAATCAGCGACTTCACGAACAATTTCATTAAAGTCCATAACTTCGCCTTTTTCTTCAAGCACTGCTTTGGCGGCACGAATCATTGCAACTTCGTTTTTACGCTCACCTTCAAATTGTCTTAGTTTCAATTTATTCACCCTTTAATTCATTGTTCAGCTTTCCAACAATAACCTACTTATATTACCTTATTATGTCGTAAAACGCAACCGTAATTGGTAAGTCCCTAGGAGATATCCTTCTAATTTAATCACATAATCCACTTCTACTTCCCCCGCGAAGGGACGGTCTGTATAACTGATATTTAGTCGATTCGTTTCGATCAGCATCTCCATAATACCAGTGGGCGTGATATAATTTGTATACGTATGTTCCTCATCATTAAAGGTCATACGCGTTTTTTGTTCGCCGTGACGTGTAATGTTTACGATCCCCTCTGGCTCAATTTTAATGAGGGTTGCCGCTTCTTCACCTTCTGATTCAGTAAAACGTATATAATAATTATCATTCATTGAAACAACACGTCCCATTTCATCAAAGGAGTGCTTATAGACTTCGCCTTCTTGGACGATGGTTGTTTCTAGAATAACACGTGCAGGCAATCCGTTCGTTAATTTCTCAGCCATTTGAGCAAGTCTCCCTTCCTGATTCACTTCCTCTTCTATTTTATCATAAATACGCATCAAACCTAGTAGTAAATTGTTTTGAATGATGGGATTGTCTCCCAAAATTTGATACAATAATAAAAGTAACGAGTAGGAGATTTAAATCATGAAGCAAAATAATCAATTAAAATTTAATCAAGGTGAGTTCGTCTTATATGATGCAAATTCAATGCCTTATTCCGATCACAAGCATATGGCGCATTTCGCCTTAACTGATGCGTTAATTACAGCAGCTGGCGAAACCAAGACGCCAATGATCCATTTTTGGCAAACAACACCAATCGCTATTCTAGGAATGATGGATACAAGAATCACCCATTTCGAACAAGCTTTAGAAGTTTTAGAGGCTTATGATCATGGTTACATGGTCAGAAACTCAGGAGGCTTAGCCGTTGTTGGGGATCCGGGGGTTTTGAATGTTTCCCTGATCTATCCTTCAGGCGAACAACGAATTCCCATTGACTCGGCTTACCAATTCATGTTGGACTTTATTCGAGCAACTTTTTATCCACATTTTCCGCAGGCCATCGAAGCTTACGAAATTACAAATTCTTATTGCTTTGGGGACTTTGATTTAAGTATTAATGGCCGTAAAATTGCTGGGATTTCGCAAAGAAGAATCCAAAATGGGATCGCCATTATGCTTTATATCAGTGTTAATGGGAATCAGCAAGCGCGAGCTCAAATGTTGAAAGAGTTTTATGAAGTGGGGTTAGATGGTTCAGAACCCGCGGGCCGTTATCCTGAGATTCATCCCCAAGTCATGACTACCCTAGAAGAGGCTTACGTCACGGAATTCTCTGTGGCGAAAGTGAAAGAAATGATGCTTTCTCACTTTGTCTGGAGCAATGGCGAATACACGGCGGACATTGATCAACATTTCCAAACCGCCCTAGATAAAATGTATCGGCGAAATGTCCGTGTATTTGGGGAAAACTTCGTCAAAGATCTTGAATAATTAAAAAATAGGAGGGAAGTTAAATATGAAATCTATCCATTTTGAACAAGCCGATCGCTTAGACACAGAAGTTGTCTTTAAAGATCCTATCCATGACCATATTCATGTGCGCCATCAGATTATTTTAGACTTAATCGATTCTAAAGAATTCCAAAGACTACGCCGCATTAAACAATTAGGCACTTCTCAGTACACCTTCCATGGTGCTGAGCATTCGCGTTTTTCACATTCCTTAGGTGTTTATGAGCTGGCTCGCAAAATTTGCGATCATTTTTTCCGTAATTATCCAGAAGAATGGGATGATTCTGAACGATTGGTCACTTTATGTGCGGCCTTGCTGCACGATATTGGCCATGGTCCTTTTTCTCATACTTTTGAGAAAATTTTCGAAACAGACCATGAAAAATTCACAACCGCTATTATTTTAGATGAAAATACCGAAGTGAATGAAATCTTACAGCGTGTCTCGCCAAACTTCCCGAATCAAGTCGCGAGCGTCATTACACAAGAATATCCGAATCCACAAGTCGTGCAATTGATTTCAAGTCAAATTGATGCGGATCGGATGGATTATTTACAAAGAGATGCTTACTATACTGGTGTAACTTATGGAAAATTCGACTTGTCTCGTATCTTACGAGTCATTCGTCCTTATCAAGATGGGATTGCTTTTCAAGTTCAAGGCATGCATGCGGTAGAAGACTATATTGTACGCCGCTATCAAATGTATATGCAGGTTTATTTCCACCCTGTTTCGCGCGGCATGGAAGTAACTTTAGACCGGATGTTGACACGAGCACGTGATTTATTCACGCAGGGAGATCTTGTACCCAGTATCCCTCAATTAGAACCATTCTTTAATCAGAGCTACACTATCCAGGATTACTTAACGCTCGATGACAATGTCATTTTATATGCCGTGCTAGCTTGGACAGCTAGCGAAGACCAATATTTAAGTGAGTTAGCCCATATGTTCTTACATCGAAAACCTCTTAAATCGGTCGAATTTGACCGCGAAACGGATCTAGAAATTGTGGAGTATTTAAGAGATTTAGTGGACCAACTCTTCTATGATCGAGAATATTTCACGATGGTGAATCGTAGTTCCGATATTTCGTACGATTATTCGCTGAAAGAAAAAGCCCCTATTCTATTGATTTATCCAGATGGCGAATTAGAAAACCTCAGTGAAGTCAGTCCGATTGTGGATACACTGAGCGATCACTTACATGGAAATGATCGTCTTTATGTTCCACGAGAATTGGTACGTAGCACACCTCCAGCCCAACAAAATTTAGAAATTTTCGAAGATGTCTACCATGAATTCAGAAAACATATTAAGAATGGCAAAATATTAAATGTTAAAGATGAGGAGATTTAAAGCGTGAAATATGACTTAATAGCAATCGACATCGATGGGACTTTATTAGATTCAACTTTGCAACTGACACAACCTGTTTTCGATGCCGTCCAACGCGTTGTAGATTCTGGCGCAAAAATTGTTCTATGTACGGGGCGACCTTACCCTGGCGCTGAAGATTATATGAAAGAACTTGGACTGACCCAAGAAGGCGATTATATCATCAATTACCATGGTGCTCTGGTCCAACGAACGGATACAGGTGAGGTTATTATCGATCACCAACTCAACTATGAAGACATGCTCAAATGGAATGATTTAGCTAAATCCTATCAGAGCAATTTTCAAGCCGTACGGAACGACGGAGTCTATACCGAACAAACGGATTTTTCTCCTAAAGCTTTAATCGAACCTTTTGTCAACGAAATGCCTTTACGTGTGCGCACGCTTAAAAAAATGGACCAAGCGCTCGCTTATTCAAAATTTATGATGAAAAATGATGAGCCTGTCACCCAAAACCTCGAAGATCATGTTCCGGTGGCCTTTCGCGAAGCTTACACAGTGATTCGTAGTGAGGCAGACTCTCTTGAAGTCTTAAATAAATTAGCGAGTAAAGGACAATCTTTAAAAGAACTCGCTCATATTCTCGAAATCCCACGTGAGCGTGTCATGGCAATTGGAGATTCAGGAAATGATATTGATATGGTTGAGTACGCTGGTTTAGGCGTCGCTATGGGGAATGCAGTCTCTGAAGTCAAAGATGTAGCGGATGTCATCACCGATACGAATGATGAACACGGCGTAGCAGTAGCGATTGACAGATACTTCTTTGCCGACTAACGAACCGTATAAGGGAATAAAACAAGAGAATGTTAATTCATGGGGTTTTTCTTTTCAAACCTCGTTCAGAAAGATGGCCGTCGGAAGATAATCCAATTAGCGTTCTGCTGGAGTGGCACTGCCGGAAGTTAATCCGATTAGCGACGGGCTGGAACGGCACCACAGGAAGATAACCCATTTAATGACCGGGTGGAGCGGCACCACGGGAAGATAACCCATTTAATGTACGGCTGGACCTCGAATAACATACTAAAGGACGACATAAGAAACCTCCACTGGCTGATTGAGCGAGTGGAGGTTTTTCATGAGATTTATTATTTTCTTTTTGTTGCATAGCGGTCGAAAACTTGGTTGAGCTGTCGATTTTGCGTAATCATATAAATGACAACAAAACGTATCGGCGCCATGATTAAGTTTTGAGGCAGACGAGAGGCAAGCAGGACAATGATTGGTGTTCGATACAAGATATGAATCCATAAAGTATTTAATACTAAATTCGTAAAAATAGTATTCAATAAAACGGCCAATAAAACATGCTTCCAAGTGACTGTTTTCCGGTGTAAAAACCAACCATAGATAAAACTGCCGACAAACGCGGATAACACAAAGCCAACGAAGAAAGTCCCTTGAGTACCGAATAAAAAGGACTGTAATAAATCATTTCCGGCCGCTGCGAATCCGGCAACCCATGGTCCATATAAAATTCCTATAATCGCATTAACAATAAAGCCAATCGATAATCGATTACTCGGGCTTAGAGGAATCGCCACACGCGACAAAACAAGGCCCAGTGCCATTAAGATTCCTACAATAGCAATTTGCTGGGTGGTAAAACTAAATCTATTATTCTTTTTCATTTTGAACTCTCCTAAAATTATATATTAAGAGTCCACTCGAAATTATTTAAGCGGATGCGAGAGGTAATCGCAAATCTAGTTTTCGTCTAACGGCAACATCCCATCCGCTAGCACTTAACGCGACCTCTCTACTCTTTAATAAACATAGTATGTCAAAGATTCAGTCATACTTCAACTCTCTATCCAATGATCCCTTTTTCGGTGATTAAATAATTAACCGGAATATCAAAGGGTTCTATGGGAAAGGTATCGATGAATTGATTCGTATACACGAGCGATGCTGTCGGATGGATAAAGTCTGTCAGGTAACGGTCATAATAACCTCCGCCAAACCCTACACGATAACCGTTTTGAGTAAAAGCAAGACCCGGAACGATTAATAACTCAATCGCATCTTTATCGACTGGTTTTGTTATAGCGACATCCGGTTCTTCTAAGCCAAAATTCCCTTGAACCGTTTGAGTAGGACTTGTCAGCTCATAAAAAATTAACTCCTTCGTATCCGGAATTGTTTTGGGAACAGCTACTTTTTTGCCATCTAGAAAGGCTTGTTCTACAATCTTTCTAGTGTCCCATTCATCCCCCATCGATAAATAAACAGCGATCGTCTCTGCATTTTGCCACAACCCCGATTGAAACAACCGTTCTTGGAGCTGGCGAGAGATTTCTCCGTGTTTTTCTTTATCGATTTGTGCGAAGGCAGCGATCATCTCTTTACGAATTTCTTTTTTACTTGCGGTCATTAAATCTCCTCATTTCTTTTGCAACCACTCTGCGGCATGGGTGACTTGACGAGCTAAAGAAGCGGTGGTCACTGAACCAACCCCACCCGGAACCGGTGTGATTTTTCCAGCTACTTCGGCTACTTCTTCGTAAGCCACATCGCCATAAGCTTTTCCACCTTCAAAATTAAAGCCTACATCAATCACAACAGCGCCCTTTTTGATGTGCTCTTTCGTGACTAAACCAATATCTCCCGTTGCCGTTATCACAATATCTGCGTTTCTCATATATTTTTTCAAATCATTTGTTGCTGTATGACAATTAGAAACGGTCGCTCCTTGGTTTAACAACAAGACCGTTAAAGGCTTGCCGACGGTATTACTTTTTCCAATCACTGTAATTTCCTGGCGAGCTATGCCAATTTTATAATAATTTAGTAACTCCATCACAGCTTTTACTGTACTTGGTAAGTGCGCGTGGCGATCGCCTGTCATTATTTTTCCTAAATTTAAAGCATGCATGCCATCAATATCTTTTGCGGGGGAAATATGCTCCGCAACCACTTTTAAATCAATATTTTCTGGTAAAGGTTGCATCACTAAAATCCCATGCACTTCTTGATTATTGTTTAAACGATCTAACTCTTCTAAGAATTCATTTTGACTCGTGCCCTCAGGAAAAACAACATGTTTCGTTTCAATTCCTACTTTTTTCATAAATCGAGCCGCTGATTTTTCATATTGAATAGACGCAGGATTTTGATCGGCGCGCATAATCGCTAAAGTAGGGGTCACTCCTGATTCAATAAGTTTTTCTACTTTTTCTTTTGTTTCTTTATTTAATTGCTTGGATACTACACGTCCGTCTAATACTTCTACCATTTACTCTCTCCTACGTTTCTATTAATTATTATGAATGATTTTCATTGTGGTTTCTTTCAGTTGTTGACAGCGCTCGAGCATTGTATGGAAAGTTTCATCCGCTTCTTGTGCTAGATTATTTCTTAATTCTTCTTCTTTGATGGCTTTAATATTGACGTCGCAGTTTATTTTTTCACTTTCGATCACAGCTTGAGTAAAAATTAAGCCCACCGCGATATCATCAACAATACTTCCTCTAACTTCTAACACAAGGAGCGTTTCAAATAAGTCCATAACGTCATCCATTTTTTTCATAATCTCAAATGGAGGTTTCGCAGCGTTCGCTAATCCTTGGTCAATCTTTTTACGCCGTGTCTGCCGCTCTTCTTCGGTATCTTTGGGTAATTTAAACAAGCCTAGAACGGGTTCAAAAGCGTCAGCATCAATTTCTGCCAAGTCTAAGAGTTCTTCCGATAGCTTTTCAGCTTTCATAATGGCTTGTTCAATTTCTGTTGCCTGTTCTGCATATTTTTTCTTGCCTTGTTGTAATTCAAAAACATACTGCGCTAAATTTGTAGCAAAGGCACCCACAACACTAGCGGCACTACCGCCACCGTATTTTCCAGACTTTGCTGCCAGTTCTTGGGTCCATGTTTTTACTGTTTTATCTTTCATTATAATCACTTCCGCCTATTATTTAAAATAATCCCGTTATTTTTCCATCATCATCAATATCAATGATTTCCGCAGAAGGCGTTTTGGGAAGTCCGGGCATTTTCATCACGTCTCCCGTAAGGACGACAATAAAGCCTGCGCCTGCTGAAATCGTTAAGTCTTGAATCGAAACTGTAAACCCTTCTGGACGTCCAAGTAACTTCGGATTATCAGAAAGCGAGTACTGTGTTTTGGCCATACAGACAGGGAGTGAGCCGAAACCTAAACGCTCAAATTTTCGCAACTGTCTTTTTGCTTTCTTCGACCATTCAGTGCCAGCGCCACCGTATACTTTTTGCACAATTTTCATAATTTTTTCTTCAATTGAATCTTCAAGTTCATACGGATACGTTAACTGAGAAGGTTGATCAACCAGTTCAACAACTGCGCGAGCGAGTCCTTCGCCTCCAGCACCACCCGCTCCCCAAACATCGGTTAGAACCGCTAAATATTCTTCATTTTCACATAATTCAAGCAGTAATTCTTTTTCAGCTTCTGTATCTGCAGAAAACTCATTAATAGTGACGACTGTATTCATGCCAAAGACTTCTTGCATATTCTCAATGTGTTTTTGTAAGTTTGTAAAGCCCAGCTGTAAAGCATTGAGATCTTCTTGGTCTAATTCTTTTTTCGAAAGGCCACCGTGCATTTTAAGGGCACGAATAGTCGCTACAACGACAACACCATCAGGTTCTAATCCAGAAGTACGTGCTTTAATGTCCATAAATTTCTCAGCTCCTAAATCGCCGCCAAAGCCTCCTTCTGTGACTACATAATCGGCATGATTGAGTGCCGTTTTGGTCGCTAAAACACTGTTTGCTCCATGAGCAATATTTGCAAATGGTCCGCCATGAATAAAAGCTGGTGTCCCTTCTAACGTTTGAACGAGGTTTGGTTTCAGAGCGTCTTTTAATAAGACCGTCATAGCCCCTTCTGCTTTAATATCCCCCACTGTGACAGGTTCATTTTCAAAAGTGTAAGCAAGAATACACTTTTGAAGGCGAGCATTTAAATCTTCCAGATCTTCTGCTAAACAAAGAACAGCCATCACTTCCGAAGCGACCGTAATTTCGAAGCCATCTTCTCGAGGCATCCCGTTCGCCACGCCGCCCATGCCACTGACAATATTTCGCAGTTGGCGATCATTCATATCAACCGCGCGCTTCCAAGTCACTCGACGTGGATCAATATTCAATTCATTTCCTTGTTTAATATGGTTATCCAACATAGCCGCTGCTAAATTATTCGCTGCGCCAATGGCATGCATATCGCCGGTGAAGTGTAAGTTCAAATCTTCCATTGGAACAACCTGCGCATAGCCTCCGCCAGCTGCTCCCCCTTTAATACCAAAAACAGGGCCTAAAGAAGGCTCTCGCAAAGCAACTGCTGTCTTTTTACCAATTCTCTGTAAAGCATCACCCAACCCTACCGAGACCGTCGTTTTTCCTTCGCCAGCTGGTGTCGGGTTAATGGAAGTCACTAAAATAAGTTTCCCTTGGTCTTGATTTGTTTTTTCTTCATCTAAATTTATTTTTGCTTTATATTTTCCATAATGTTCCAAATTTTCTTCAGCAATATTCAATTTTTTAGCAATTTCATCAATCGGCTCTAAGTCGATACTTTGAGCAATTTCTATATCTGTTTTCATGACTAAGACCTCTTTCTTTTTCAATACACGGCTTCTTAATTCTTACCCAGTATAGCATATGATTAGGCGAGTTTCCGCTAATTTCCCCGATAAACTTTTAGAAGAAAGACGACCTAAAAAAGAACACTTGCTTTTAAAATGGTTCTGCCATTTTCCCTTCTTTCCTTTTTATAAATCGACAGCTTTCACTTGATTTCCATCCACCTTCGTGGACAATTTTTGATTTATTTTGTATGATTGTAATGAAGAATGGAGGAGAATATATGAAATTACTTGACCGTATCGCTTTAACGATCTTGATTCTTGCTGGCTTACATCTGTTAGCCTCAGGTATTTTTGATATTAATGTCATCGAAATGATGTTTGGAACCGTTGAAAGCACGGGAGCAAAAGTTGTGTATGGCATTATCGGTGTAAGCGCGCTTTGGTGCTTGAAGTATTACGGATATACTCCTGAGGGCGGTTCCCGTCTTAGAGGGAGATAAATGTGCGATCGTTAATGAGCAGCTCAGCAGCTGTTCAAGTGTTAAAAATAAAAAACGACTTTCCCTTCTTCTTGAAAAGTTGAATGAGAAAGTCGTTTTTTCTATTCGTCAAAGACGCCTGCTTCGACTGCATTGAGTAATGTTTCGGCTGTTCCAATATTTGTTGCCAGTGGAATTTCATACACATCACATAATCTCAATAAAGCCGAAATGTCCGGTTCATGCGGTTGAGAAGTCAATGGGTCTCGGATAAATAAGACGAGATCAATTTTTTGATCCGATACATAAGCGCCAATTTGTTGGTCGCCTCCTAGAGGTCCTGATTTAAAACGATGAACATCAAGTCCTGTGGCATCCGCTACTCTTTTTCCAGTTGTTCCCGTCGCGTACAATTCATGATTTTCTAACGCTTTTTGGTACTTTAAAACTAATTTAACTAAATCATCTTTTTTCTTATCATGTGCGATTACAGCTATATTCATGTACACACGCTCCCTTTATGTATTGTTAGCACTTACAGTTTAACACATTCTCTTCTTTTCTTCTATTTCCAGCTTTTCATCTTATTGAAAAAACAAACATTTAAATTTTTTTGCAGACCTTCCTTGATCTTCGCTATACTAGAAAAGAATGGAACGTATGAAGGAGAATTTATAAATGACTAAAAATATTGCAATTATTGGTGGCGGGGTTGTTGGCGCAACCACTGCTTTTTATCTAACGAAAAATCCCGATTATAAAGTGACTTTGTTCGATGAAGCAACGGGTCAAGGAACAAGTGCTTCTGCTGGAATTATTAGTCCTTGGCTTTCAAAACGTCGCAACAAAGAATGGTACCAAATGGTCAAATTAGGAGCTGCTTTTTATCCAGAAATGTTAGCGGATGTGCTGGCAGGTGCCGCTATTCCTCACGAAGTGTACCAAAAAGTTGGGACCCTTTTATTTACGAAGAAAGATAAGCAATTAGAGGAATTATTAGAGATCGGCAAAAAAAGGCGTGAAGAGGCTCCTGAAATAGGAGATTTAAAGATTCTAACACCCGCTGAAATTAAAGATCTGGTGCCTATTTATACAAAAGATAAACGCGCTTTATTCGCCGCAGGTGGTGCTCGGGTGGATGGTAAAGAACTTGTTGCTTTGCTGATCCAAACGGCGATCAATAACGGCCTACAATTAATTCAAGAACGTGCTCAGCTTAAACCAAATAAAAGTGATAAATACCACGTTCAATCCCCTTCTCTTACTGAAACTTTTGACGCGGTGGTCCTCGCTAACGCAGCTTGGCTTCCCGAAACCTTAGCTCCGCTTGGTTATGAAGTAGACATTCGTCCTCAAAAAGGCCAATTAGTGGAACTCCAGACGGATTGGGAGACAGATACATGGCCTGTGATTATGCCGACCGGTGAAAAAGATATTATTCCTTTTTTAGATGGAAAAATATTAATCGGCGCTACCCATGAAGACGAAGCAGGTTATGATTTAGAACTCGAAGAAAACGTTCTTGAAGAGATGGTAGAAAATGCACAAGAACAATTTTCTACAGCCATTCAACGACAAGATATCCAAAAAGGACGTGTCGGTACCCGTGCTTACACTTCCGACTATGCACCCTTTTTTGGCGAAGTCCCACAATTAAAAAATGTCTTTACCGCCAGTGGCTTAGGATCGACTGGTTTAACTTCTGGGCCGATTGTCGGTAAAATTTTAAGTGATTTAGTCTGTGGGAATCAACCAGCTTTAGATCCTAAAAAGTATCCTATTGAAAACTATATTCAGAAAAATAATGCCTAGCTTTGCTCGTTTTTCTCTCCGACCCTTTTTGTTTTCAAAAAGGGTTTTTTCTTTGTCCCCTGCCCCTTAATCGTAACCTTTACTGTTTAGTGAATCTTCACACAAGAACTTGCTTAAAACATTTTATTTAATTATAATGATTATTAATAAGAGCTTGAAAGATGAACAGGAGGAATTCGATTGAAAAATATTTGGGGTTGGATCAAGCAAAACCGCGAGATGACTTTGACGATTATCAGTGGATGTTTAATTGTTATCGGCTTTATTTTAAATATTCAGGGACACCAAGCAGCGGTTCCTACTTTTATTATTGCTTTTATGATTGGCGGTTATTTTTCTTTTCTAAATGCTTACCATGATTTGGTTAAAGAGAAGAAATTGAATGTCGATGTCTTAATGATTTTGGCAGCGATTGGCGCCAGTATCATTGGTTATTGGATGGAAGGCGCGCTTCTCATCTTTATTTTCTCACTGGCTGAATCACTGGAAGCGATGAGTCTAGCTAAAACTTCTGCCGCCATTTCAGAATTAATGAAAGTGACGCCTGATGTCGCTAGAAAATATACAACGAATGGTGAGATTGTTGAAACACCGACAACCGCATTGGCCATTGGCGATCGGCTACAAGTCCGTAAAGGTGAAGCGATCCCGATCGATGGTCAGTTAGATGATTTTGTAGCAGTAGTTAACGAAGCAGCCATTACAGGCGAGCCGCTAGCCGTTACGAAGTATCACGGGGATGATTTAATTGGAGGCACGATTAATGAAGAAGCAGCTTTCGATATGACAGTCACTGTTGAAGATCAAGATACTCTATTTTCAAAAATTATTCGGATGGTGGAAGAAGCGCAAGCGTCTCCTTCTAAAACAGATAGTAAGATTCAACAAATCGAAGATACTTATGTAAAAGTGGTTTTAGTCGCCGTCCCTTTATTTATTCTCCTGATGCCTTTGCTCTTTCATTGGAGTTGGGAAGAAGCTTTTTACCGGGGAATGGTATTGTTAACCGTTGCTTCACCTTGTGCACTTGTAGCCAGTGTTGCTCCAGCAAACTTATCTACTATTAGCCGTGCAGCTAAAAACGGGATTTTATTTAAAGGGGGCGATGTCATTGACCGAACCACCGATGTCCAAGCGGTTGTTTTCGACAAAACCGGTACGCTCACCGAAGGCCAACCGGAAGTCGTGAACCAATACTATCACGATGAAACGTTAAAACCACTCATCGACCAATTAGTCAAATCAGCGGAGACCAGCTCCACACATCCGATCGCCACAGCTTTCTTAAATGCCTTACCCGACGTGAAGACCATTCCGCTTCATCGTTTGGAAGATATTACCGGCAAAGGATTTTCTTTTACCTATAATGAAAAAACTTGGCGCATCGGTAACCGTCAATTTGCCTTAAATGAAAAGGGAGTTAGCGCTCTTTCAGCCTCAGAAAATGAACAAGTTTTACAATTAGAAGCCGCAGGAAAAACAGTTATCTTTGTCAGCGAAGAGGGGCAATTTCAAGCTTATT
The DNA here is from genome assembly GCA_910588235.1 of uncultured Atopostipes sp. GTDB lineage: Bacteria > Bacillota > Bacilli > Lactobacillales > Carnobacteriaceae_A > Atopostipes. The sequence goes on along the minus strand of CAJUOQ010000012.1, from coordinate 7,771 downwards.
ATGCCTTAGCAGATCGCTTGAAAAAAGAGGCAAAAGAGACGATTCGATTCCTTCATGACTTAAATATTCAAACGGTCATGCTGACAGGAGATGAAGAACGGACAGCCAATAATATCGCTCAAGAAATCGGGATTGACGATGTCCGCGCAAACTTATTACCCCAAGAGAAAGCCACCATTATAAAAGATTTACAAAAAGAGTATGGCCACGTAGCCATGGTTGGCGATGGTATTAACGATGCACCGGCACTTGCCACTGCAGATATCGGTTTTGCTTTAGGTAGTGGCACCGATGTGGCGATGGAGACCGCGGATGTAGTATTGATCCAGGATGATTTACTGCAAATTCCTTTTTCTTTAAGTATTTCAAAACGAACCGAAAAAATTGTCCTCCAAAATATTATTTTTTCCGTTACAGTCATTATTTTGCTGATTATTTCAAATTTACTGCAGACGATTAACTTGCCTTTAGGGGTTATTGGTCACGAAGGCAGCACGATTCTGGTGATATTAAACAGCTTACGTTTATTGCGCTATAGAAAATAATCTATTGAATAGAACGTTTAAAGAGTAGAGCCCTCTACTCTTTTTCTTTATGTTTGAATTAGAAGCACTATTCAATTAAAGGACTTTAGACATTTCCAAAATATAAGAATTTAATTTTTGATATTTTTTAAAATGTTCTTGATAAAAGGCATGATTCTCTACATTGGGTGTATAGCGTTGAGTGATTGAGGTCATTTCAGCAATCTCAGAGAAGTCGTTTATTTCATCGGTGGCCAATAAACCCAAGAGAACCGCTCCGAAACATGCATTTTCAGTGACATTCATCACATTGATCTGCAAGCCAAAAATATCCGCCAGCATTTGCAGCCAAGTAGCTGATTTTGTGAAGCCGCCTGTAACGGAAATTTCTTTTGTTTGGTCTCCAATCACATCTGTAATCGCTTGGTAAACGGCATAGAGATTGAAATTAATTCCTTCCAAAACCGCTCGTAACAGATGTTCATTCTGATGATGTAAGGATAAGCCGTAGAAAGAACCACGCACTTCTGTTTGCCAAATTGGGGCTCGTTCGCCCACTAAATAAGGGTGAAAGAATAAATTATTTGCGCCTGGTTGAATCGTTTCAATTTGCTGCATCAGCGTTTCGTAATCTTCTACATGAAAGTTTGCTCGTGCCCAATCTAAAACAATTCCTCCATTATTTACTGGTCCGCCCACGACCCAATGATTTGCTGTTAAGGCATAACAAAATGTCCGCTCTTTTACATCGGTTAAGGGCCGGTCAACCACTGAACGAATGGCCCCACTTGTCCCGATCGTCAAAGCAACCGAACCTGGATCTAATGCATTGACTCCAAGGTTAGACAAGCAGCCATCGCTAGCGCCCATCACCAGTTTTATATTCGAAGAAAGCCCCAATTCAGCGAGTAATTCTTTATTGCTAGCGGTGAACCATTGCGTGGTCAGAACAATTTCTGGTAATTGAGTTTCTGATAGTTCTACGAACTCTAAAATTTCTTGGTCCCAAGCCAAATTTTCCATATTAAAAAGACCTGTCGCATTGGCAATCGAATAATCTGTATAGTACTCATTTAAAAATTGATATAAAATATAGCTTTTGATCCCCACAAGCCGATGGGCGTTTTCAATCACTTCCGGATGTTCCGCTTGCAACCAAAGTAATTTAACAAACGGTGACATCGGGTGAATCGGCGTCCCCGTTCGCTGGTAAATATCTCTTCGACTTTCCTCTTTTACTTGTTGAACATACGGTTCCGCCCGACGATCTCCCCACGTTAAGAGAGGGGTCATAGCTTGTCCTTCTTTGTCAACTGCTAGCAGGCTATGCATCGCGGCACTAAAAGAAATAAAGGATATCTTCCAATTTCTTTTATGACATTCGGCTGTTACTTCCTGAATCACCTGAAAGACGCCTTCTTTTATTTCAGTCGCATCTTGTATCGCTGCCCCCTCCTCATCTGTTTGTAAAGGATAAGAAGTAGAAGCGACGAATACCTCCACTCCAGCGTAAGAATACAAAGCAGCTTTTACATTTGTCGTTCCAATATCAATGCCTAACATATACTTTTCCACGTACTCTACTCCATTCTTTTTATATTTTTGTCTTTGCTTTAACCAATTGAAGACCCATCAATGGAAAAATCTTTACGAAAGAACCAAAAATAACCACCAATAATCATGTACAAAAGAGCGCCCATCTCTAGTAATAAACGATTATTATACAGAGCCAGCGCAAAACATAAGGAAGCGCCCAGAATATGCGCAAAAACATCGCCACTAAAATAAATAATACGCTGTACCGATTCCTTTTCTCCTCGGACTAAATTCCCTATCGCTGCTCCAAAATTCGAAATAGCAGAAGTTAATGCCGTCGAAGACACACTTGAATTTCGATAAGAAACATATAAACTATTTTGAATACCCAATAGTAGACATACGTAATACAACACAAAAGGAGACAAATCAGGAATAAAATCGACCAAGATTAAGCCTGTCCCTAAAAGAATGGGAACCCATCCTACTTTTTTATTTTGAGGATCAAATTTTTTTCTAGAAAAAAACAAGCCACTAAGCACTGCCCCCGCTAAAAAAGCGATACTTAAAAATAACAATTGATAAGCCATTTTCTCATTGTTTTGAAAAAAATGAAACACCATACTCGTCATTCTTCCGGTCTGTCCCACAGCTGTCTCAGAGAACAACAATAGAGTTAATGCATTTAGGTAACCGGCTGATAGATACAATAACCATACCCAAATCAACTCTTTTGAAATGCGTTTTTCCATTTACCTCTCCTCCAACCCCTTCAATTTACTCGTCCAATATCCTCAATAATTGAAATAGCATAGCTCCTCATATTGGGCAGCAACTTATTAAAAATACAATCAGCGAGCCTTATCCAATCAAACGATCCTCTTCAAAAAAGAAGCTATATATAATAAGAAGATTCATTCTTTTGTCCATAATGGTTAAAATGCGACAGATTTCCCATCAACTCTTAAGCTCATGAGTTGAGCTGTTCGATAATCTTCGCTGTAGTTAAGCTTTACCCGGAAATGGTGTTGCTTGCCATCAATCTCCACTTGGACATTCGAAATAGAGATCTGTTCCTCTTCGTCCCACTCAGTTCGTGGAGCGCCCACGTTGATTTCCTGTCCGCTGATATTTTGTTCGATAACTTGTTCAATTAAACGTAAAAAATCTGCATCCACAATAGCTGTTTCACCCATGTCACCATATTTAACGGTGTCCTTACTTTCTAACCAAAATTTCCATAATTCTTCTGGTTCTTTCTCATACTTTGGGGCTATTTTGTAAATCGCTTCTCGGTCGTCATCAGTGTTTTCTGCTACAACTTCTAATAGTTCTTCATAGATTTGATAGTCCTCTTCACTAAGTTCTCGTAATGCTGTAACTTTTGGTTTAAAGGTTGTAGTCATCTCAGGAGTTAGTATTTCTACTTCTTCTACGGGAACCGTTTGCTCTTTTGGATCGTTTTCAGTCGCACAAGCTCCTAATAGTAGACTTAATAAACTGAATAATAATAGCTTTTTAATCAAATTTTCCTCCTTGAAGTCTTTTATATCGACACCTATTTCTAACCCTATAGTATAACAAATAATAGCTAAAGTTTAAGTTCTATCGCTTTTATTGGTGATTTTTTTAATGAAAAGCCCATTGACTAAAAATAATCCCTTAAAAACATTTTCTTAAAATATTTTATCTGGTTTTGTCTATACAAGTTTATCTAAAGCAAATAAAACCGCTATCATCACTGACCTCAATATGCTATAATTCAGTTAATCATTGAAGAGAAAGGTAACGGCCATGTTAGATTCTATGGAAACACTCATCAAAAAAATTGACGAATTGGAAACTCGCGCTTATCCAGGAAATGATTTGGGGCTAACTTTTGTTGATGGTACTTATACGTTTAAAGTGTGGTCGCCGTTAGCCAAAGAAGTCTTTTTAAACATTTATAAAACAGGTAACATCAAAGAGTCTTCTTTAGTCAAACAGATTCCGATGACTCTTCTTGACAATGTGTGGGTTGTCGAAATGACTGAAGATTTAGAGGGTTTCTTTTATACTTATCGCTTTAAGCATCCAGATTCTGAAACAGAGGCCCCCGATTTATACTCAAAGGCAGTCGGAATCAATGGGGATCGAACAGCGATCATTCACTTAGATGAAACCGATCCTGAAGGTTGGGAACAAGACGAACACGTCATGCAGAAAAGTATTACTGACGCTATGATTTGGGAAGTCCATGTGGAAGATTTTTCGAGTGATGCCGCTTCAGGTATTCGCCCGGATTATCAAGGGAAGTACTTAGGTTTTACAGAAGAAAACACGACGCTTTATGACGCGGGTACATTTCCTACGGGTCTAAATTATTTGAACCAATTAGAGGTTAACTACGTTCATTTACTGCCTATTTATGATTTTGCGAATGATGAGGAAGATCAAGAGACCTATAATTGGGGCTATAACCCTAAAAACTATATGGTCCCTGAAGGAAAGTATGCGAGTGATCCCCATGATCCAAAAACCCGTATCAAAGAGTTAAAACAACTGATCCAAAGCTTACATAAAAAAGATATTGGTGTCGTTATGGATGTTGTCTATAACCATACTTATTATACCGAAGATTCTTGGTTTCAGTGGACGGTTCCCGATTATTACTATCGTCAAGATGAGAACGGAAACTTTTCCAATGGTTCGGGAGTCGGCAATGAAATAGCAAGCGAGCGTACAATGATGCGCAAATATATGATTGATTCGTTGTTATATTGGATCGAAGAATATCATATTGACGGTTTTCGCTTTGACTTAATGGGCGTTCATGATACGGAAACGATGAATGAAATCCGCCAAGCTTTCGATGCGCATGGCTATGAAGATGTGATTATTTATGGCGAACCTTGGGCGGGTGGCGAATTAGCTCTGCCTGAACCTTATAAACCAGCTGACCGCAATCATGTGCATGATTATTCCGAAGACATTGCACTATTCAATGCCGAATTCCGGGACGCGATTAAAGGCCACGTTTTTTTAGCGCATGATGCAGCTTTTTTACAAGGAGCAAATAACGAAGAAACGAGTCATTTTAAAAATATAGATTTAATCGCAGCAATTATGGCCAATACGCAGATGGATGCCGGTGAATATCATCTCCCTGAATATAAAACGTGGGCACGTCTTCCCAAAGAAGTTGTCAATTATAGCTCTGCCCACGATAATTTTACCTTATATGACAAATTAGTGCTGTCTACTGAAGGACCTGACCACTACGAGCGCCAATCTCATTTAATTGCCATGAATAAAATAAATGCGGCGATCTTATTCACCGCACAAGGCGGTATTTTTATCCAAGCGGGTGAAGAATTCGCACGTACAAAATATGGAAATCCGAATACTTATAACGCCTCGATCGCTGTGAATCATTTAGATTGGTCGCGAGCAAAAGATAACCAGGATTTAATGGATTATTATCGCGAAATGATCGAGATTCGTAAATCCTACCCGCCCTTGCGAGATGAGACCAAGCGAACAGCCAATATGATCTATTTCAAACGCACCCCCGAAAATGTTTTGGCTTATTTAATTCCTAATGTGATTGAAGCTGATTCAAAATGGGATAGCATGGTCGTCGCAGCAAATACCGGAAAGCAACCACAATCTTTCACCTTGCCTCCTGATCCGGATAACAACCATCAGGAATGGACCATTCTAGCAAACATCCATGAAGCAAACGCTGAAGGGTTAGGGACGATTCGCGGACAATCAATTATTTTAAACCCCAGAGAAGTTTATATTCTCGCAATCGAACGATAATAAATTTTAAAGAATAGCGTCTATTCTTTATACATTCAGTGATGGAGGTGTCCGATTGAGCAGGAATAAATATTACGAAATTTATTTAACATTAAAGCAAAAGATTATGTCTGAAGCTTACCCTAAAAATGAACTCTTACCCAGTGAAAATGCTATGGCTAAAGAATATGGCGTTTCTCGCGAAACGATTCGGAAAGCTTTGGACTACTTGAGTCAAGACGGTTTAATCCAAAAGAAACAAGGCCTGGGATCGATTGTTTTGAACCCTAGCTTATTTAATTTTCCCATTTCCGGTTTAACGAGTTTTAAAGAACTCGCTGATACCCAAGAAATGAATGCGCAAACCATTGTGCTCCGCAATGAAACAATCAAAGTCGATGAAATTTTGAGCAAAAAGTTGATGCTTCCTGTTGGTAAAGAAGTCATTGCGATTGAACGAGTGCGCGAAATTGATGGTCAAAGAGTGATTTATGATTATGATTATTTAAGCCCAGAAGTAACCGGTGAAATTCCTAATGAACGTTTGGAGTATTCACTTTACGATTACTTAGAAAATGAACAACATTTACCGATTGCTTTTGCGAATAAAGAAATTACGGTAGAAAATGTTACAGAAGATGATCGCGCGCAAATGACGCTTCGCGATGAAGATAATCATTTAGTCGTGATCAGTAGCCATGTGTATTTAGAAAATGCACGTTATTTCCAGTTTTCTGAATCTCGTCATCGCGTGGACCGGTTCCGGTTCGTTGACTTTTCTCGTCGACAGCATAGTCTGACAGAACGTCCCTTTTAGACTGAATAGAAATAAACCTTGAAATCAACTGCTGATTTCAAGGCTTATTTTTTACATCTTATCTTGTTCGTAGAGTCTTTTCGTAAAGATAGGGGTGACAAACACAGTCACTAAGGACACAGCTAACACTTGCGCAGTAGCACTCGCTACATAAGGTTCAACCGCAGGCGTTGTTTGTGCAATAATTGCTGGAAAAGATGAGGAGAATGCGGCTACTGCATTCATCGACATCGGCACGACGCCGTTATGATTGAGCAGCTTTTTATCCGTAAAGACTAAGGGGCTCATTAATACATAAAAGACAATCGCTAAAACGATCCCCATAAAACCTGATTGTAAAGCATCCAGTAGGTTTAACGTTTGCCCTGTCTTCCAACCGATGACTGGAATGAGTAATGATACCCCACTGCCGAAAATATCTCTAAATTCTGGATCTAAGTTTCCTAAAATAATGCCCAAAATCAATGGAATCAGGATATTCACGACCGGCATTAAATCTATTCCTCCCGTTCCTTGTAAAGCATAAATAAAGACCGGCACGACAGGAATGGTATAAATACTAATAATTCCAAAAGCTGCTTGGTCTACTTCTGACCCGTAATCATCGACTAAAGAGACATACAAAGCAGCATTGATGCTCGTGATAGTTACAATAAAAGCTAAAGCACTAATACCAAAAATACCTTCTTGGCCAAAGAGAGCCACAAATCCTAATCCTAATACAACGGTTAAAATGAGTTTAACAACGAGCAGGACACCATGGCGTTTCAAAAGTTGCCCAATACTCTTTGTTTCGATTCCGATGCCTGAACAAAAAGTGATTAAACCAATCAAAAAGTTCATGTTCCCGCCGCCAAGAAAAGCTTCTGTTACACCACCGATTCGTAATAAATCAGGCCAGATTGTGTATAACAGTGCGCTCAGTAACATCGGCACTAAAAATGTTCCCGCTGGTATTTTTTTCATAAATTGTACCATTTAATATCCCCTTTTTTTAAAATACTTCTTTCTAACTTAAAATATCCTAGCATATAATCGCCTACGCCTCAACGATCAGCCAAATCGAGTAGGACGAAATAAATCGTCCTCTCACACCACCAGACGTACGGAT
>CAJUOQ010000011.1 GCA_910588235.1 uncultured Atopostipes sp. | reverse complement strand
TGAAATTCACATGGCTTTTTTATTTTAAGTGGCTAGGTTGATTATAAAATCTTCCCAAATATTAATAATAGAGAGATTAATAAAGGAGAGATTGTGTATATGCTAATCAAGCCACGCAAAAAATCAATCAGTCATTTAATTTTAGAATCATTGTATTACCGGAAAATATTGTCATTTCAGGATAAAAAACGTTATGAGAATCAGGTCAAAGGATTTAATGGGGAGCAGCAATTTGATCATTTTATAAACCATTCTCAGCAACAAGGTTTTGTCATTAATGATTTATTTTTGAGTAGTAAAGAGACGAACTATCAATTTGATTCGATACTTATTTTGAATAAGCAAGTGAATATTTATGAAGTGAAAAATTATACGGGCGCTTATCGTTATGAAGATGGAACACTTTTTTCAAAGGCTGGCTATAGTCTTCAAGATCCTATCGGCCAAGTCAATCGGAAAAAATCTTACTTACATAATAGATTATTGAGTGAAGGATACTCGCATAAAATGAATGCTTATGTTGTATTTATCAATCCAGATTTTTATATTTACAGACTTCCGCCGACAGATTCAATACTCTTTGCTGGCCAATTGGAGAGACATTTTAATGAAGTCACAAGGTCCACTCAACCGATGGATGCTCAAGATAAGAATCTAACACAATCCTTGGTCAATCAGCATAATGAAAATTATCGCCCCGATAATTTACCTTCTTATCATTTTAAAGAATTAAAGAAAGGAATCCTTTGCGGCAACTGCTTTTCTTTTGATTCGACAGAGACTAGACAAACTCGCATTTGTGCTTCATGTGGGTATAAAGAAAAAATAACGGATGCGATTTATCGGAGTGTGTTGGAATTTCAAGTGCTTTTTCCTGAGATACCGATAAGTGTTTCTACTATTTACGAGTGGTGTGGGGGTATTTATACAAAAGCGAGAATTAGGAGGCTTCTGAATAAAAAAATGACGAAGCATCCTAATGGACCAATGACTTCCTACAAAAACTGATTTTTGTGAGGGTATCCTTACAAGTCTAACTCCATTTCATACTCACTTGTTAGGATAGAGTAGTTACCCTCATAAGTGTAACCCAATTTAACGCTCACTTGTTAGGATAGAGTAGTCACCCTCATAAGTGTAACCCAATTTAACGCTCACTTGTTAGGATAGAGTAGCTACCCTCACAAGTGAGCTCATTTTAATCTTCACTTGTTAGGATAAAATACTACTTTTTCCTAAATTTCACTCAATAATCAAAAAAACGAGCGGACCTCTCGTCTGCTCGTTTTTCTGCTTTATTTTTAATTTTTCACTGTTTCGTAAGATCCTTGTTCAACATACACACTTAAAATGGCAATATCACTTGGTGTAACGCCACTTACTCGACTCGCTTGCGCAATGGTTGCTGGTTGAATCATACTTAAACGATCAATAGCTTCTGTTGCTAAGCCGCTGATTTCAGTGTAGTCAATATTTTCAGGAATTTTTTTGTTTTCCATTCGTTTGACTTTATCGACTTTACGTTGTGCTTTGTTGATGTAGCCTTCATATTTAATATGGATCTCCACCTGTTCTTGAACTTCTTTCATAATCTCTTCTTCTGGCGGATAAATCGCTGCAACATCTTTGTAAGCGACATAAGGACGACGCATGAAGTCATAAGCTAACACACCATCTTTTAATTGTGGCTCGCCTTTTTCTTCTAAATATTCAGCCACTTGTTTAGGCTTAATACGAACAGTCTTCAAGCGTGCAAGTTCTGCTTCTGTTTGTTCTCTTTTCTTGTTGAAAGCTGCATAGCGTTCTTCAGAAATTAAACCAAGATTGTAGCCAAAGTCCGTTAGACGGAAGTCAGCATTATCATGACGTAATAATAAGCGGTATTCTGCACGAGAAGTGAGGAGACGGTAAGGTTCAGCTGTTCCTTTAGTCACTAAGTCATCGAGCATAACCCCAATATAACTTTCGTTACGTTTCATAATAAATGGTTCTTCTCCACGGTTTCTTAAAGCGGCGTTAATACCAGCGACAAGTCCTTGTCCTGCTGCTTCTTCATAACCAGAAGTTCCGTTTGTTTGACCTGCTGTAAATAAGCCGTTAATTTTTTTCGTTTCAAGACTTGGACGTAATTGATGCGGTAAGATTACATCGTATTCGATCGCATAACCTGTACGCATCATACGAGCTTCTTCTAATCCTTTAACGGAACGAAGCGCGTCTATTTGGACGTCTTCAGGAAGAGAAGTATTTAAGCCTTGAACATAAATCTCATCAGAATCAGCACTCTCTGGTTCTAAGAAAATTTGATGACGATTTTTATCTGCAAAGCGGACAACCTTGTCTTCAATCGATGGACAATAACGTGCCCCTACCCCATCAACAATGCCTGTAAACATTGGTGCACGATCAATATTATCTAAAATTGTTTCATGTGTATCTTCATTCGTATAAGTTAACCAGCAAGAATATTGTTCTTCAAGCGGTAAATAATCTTCATCTTTCGATTCAAAACTAAAGTGATTCGGTTCCGCATCTCCTGGTTGTTCAGTTGTATACGAGTAATCAATGGAATCTTTATGGATTCGAGGAGGCGTACCTGTTTTGAAACGATCAATTTCAAAGCCAAGCTCTTGTAGATTATCTTGTAGCTTGATAGATGGCAATGTGTTTTCAGGACCTGAAGAATATTTTAATTCTCCCACAATGATTTCTCCGCGAGCGGCTGTTCCTGTTGTTAAAACAACTGAATTTGCTCGATAAATGGCTCCTGTATTGGAAATGACGCCTTCGATTTTTCCATCTTCGACGACTAATTCTTCAATAATTCCCTGTTTTAGATCTAAGTTTTCAGTACGTTCTAGTGTTTTTTTCATTTCTAAAGAGTATAAATGTTTATCTGCTTGCGCACGTAATGCACGAACGGCCGGTCCTTTCGCCGTATTGAGTAAACGCATTTGAATATACGTTTTATCGATATTACGACCCATTTCCCCACCAAGGGCATCGATTTCGCGGACAACAATTCCTTTCGCCGGTCCTCCGATCGATGGATTACATGGCATAAAAGCAATTTTTTCTAGACTAATCGTAACGAGTAACGTTTTTTCTCCCATACGGGCGGATGCTAGAGCGGCTTCTACACCTGCATGGCCGCCTCCAACAACAATAACATCATAAGTATCAGCTTCAAATGTTTGCATAATAACCTCCTAAAATTATTTTCCTAAACAAAATTGACTAAACAGCTGGGTAATGAGTTCGTCTTGGACAGAATCTCCGGTTACTTCACCTAATGCATCCCAAGCTCTGGTTAAATCAATTTGGACTAAATCGACAGGCATTCCTAAGTCAATGCCATCAACCACTTCTTCTAATGCTTGGATAGCTTGTTCAAGTAAAGAAATGTGGCGAATATTTGAGATATAAGTCGCATCTTTCTCGCCTGTTTTTCCTTCGAAGAACAAGTCGACGATCGCATTTTCAACCTCATCAATACCGGTATTTTCTGTTACAGAAATAGAAACAACGGTATTTGGATCAACTTTTTCTAATAAACGTTCAATATCTAATGCTTGGTCTAAATCCATTTTATTTAAAATAATGAGACGTTCTTTGTTTTCAGTTAAACGGAGTAATTCAAAATCTTCATCGGTTAATTTTTGACTTTGGTCAAAAATCAGTAAGACTAATTCAGCTGCATCAATCTCTTTTTTACTACGTGAGACTCCGATACGCTCTACTTCATCTTCTGTCTCTCGGATACCTGCTGTATCAATTAAGCGTAAAGGAACCCCTTTAACATTAACAAATTCTTCGATCACATCACGGGTTGTACCCGCAACATCTGTAACAATCGCTTTATCGGAACGAGCAAAGGCATTTAACAAGCTCGATTTTCCAACGTTAGGACGTCCGATAATTGCAGTCGCTAAACCATCACGTAAAATCTTCCCTTGTTGTGCGGTTTCTAAAATACGTTCTACTTGCTCTTTGACCTCTATTGCTTTTTCTTTTAATAATTTCGAGGTCATTTCTTCGACATCATCGTATTCCGGATAATCTATATTCACTTCAACTTGTGCTAACGTTTCTAAAATATCTTGACGGAGCGTTTTAATCAATTGCGATAAGTTCCCATCTAATTGAGAAATCGCATTCTGCATCGCTGAATCTGTTTTAGCACGGATCACGTCCATCACAGCCTCAGCTTGCGATAAGTCTACCCGACCATTTAAGAAAGCTCGTTTTGTAAATTCACCCGGTTCTGCTAAGCGAGCACCTGCACCAAGTACCGTTTGTAAGACTTTATTCGTGACTAAAACACCGCCGTGTGTATTAATTTCCACGATATCTTCACGCGTATATGTTTTAGGTGCTTTCATAATAGTCACCATTACTTCATCAATTTTTTCATCCGTTTTTGGGTGATAAATATTTCCATAGTGAATGGTATGTGAAGGCTGGTCTGATAATTTTTTACTTCCAAGTTTGTACACTTTTTCTGCGATCTCAAGAGCTTCATCCCCACTCAAGCGAACAATTCCAATCCCACCTTCACCTGGTGGAGTGGAAATAGCCGCAATCGTATCAAATTCAATAGCCATTTTCTCTACTCCTCTTTTCTTGTTATTTTTGCCAAATAAAAAAAGCACTCTATTTACCCTACTTATTGCTTGGATTGTTCTTGAGCTGAACAACCTTCGGGGTAAAAAAGTACTTTCACTACTCTTTAAGTAATTATATTCAGTTTTCTAATTGCGGATACTATTCTATACAAATCGCTGGTAAATTGCAAGAGGTTTGTTTAAATAAATGCAAGAAAACTTTCACTTGCGGCCATCGACAAAAAAAGACGAACAAAAAGGAGAAAGAGATTCAACTTTTTGCTCGTCCTTTTATTTAGAAATTTTAATAGTCGTTAAACGGATCCCGGTCATTCAATGCATCTAGTTTACGATTGATATTTTTTAAGTAATCAACTGCTTTGAAACCAAGGATAATCAGCTCGCAGTATACTCGAACCATTAAAAAACCAAAGATTGCGATCAGGATAGCGCCTAGTACCCCTTCAAATTCGCCAGCGATTAATGAACCAACCAACGTCATAATACTCGCAAGCGCTACAAAAACCATACTAATCCAATAAATTATTTTTATAATTCCAGGTGTAATCATTTCATCAAAATTTTTAAATTTTTCAAACATTTTATGCCTCCTTTCCAATGATAACTCTCTGCCAAAATAAACGGACAGATGCAAGTCTAGTTTAACACGGCTTTCCCAATAATCCGAAAGATAAGGATACATTTATTTGTTCTTTCAAAAATAAATAAACGCTCGAGCCAAGAAAAATCAGCCGAGCGTTTTGTTCTCTTCTTTTAAGTGATCTGTTCTTCTGGTGTTCGATCATTTTTAGATAACTTCGCCACAATAAACGGCGTAATAACACTGGTAAGAACGACTACAAGTAAAACTTGTGAAGTGGCCGCTGTCACGTAAGGACCTAAAAGATCTGGATAAATATTACCTAAGATCCCGGCCGTTGAAACAGATAATCCCGCAACCGTTAAGAAAGTAGCACCAACGGTTCCGTCATTTTTAAGGACAAAGCGGTCAATCAATAAGATGGCAAAGTTAATAATATAAAATAAAAGTCCTAAAACAAGGCCTCCGCCACCTGCTTTTAGTGATTCGACTAAGTTGAGGCCGTAACCTAAGTTCCACCCCATTAAGAAAGTAAGTCCAGGTAAAGCAGGCATAAAGAAATCTCTAAAATTCGAGTCAAGATTTCCAAAAACAACACCGGCCACCATCGGAACTAACGTACTGATCACGGGCATCCAGTCCATACCTCCACCGCTCGCAATACCATAAACAATCATCGGTACCGCCGCAATACTAAAGAGCCCAGTCACTCCGTAAACAGCTGTATCTTGTTCACTTCCATATTGCTGCATTAAAGATAAATAAACAGCAGGGTTGATGGAACAAATAGTAATTGTAAAGGCTAGCGCACTAATGCCTAATACGCCTGATTGACCAAAAAATGAAATAAATAATAAACTTGCTGTAACACCGATGATAAATTTCGCTAAGAGTAAAACCCCTTGACGTTTTAAAGCATAACCAATCTTTTTAACATCGATTCCTGTTCCAGAAGCAAAACAAATGGCTCCAATAATACCATTCGTCCCCGCACCACCAAAGATATGTTCCGTTAGACCGCCAATTTGAAATAAATTCGGCCAAAAAGTGTAGATCAGCGCACTCATCAACATCGGTACTAAAAAAGTACCCGCCGGCACCTTCTTAATTGCATTTAACACTCTTCATCACTTCCTTTATAAAATACTAAATATAATTTCCCATAATACCATACGGGCAATCCTGAAGCTATCTTTTTGCTGGGTAAACCGTAAAAAATAAACCGCTCTTCATTGAATGAATATTTTTATCATTTAATCTAGCGCTCTTTTAATATCGCCCACCAAATACAAGGACCCAAATTGAATGACGGTCTCATCTTTCGGAATGTCTTCTTGAATATAAGCCAATACTTCCTCTACATTATCCTTTGCGAGGGCTTGGTAACCTTTTGCTTGTAAAGCAGTAGCGACTTCATATGGGTCAAAACCACGATTTGGATCGGGTGAAACTAAAATAAATTCTTTGGCCAAATGACTCACTTGTTCGATCATTTGTTCATAAGCTTTATCCTTCATCATACCAATCACAAAATGGAATTGATTGCTTGGAAATGTCTCTTCTAATGTTTCTACTAAACGCTTTACACTCGCTTCATTATGCGCGCCATCAATATAAAATAAAGGATGTTCGCCTACTTTTTCTAAACGCCCGGGCCAATAAGCTTTGACTAATCCTTGATAAAGGTTATCATCCGTCAGTTTAAATCCTTTTTCGTTCAGTATTTTAGAAGCCTCGAGCACTAAACAAGCATTTTCGATTTGATGTTTGCCTAAAAGGGTTAAAGTTACGGATTTCCACTCTTTATAATCAAACACTTGTTTTGAAAGCGTCGCTTCTTTTACTTGTATAGCTTGCGGGTCTAAAAACAGAACCGAACCATTGACTGCTGCTGCTTCTTTTTCCGCAATTTTTTTCAAGGACTCCGCAACAGGGCCAACAATTAGATGACCGTGTTCTTTCAAAATTTTAGCTTTTTCATACATAATCTCTTCCTTGGTATCTCCCAAAATGGCTTGATGGTCTAATCCAATTGAAGTAATCACGGAAACTTCTGCAGTATCAATGACATTGGTCGAATCTAAACGCCCGCCAATGCCGGCTTCTAAAAGCACAAAGTCTGGCTGTTTTTCTTGGAAATAGATAAAGGCAGCGACCGTTAGTAATTCAAAGGCATAAAATTTTTCAGCTCGTTCTGCTTCTAGCTCTAAGATAGCTGGCTCCATGTACTCGACAATCCGTATAAAATCTTCATCTGCTATATACTCACCATTTATCCGAATACGTTCGTTAACCACTTCTAGATGAGGGGATGTGAAGATGCCCACATCAAAACCAGCCTCTTTTAAAACAGAATAAAATAAAGAAGCCGTCGATCCTTTCCCATTCGTTCCTGTGATATGGATGTAGGATAAGTTCTTTTGAGGATTTCCTAATTTTTCCAGTAAAGAATAAAGTCGGTTTAAATTTTCTTTGCGTCCATTGCCTCGATTTGTATTTACATAAGATATTACTTTTTCCATATTCATTTCTTCTATCACGCTCTCACATCTCAATTTCTGTACCCTATCATAACCTTTTTAGGTTCATTTTTATAGTCATAAACAATGATTGGCATCATTTCTCTCTCTCATAAAATATCTTTAACTTCATCTAACAAAAAAAGCTCCTTAATACGGACAAGAAAACGATATGTCAGTATTAAGGAGCTAGTATTTTCTTTTTTTATGAATGGTCGGGTTCGACCACTAAGTAACGCTTCGGCTCGCGTCCTTCTGAATGTGTTTTAACATTTGGATTCCCATTTAAATAATGATGAATTTGTTTACGTTCATGAGCAGGCATTGGATCTAGTTTAACCGCGCGATTTGTTTTAATCACTTTTTCAGCGGTACGATTCGCTAAATTCTCAACCGTATTTTTTCGTCTTTCACGATATTTTTCAGCATCTACTCGCACATTAATTTTACTGTAAGCTAATTGGTGCATATGATTTTGTGCTAAAGTTTGGAGACCATTCAATACTTTTCCGTGGCGGCCAATCACTAAGCCAGCATTTTCAGTTTCGATGTCATACTTTACGGTGTTTTTCACGCGGCTTGTATAAACTTCCACATCGGTAACACCCATCTCCACAATAATGTCTTTCAAGTATTGGCGGACGTCTTCAATCGCTTCCTGGTCTTTATCATAAATTTCAGTTTCAGTCGGCTCGGATCGTTCCGTCGTCTCACTATCTTTGGATTCGACTTTTTGATCTTGTCCTTCTTCACCGACCCGCTCAACTTCTGCAGGTTCGCGACCTGCGTCCATTTCTTCTACGCTCATTTCAGCTTCTTGTTCTTTTGCTTCTTCTTCTTTTTCCTCTATAGAGGTGTCTGTTTGTGAAGCGGTAGCCTCTGCTTGTGTTTGTGTTTCTTTTTCTGCTTCAGTATTAGAAGCTGGTTCGTTCTCTTCTGTGCGATTCATGTCAAATTCGTTCGATAAAAACTCATCAACAACATTCATTTTTTCTTTTCTTTCGACAATGACAACTGCATCTTTCTGCCCAATGCCTAAGAATCCTTTTTTTCCGGGCTCTTCGACTTTAATAACTGCCTCGTCTTTTGTAATCCCTAAAGCATTGAGACCTTTGATAATTGCTTCTTCTTGTGTTGGTGCTTGTGCAATATATTTATCATTCACGAGTCTAATCCTCCATCCGATTATCCTTGTCTACTTTTGTTTATTATAAAACAAATATTATTTTTTCACACTTCTACCTGTTCTAAGTGCTTTATTAAGTGCTCTTTTTCTGTTTCTTTCTTTTTCTCTTTCGCGCTCTGCTTTTTCTTCCAATTCTCTTCGTTTCTTAAATGGATTTTGGAAGATTAAAGTAATAATCGCACGCGTTGCATTTGAAGCGGCAAAATAAAGGGCTAAAGAACTTGAAACTCTAAAAGTAATAAAGAAGATCATAATTGGCATCACAAATGTCATCGCATTTGTTTTTGAGTGCGGATTTCCATATTGCATTAACCAGCTATTGGCCATTGTAAATAAAGCGGCTAAGATCGGTAAGATAAAGTATGGATCTGGTCGTCCGAGTTCTAGCCATAAGAAGTGACCGGTTGCTAGTTCTGGTGTACGGGTAACGGTTTGGTAAAGTGCAATAAAAATCGGCATTTGAATCAACAGTGGTAGGAATCCCATTAATGGATTAACCCCTGCTTCATCTTGTAGTTTTTTCGTCTCTTCCATTAGCTTCTCTTGTGTTTCTTCATCTTTAGAAGAATATTTTTCACGTAGTGCTTCGAGCTTTGGCTGAATTTCTTGGGTTTTCGCCATATTTTTTTGTTGATAATTTGTTAATGGTAGTAATAGAATTTGTCCTAAAGCTGTAAAGACAATAATAGCAAGACCATAACTACCACCAAAAAGATCAGAAAGCCATAAAATAAAGCGAGAGAAATTATAAATGATTACTCCATCCCAGAAACCTTCGCTCTCAGGACCTATTGCTTCCGTTCTTCCACAAGCACTTAGAAATACAATAAATGCTACAAGAGCTAGCATTAAGAGTGTGCGTTTATTTTTTCTGTAGAACTCTTTCACTATTTTTCTCTCCTAAAAGTATATTCAATTATTTAATTTATCCCGATGAATCGGTTGATCATTTTTATGCATTCTTTTTTCTTGAAATAACGTTCGCTAAAGATAACACATGAAGTAAGCTTCTCTTAATTTCATGATATTCCATCTGGTTGACGGGTTTCCTAGCGATCACTATAAAATCAAGTGCATGATCAAATGTATATTCTTTATCTAATTCCATTAAAGCATGTCGAATTCTTCGTTTAATTTTATTTCGAATAACAGCATTTCCCAATCTTGTTCCTACTGAAATGCCCACTCGAAAATGTTTCTGTTCTTTTTTAGGAAGTGTATAGACTACAAATTGACGATTAGCTTTGGATACTCCATCATGAAAAACTTTTTGAAAGTCCTTTTCTGACTTTACACGGTAAGCTTTTCTCATCCCATCACTTCCCTTCTTCGTAATGATGTGTAATAAAAAAAGCGACGTTCACTCATTTTATATGAGATCCTGTCGCTTTAGATTTATAAAACGAATTCTTCATGTTTAATGAGACAAACGCTTTCTACCTTTACGACGTCTGTTTTTCAAAACATTACGTCCACTTTTAGTACTCATTCTTTTACGGAATCCGTGTACTTTCTTTCTTTGACGTTTCTTTGGGTTATAAGTTAATCCTTCTGACATATTGAAACACCTCCTGAATTCTTTAAAAATCCATTTCTATCATTTAATTCGTTAATGTAATCATTAACATCATGCGAACAGACTATTTAATTTTATGGAAAAATTATTGCTTTGTCAACTTATACTTTATATTTTATTGCCCTTTTAGAAAGTTATTTTAATTATTTTTTTACCGCTCGTCAATAAAAAATTTAAAATCTCGAATATTTATCCCTTTTATTTATCCTCTTTTTGTTAATAGTTATCCACATTGCTTGTGATTCGTAAAAATAATTTTCTCGCTATCCACAGCTAAAAATAGGTTTTTTAAACTATGCACACCCTTGTTTATAGGTTGTTAACATATCCACACATCCTGTTAATAAGTCTGTGAATCATCTGCCGTTAAGCCATTTATACCTCATGTGTTTGTCCACATTTTACTAAAAACCACTTTTATTATTTCTATCGTCCACAGTTTTTATTCAGGTTGTGGATAAGTATATAACAGCCTGCGAATTCTTTTATTCACAATTTATTAATTCTGTGGAAAACTTTTTTCATCCGTGTTAAAATAAAAAACACTACTATGTAATTAAGGGAGAGAAATCACGTGTTAGAGGATCAAAATAGTATCTGGATTTACTTGAAAGATAAATTTAAAGAAGACCTTTCAAAGGTAAGCTTTGATACCTGGATCGATAGTGCACAAGTTCTTTCCGTATCTAATCAACTAATTACCATTCAAGTTCCTACAACTTTACATAAAGAGTATTGGGAAAATCACCTTGCAACGAAGATTGTTGAATATCTCTATGAATATGCGGGGCAAGAGATTACTCCGCGTTTTCTTACAAAAGATGAACAAGACCAGCAAGAACAAGAAGAAGAAACTATGGAAGTAACGACTACACCAAATGTTTTTCAATCGAGTGAATTGAATAGTAAATATACCTTCGATACGTTCGTTATCGGTAAAGGAAACCAGATGGCACATGCTGCTGCTTTAGTCGTTTCAGAAGAACCTGGAACCATCTATAATCCTTTATTTTTCTATGGTGGAGTTGGTTTAGGGAAGACCCATTTAATGCACGCTATTGGTCATCAATACTTAAGTATTAATCCGGATAAAAATGTGAAATATGTGTCGAGTGAAACCTTTGCGAATGACTTTATAAGTTCCATTCAGAATCGAACACAAGAAGAATTCCGCGAAAAATATCGTACAGTCGATTTATTATTAGTCGATGATATTCAATTTTTCGCAGATAAAGAGGGAACACAAGAAGAATTTTTCCATACGTTTAATGCTTTATATGATGATAGAAAACAAATTGTGTTAACGAGTGATCGACTACCTAACGAAATTCCTAAGATGCAAGAACGACTTGTATCACGCTTTGCCTGGGGACTTTCAGTCGATATTACACCGCCTGATTTAGAAACGCGAATTGCTATTTTAAGGAAGAAAGCAGATGCTGAACGCTTAGAAATTCCAAATGATACGCTCAGTTATATTGCAGGACAAATTGATTCAAATATTCGAGAACTAGAAGGGGCGCTTGTGCGTGTGCAAGCTTATGCTACGATGCAAAATCTTGAAATTACCACAAGCTTAGCAGCGGACGCACTGAAGAGCATGATCAAAGATTCCGATAAAGAATTGTCCATTAGTCAAATTCAAGAAGATGTGGCTGACTACTATCAGATCACTGTCGATGATCTAAAGGGCAAACGTCGTGTAAAAACCATTGTTATGCCTCGTCAAATTGCGATGTATTTAGCACGCGAGTTAACAGATTCTTCGTTTCCAAAAATTGGAGCTGAATTTGGCGGAAAAGATCACACAACTGTTTTACATGCCCATGAAAAAATTACGAAACTGCTAACTGAAGATCCAAAAATAAAAAGAGAGATCAATGAATTAAAAGAACAATTTTAAAATGTGTGGATAACTTTTCAGTTAAGCACAAAAACATCCACAAGTTATCCACAGTGGAAAACCCACTTACCAAACGCTAAATTTGATTATCCACAGAATCCACAGGCCCTACTACTATTACTATATTATTTATATAATATAATTAATATATAAGGCGCTCAGTTCTAAGAAATTTTAAATAAAAAAACACGAAAAATTATGCTATACTAATAACTGAAAATATATTTCGACAGAAGGAGAGCAGAAAGAATGAAATTTACAGTGAATCGTTTAGAATTGCTTAAAAAACTCCGTGATGTTCAATTGGCAATTTCTAATAAAACAACTATACCTATTCTAACTGGGTTAAAACTTGAAGTTACGAAGAATGATTTAAAAATAACTGGAAGTAACTCAGATATCTCAATCGAAGCGAAGTTATTCGCGGAGGATGAAGAAGCAGAATTAGAAATTGAAGAAACAGGGAGTATTGTCTTACAACCTGCTCGTTTCTTTGCTGATATTATTAATAAATTAGCGGATGACACGTTTACGTTTGAAGTAAATACTCAATTACAAGCTTCCATCTCTTCAGCTAATTCGTTTTTCACGATTAATGCCTTAGATGCAGCGAGTTATCCTTACTTACCAGAAATTGATACCAGTGAATCTTTTACTTTACCAGTGATTTTGCTGAAAAAAGTGATCGAACAAACAGTGATCGCTGTATCCAAGCATGAAAGTCGTCCGATTTTGACGGGTGTTAATTTCTCTATTCAAGATGGAAAGCTTAAAGCTGTGGCCACAGACAGTCACCGCTTAAGTCAACGAATTATCCCAGTTGCTGTTCCGGAAGATTTATCTTTCCAAATTGTTATTCCAGGAAACAGTTTAACTGAACTTTCAAAAATCTTAACAGATGATATAGAAGAGGTAAGTGTTGCTTTAGCTGAAAATCAAATTCTGTTTATGACAGAAGATACTCATTTCTACTCTCGTTTACTTGAAGGAAACTATCCACAGACGGATCAATTAATTCCAAATGACTCTTCAACAGAGATTGATGTGAATGTTCAAAACTTAAAAGGAGCCGTCAGCCGTACGTCTTTACTTTCTCATGCGGGAAAAAATAACGTCGTAAAATTAATTGTAGAAGATGGCGAGATTCAATTAACCAGTAATTCCCCTGAAGTCGGTTATGTCGAAGAAGATGTTCAATACGATAATCTAGACGGTGCTGAGATTGAAATTTCGTTTAACCCGGATTACTTACGCGATGCTTTAAATACTTTTGAAAGTGGAAAAGTAACGCTTAAGTTAATTTCAACCTTACGTCCGTTTGTGATCGTTCCAGCAGGAGCAGAGAATGATCATGATTTCATTCAGTTAATTACTCCGATCCGAACATCTACAGGATCGTAAATTTTAAAAATATAAATCATTCAAATAAAAATAAGCAGAAAAATGGATTCCTTATGAGAATCCATTTTTTTAATTTATGAGCAAAATAAATAATATTTGTGTTTTTGCTTTAAAACAATAAAAAAACGTACAGAAGCCATTTTTAGCGTAAAATACACGATTAAAATTGAAAAATCTCTATTTTTCAGGTATAATAGTAAGGTATGAAACAGAATATCAAAGGATAAGGAGCATCCCCATGGAAAAAACAGAAGTTGAAATTCAAGGTTCCTATATTACACTTGGTCAATTTTTAAAATTATCAAGTATTATATCCAGTGGTGGGATGGCAAAGCCATTCTTACAACAGATGGAAGTATATGTGAATGAGGAGTTAGAAGATCGTCGTGGGAAAAAACTTTACGATGGCGACAATATCCGCATTCCAAATATCGGCGAATTTCAGATCAAAACATCATCTGAGAAAGACAACGAATGTATCTAGAAAATATCGAATTACAAAATTTTCGTAATTACGACACAACGGAATTATCTTTTTCACCGTCTATTAATGTACTGATTGGGGAAAACGCTCAAGGTAAAACAAATCTGATTGAAAGTATTTATTTTTTAGCGATGTCTCGGAGTCATCGAACCTCTCGAGATCGCGAATTAATACGGTGGGATAGCGATTTTTCTAAAGTAAAAGGTCTATTAAAAAAGAAGTCACATTCAGTTCCTCTAGAAATTATTTTGTCTAAGCGTGGTAAAATGGCTAAATTAAACCATTTAGAACAAAAGAAGCTTAGCGACTATATTGGACAACTGAATGTGATTTTATTTGCCCCAGAAGATTTATCTTTAGTGAAAGGTTCCCCGTCTGTACGTCGTAAGTTCATTGATATGGAATTGGGGCAAATGAATAAAATTTATTTACACCATTTAGCACAATATCAACGAATTTTAAAACAACGCAATCAATTTTTAAAACAAGCACGTTATGATTCCAATTATGACAAGGTTTATTTAGAAGTACTCACGGAACAGTTAGCAGCTGAAGGCGCTGAGGTACTGTATGCCCGTTTTCGTTTCGTAAAACGTTTAAATAACTGGGCCCAAGCTGTGCAAGCAGATATTTCAAATGACAAAGAAGAGCTGCATATCCGTTACAAAACAACATCGAATGCGACGGCTGAAATGAGTGTTGAAACAATATTTGCCGGTTTGAAAGAAGATTATCAAACAGCCGAAACGCAAGAAATCGATCAGGGGACTACAACGATTGGGCCTCACCGAGACGATCTCGTTTTTTACGTGAATGAACGTAATGTACAGACTTATGGTTCGCAAGGCCAACAAAGGACAACCGCTTTGAGTTTAAAGCTAGCTGAAATTGAGTTGATGCACGAGATTACGGGGGAGTATCCGATTCTATTGTTAGATGACGTCTTGAGTGAATTAGATGATAGTCGCCAAACGCATTTATTAAATTCAATTCAAAATAAAGTACAAACATTTATTACAACGACAAGTTTAGACGGTGTTCAGATGGAATTATTAGACCATCCCTTAATTTTCTATGTTGATCAAGGAAAAATAAGAGAAGAAGAGAACACTGAGGGATAGGAATTGCTAAAGGTTTAAGAGATAGGAGAGTAATAAAATGACTGAAAAGAAAGATCTCGTTCCTGATAGTTATGATGCAAGTCAAATTGAAGTATTAGAGGGATTAGAAGCCGTTAGAAAACGTCCAGGGATGTATATTGGGACGACAGGTTTAGATGGCGTCCATCACTTAGTATGGGAAATCGTGGATAACTCGATTGACGAAGCGATGGCTGGTTTTGCGGATAAAATCCATATTGAAATTGAGGAAGATAACCATGTTCGTGTGACGGATAATGGTCGTGGGATTCCGGTTGATATCCAACATAAGACGGGACGTCCAGCTTCTGAGACAGTATTTACTGTACTCCATGCAGGCGGGAAGTTTGGCGGAGGCAGTTATAAAGTCTCTGGAGGTTTACACGGTGTAGGGGCTGCAGTTGTAAATGCGCTCTCTACTTTTTTAGAATACAGAATTTATCGCGATGGGAATATTTATTACCAACGCTTTGAACGTGGAGTTCCTGTCACAGATTTAGAAATTATCGGTGAAACCGACCAAACCGGTTCAGAAGTTTATTTCCGTCCCGATGAAGAAATATTTAAAGAGAGTATCGAATTTGATTTTGAGCGTTTAAGAGAACGAACGCAAGAATTAGCTTATTTAAACCGGGATTTATTATTAAACATTGAAGATACCCGAGAAGAAGAAATTAAAACAGCTGAATATCGTTACAGCGGCGGGATTAAGAGCTATACCGAATACTTGAATGAAAATAAAGATGTGTTGTATGACGAACCTATTTTTATTTCCGATGAGCAAGATGAGATTATGGTGGAAGTGGCTTTACAACATACCACAGGTTATCACCTTAATTTATTAAGTTTTGCCAATAATATTCGAACCCATGAAGGTGGAACACACGAATCAGGCTTTAAGTCTGCGTTAACTCGTGTCATTAATGATTATGCGCGTAAGAATGACTACTTGCGAGAAGAAGATGGGAACTTCTTAGGCGAAGATACTCGCGAAGGTTTAACAGTCATTATTAGTGTTAAACATCCGGATCCGCAGTTCGAAGGCCAAACAAAAACAAAACTAGGAAATTCAGAAGTCCGTACGATCGTTGATCGTTTATTTAGTGCGCACTTTGAGCGTTACCTCATCGAAAATCCAAAAATTAGTAAACAAATTATGGATAAAGTCGATGTCGCTTCAAAAGCCCGCGTAGCGGCTAAACGTGCGCGTGAAGTGACACGACAGAAAAGTGGTTTAGAGATTAGTAACTTACCTGGTAAGTTGGCCGACTGTTCTTCAAAAGATCCTGAAATCTCTGAATTATTTATCGTCGAGGGAGATTCGGCTGGAGGATCAGCAAAACAAGGCCGTTCACGTCTCTTCCAAGCGATTTTACCGATTCGAGGGAAGATTTTAAACGTTGAAAAAGCTTCGCTTGAACGAATTCTTGCGAATGAGGAAATTCGAACCCTCTTTACAGCAATGGGTACTGGCTTTGGGGAAGAATTTGATGTTGAAAAAGCCCGTTATCACAAATTAATTATTATGACGGATGCGGATGTGGATGGTGCTCATATTCGAACGTTATTATTAACGCTATTTTTCCGTTATATGCGTCCAGCCATTGATGCCGGCTTTATTTATGTCGCTCAACCCCCTCTTTATCAAGTCCGACAAGGGAAAAATTCTGTTTATTTAGATTCTGATGAAGAACTTGAGCAATATCTAAAATCTATCCCTGAGTCACCAAAACCATCGATTCAGCGTTATAAAGGGTTAGGAGAGATGGATGCGGATCAACTTTGGGAAACAACGATGGACCCTGAAACTAGAAGATTGACGCAAGTACATGTCGATGATGCCAAAAAATCAGATCAAGTCATGACGATGTTGATGGGCGATCAAGTGCCTCCACGTCGTAAATTTATTGAAGAGAATGCCCAATATGTAGAAAATATTGATATTTAATTTTTTAATGAAAAGTAGATGATGAATGGCATGGAAGGAGTTAAAAAAATTGGCTGAAGATAGAAGTGGAATTGATGTAATTCAACTTTCCGAAGAAATGCAAAAATCATTTCTAGATTATTCAATGAGTGTTATTGTCTCACGAGCTCTCCCAGACGTTCGCGATGGGTTGAAACCTGTCCACCGTCGTATTTTACATGGGATGAATGAACTAGGAATTACACCTGATAAATCATATAAAAAATCAGCGCGTATTGTTGGAGATGTTATGGGGAAATACCACCCGCATGGCGATTCAGCGATTTATGATTCAATGGTCCGTATGGCACAGGACTTTAGTTACCGTTACCCGCTAGTGGATGGACACGGAAACTTTGGTTCGGTGGATGGCGATGCTGCGGCAGCTATGCGTTATACAGAAGCACGTATGAGCAAGATCGCTCTCCAACTACTTCGTGATATTAATAAAGACACCGTAGATTTTCGTGAAAACTATGATGGAAGTGAGACGGAGCCGAGTGTCTTACCGGCGAAGTTTCCAAACCTCCTCGTGAATGGTGCGAGCGGAATTGCGGTAGGAATGGCAACCAATATTCCAACCCATAACTTAAGAGAAACAATTGAAGCTTGTCGAGTGGTGCTACACAACCCAGAAGCAACGACTGCAGATTTGATGGAAGTGTTACCGGGACCGGACTTTCCGACAGGCGGTATTATTTTAGGCAAATCGGGTATCCGAAAAGCTTACGATACGGGAAGAGGTTCTATTCAAGTTCGCGCAAATACTCGGATCGAAGAGGATAACGGGCGCGAGCGCATTATTATTGATGAAATTCCTTATTTAGTGAATAAAGCAAAACTGGTTGAAAAGATTGCAGAATTGGCGCGCGAAAAACGAATTGAAGGTATTACCGCCTTAAACGATGAATCAGACCGAGATGGTATGCGAATTACGATCGATATCCGTCGCGATGCTTCAGCAGCCGTTATTTTGAACAATTTATTCAAAATGACCTCGCTCCAAACCTCTTTTGGTTTTAATATGCTGGCAATCGTTGATGGTGTACCGCGTACGCTGAGCTTAAAAGAAATTTTGGTTCATTATTTAGAACATCAGCGTCAAGTGATTCGTCGTCGAACAAAATTCGACAAAGATAAAGCCGAAGCACGTGCTCATATTTTAGAAGGTTTGCGTACAGCGCTTGATCATATCGATGCAATTATCTCCATTATTCGTCATTCAGATACGGGAGCCATTGCGAAAGAAACTTTAATGACTGAGTATGATTTAAGTGATCGACAAGCGCAAGCTATTTTAGATATGCGTATGGTCCGTTTAACAGGCCTAGAACGCGAAAAAATTGAAGGCGAGTATCAAGACCTTATCGCCTTAATTTCTGACTTAAACGACATTTTAGGCAATCCTGAGCGAATCGATGAAATTATCGAAGAAGAAATGATTGAAATCGCGGATAAACATGGTGATGATCGTCGAACAGAATTAATGGTCGGAGAAGCTTTAAGCATCGAAGACGAAGATTTAATCGAAGAAGAAGATGTCGTCATCACGCTCTCGCACTATGGCTATATGAAACGTATGCCTATTGATGAATTTAAAACACAAAATCGTGGGGGACGCGGCGTGAAAGGAATGGGCACCAATGATGATGATTTTGTAGAAACGGTCTTATCGACTTCTACCCATGATATGGTCCTATTCTTTACCAATACGGGGAAAGTTTACCAAGCGAAAGCTTATGAAATCCCTGAATACGGGCGAACTGCTAAAGGAATCCCTGCCTTAAACTTTTTAGGCATCGATAATGATGAGCAGATTCAGGCGGTCGTTCGCTTAGATGAAAAACTTAAAGAAGGTGAACAACTCTTCTTTACAACGAAATTAGGAACGGTCAAACGTACAGATTGCACTGAATTCCAAAATATTCGTACAAGTGGTCTCATCGCCATTAACCTTAAAGAGAACGATGAATTAATCTCAGTGAAGTTAACCGATGGCACGCAAAATATGGTCATTGGAACGAAAAATGGGTACGCAGTAAGCTTCGAAGAAACCGACGTACGTTCGATGGGCCGAAATGCGACGGGTGTCCGCGGCATTAACTTACGCGAAGGAGATTACGTCATTGGCGCAGATATCTTAGCCCCTGATAGTTATGTCCTCGTGATCTCTGAAAAGGGTTATGGAAAAGGAACGAAAGCTTCTGAATATGGGATTCGAAATCGTGGCGGTAAGGGTGTTAAAACCTTTAAGATTACTGAAAGAAATGGTTCACTGGTAAGCTTAGCGACCATTCAAGGAGAAGAAGGTATCTTATTGACCACAAATGAAGGAATTATTATTCGTTTTGATGCTTCAGATATCTCTATTACAGGAAGAGATACCCAAGGGGTACGCTTAATGCGCTTAGATGAAGAACAATTTATTTCAACCCTTTCAATTATTGATCCAGAAGATGAGGAAGATATGGAAGGCGAAGAAGGAGAAGAAGCACAACCCGCTGCTGATGCAACAGATGAAGTGGATGAATTACTGGAACGAGCAGAAGCTGATCAAGAAGAACCGGAAGAAGAATAAAATATTTAAGGTTAGAATCAATAAAGATTCTAACCTTTTTTTATTGAAAAAAGCTTAAAACAAATGAATAGCTTATGAGTAAGTCAAATAGCCCCTGATGAAGTGCTTAGCTCGTTGTGTATGTTTGTCAGTTTTATAAGCAGATCTCTTTAATTCGAAATACTTCTATAGTATTATTTTAATTGTAAACCCTTTCGTTAACAAAACTATAAGGAGGAATTGTTTCCATGGCAGACTATATTATGTCGATAGATCAAGGAACAACAAGTACGCGAGCGATTATTTTTGATAAGGAAGGACAACCGAAGTGGTCATTTCAAAGAGAAATTGAGCAGTATTATCCTGAGCCTGGTTGGGTGGAACATGATGCGAACGAGATTTGGATTAAAACTCTACAGGTCATTGCAGGGGTTTTAATTGAGTCCGGTTTAAATCCAGCTGAAATCGATGGTATTGGCATTACGAACCAACGAGAAACCACTGTTATTTGGGATAAAGAGACAGGTGTGCCCATTCATCGAGCGATTGTTTGGCAATCGAAACAAACATCAGGAATCGCGGATCAACTGATTGAAGACGGTCATACGGACTTTATTCATAAAAAGACAGGACTGGTCATTGACTCCTACTTTTCTGCTACAAAAATTATGTGGACATTGGATAAAGTAGAGGGAGCTCGTGAGCGAGCAGAAAATGGCGAATTATTATTTGGAACGATTGATAGCTGGTTATTATGGAAATTAACAGGCGGCGAAGTGCACGCGACAGACTATTCAAACGCTAGTCGAACGATGTTGTTTAATATTTATGATTTAGAGTGGGATGAAGAGATTCTAGAGTTGCTTGATATTCCGAAAGCGATGCTTCCAGAGGTTCATTCATCTTCTGAAATATATGGAGAAACAATTCCAGAACATTTCTATGGGGAACGTGTGCCGGTAGCAGGTATTGCAGGAGACCAGCAAGCAGCGTTATTTGGCCAGACAGCCTTTGAAAAAGGTATGGTTAAAAATACTTATGGAACAGGCGCTTTTATTATTATGAATACTGGAAAAGAACCAATCATTTCCGAAAATGGCTTATTAACGACACTCGCTTACGGATTGGATGGCGAAGTTTATTATGCGCTGGAAGGAAGTATTTTTGTGGCTGGCTCAGCAATTCAATGGCTCCGTGATGGAATGCGCTTATTCCGTGAATCGCCAGAATCAGAGGAATATGCTTCGCGGGTAGAGACAACCGATAATGTGTATGTAGTGCCTGCCTTTACAGGACTTGGCGCGCCTTATTGGGATCAAGATGCTCGGGGAGCCGTGTTTGGGATCACGAGAGGAACTACAAAAGAACAATTTATCCGTGCAACCCTTGAATCGATGGCTTACCAAACACGTGATGTCTTAGACACGATGGTTAAGGATTCTGGCATTGAAATTCCTACTATGCGTGTTGACGGTGGAGCCGCGAATAATGACTTCTTGATGCAATTCCAAGCAGATATTTTAGATACAACGATCGAAAGATCTGAAATTATGGAAACAACCGCATTAGGAGCTGCTTATCTAGCTGGTTTAGCGACCGGTTTCTGGAAAGACCTCGATGAGATTAAAGAATACTGGGAAAAAGATAAAACCTTTGAACCTGAAATGGGCGAAGAACAAAGAGCTGACTTATACGCTGGTTGGGAAAATGCCGTAGAGGCCACACGTGTCTTTAAGCATAAACCTTTAAAAATCAATCAAGAAAACCCAGAAGAGGAAGAATAAAGACTTATTGATTGTTGAGAAAGGAGAACTTTACTTGAATAAATTATCCTTTGAAACTCGAAAAGAAACGTTAAATAAATTAACAGAGGAAAAATTAGATGTATTGATTATTGGAGGAGGTATTACAGGGGCTGGCCTAGCACTACAGGCTGGCGCCGAAGATTTAAATGCGGGCTTGCTTGAGATGCAGGATTTCGCTGCCGGTACTTCTAGTCGTTCGACTAAATTAGTTCATGGTGGTTTAAGATATTTAAAACAATTCGAAGTTGAATTAGTTGCTGACATTACAAAAGAACGAGAAGTTATCTATCAAAATGCGCCGCATATTGTGCAACCCGATCGGATGTTGTTACCGGTATATGATGAGCCTGGAGCTTCTTTTACGGACTTTTCTGCTGATATTGCGCTTGAATTGTATGACCGCTTAGCAGGAGTAGATGATGAATGGAAGCACACCTTTATCTCAAAAGAAGAAGTGCTTGAAGGGACGCCCGGTTTGAAAGAAGAAGGTTTAATTAAAGGGGGCTTGTACCTCGACTATATTAACGATGATGCTCGTTTAACAATTGAAATTTTGAAGAAAGCATCGGAGTTCGGTACGCTTTTAGCCAATTATGTCAAAGTAACGGACTTTTTATATGAAAAGGACCAAATAATTGGTGTGAAAGCAGAAGACACACTTACGGGTGAAACCTATGACATTTATTCTTCAGTTGTTGTTAATGCTACTGGACCCTGGTCAGACGAGCTTCGGAATAAACAAAAAAATGAAGACGCCGACCGCATGTATCCTACCAAAGGGGTCCATTTCGTAGTCGATGCCACTAAACTGCCTGTAAAACATACCGTTTATACAGATACAGGCCTTGAAGATGAACGTATGATCTTTATCATCCCTCGCGGAGATAAAACGTATTTTGGAACAACAGACACCCCTTATAAAGGTGATTTAGTTGAGCCCGGAATTACAGAAGAAGACGTTGAATATTTATTAGAAGCTGTCAATAACCGTTTCCCTGATGCCCAATTAACATTTGCTGATATCGAAGCTGGTTGGTCCGGTTTACGACCTCTTATTTTAGAAAGAGGAGCCGCTGACGCTTCCAGTATTTCTCGAACCCATGATGTTTTTGTTTCAGAAGCTGGTTTAGTGACGATTGCGGGCGGAAAATTAACGGACTACCGTTTGATGGCTCAAGATACTTTTGAAGCGATTCATGCTGAATTAGCAGAAAAAACAGGCCAAGAATATTCAAGCGTAGAGACTAGAAACATACCGCTATCGGGCGGTGATGTACCGGATCACACGAAGTTTAAGGAATATATTGAAGAGAATGTTCCAAAAGGAGTAGAAATTGGCCTTACAGAAGAGCAAGCCCGAGAACTGATTGATTGGTATGGAACAAACATAGAGACGGTTTTTTCACTTGTAGAAGAAGCGAAAAAAATCCCCCTACCACTAGATTTGGCTTTATCTTTAGTTTACGCCTTAGAATATGAAGGGGCTATGTCTCCGGTTGATTTCTTCTTAAGACGTACAGCTGACCTTCTTTTCTCTACAAATGAAGTAGAAAAATGGGCCCCTGCTGTTGTCAATTATATGCAAGAGTACTTTGGCTGGAATGAAGAAGAAAGAGCTCAATGGGTAGAAGAATTAAGAGAGACTATCTCAAATATACAACTTAATACATTAAAGGAATAAAATAAGGAGTTGTTTTTATGGACACAGCATTGACTCAACACGTACTCGGAGAATTTATCGGGACTTTTGTTTTAGTTATTTTAGGTGATGGTGTTGTTGCAGCGGATGTATTAAAAAGAACAAAATCGAATGGTTCGGGATGGGTGCTTATCACCTTTGGTTGGGGTCTAGCCGTGGCAATGGCTGTTTTTATGTCCGGTTATTTATCCCCGGCGCATATTAATCCCGCAGTAACTATTGGGATGGCTATTGCCGGTGAAACCCCTTGGGGCTATGTGCTTCCATATATCTTAGCGCAAATGGCTGGCGCTATTTTAGGGGCGGTCGTGGTTTGGCTCCATTACAAACCTTACTTTGAAGCCACTGAAGAACCAGAAACAGTTTTAGCTGTCTTCTCTACAGCACCTGGTATTCGCGATATTGGAAATAGTGTGATCGGTGAAATTATCGGGACAACCGTTCTTGTATTTGGTATTTTAGCTTTTGGTCGAAATACCTTTGGAGATGGCTTAAACCCACTCGTTGTTGGTTTACTTATTGTTTCTATTGGAATGTCTCTTGGAGGAACGACAGGCTATGCGATTAACCCTGCTCGTGACTTAGGTCCGCGGATTGCGCATCAATTCCTTCCTATCGCAAATAAAGGCGATTCAGATTGGGGTTATGCCTGGGTACCAGTCGTCGGCCCTCTAATTGGCGGAATTATCGCTGCATTATTATTTATGTTAATACCATAATTTAAGTTTTTATTAATAAAGATCAAAAGGAGCTTCTAGAGTGACTAGAAGCTCCTTTTTTGATGAGCTATTTTTTATTATAAATAAACTTTAAACGTAAGTGGATGTGCGTGCTTCAAGGTAATTTTGCAGTCTGCCGAATAAACTGCAAACTACCCAGTAAATAATCGCAACTAAAATATACATGGTCATATAATCAAACTCTCGTCCACCAACAATTTTTGCATTTTGGAACATATCAGGAACGGTAATCATTGCGGTAAGTGAAGTTCCTTTAATAATATCTAACACCACATTGCTGAGTGGAGGAATAGCAATCCGGAAAGCTTGCGGCAGAATAATTTTTCGCATGACAAAGGTCCAATTTAAACCAAGGGCATACGCGGCTTCCCATTGACCGATAGCTACAGAGGAAATCGAAGAACGGATAATCTCGGCGATATATGCTGCTGAATTGATACTAAAGCCAATAACCGCTGCAGTCACCGCATCGAATTGAATGCCAATAAAGGGTAAGCCGAAATAGAGCAAGAATAGTAAAACTAAGGTAGGCGTTCCGCGCATAAAAGAGATATAGGTACGTGCAAACCACTCAAGAATAGGGACATTAGTTATCCGCATTGTAGCTAAAATAAGCCCTAAAACTAAACCAAAAAAGGTACTAATCAATGCAATCCCCATGGTATACGGCAACCCTTTTAAGATAAATGGAATTGACTCTAAGGCTAGCTCAAAATCAAAAATATATTCCCATTGGATATTGGCCATGACTTACTTCCACTCCTTATTCATCGGAAACATCGACCTCAGTAAAATCATAATCTTTCTGTTCGGATACGTCTTCACCATTATAAAACTCTTGCGAGATTTCAGTGAGTGTGCCATCTTCTCTCATCGCTTCTAGTTCTTCGTTGACTTTGTCCGTCAATTCATCATTTCCTAATTTAATCGCAAAATTCGTTTCACTTGGATTATAAAAAATATCATGCACTTTTACTGGGATTTCAGGTAAAGCATCAGTAGCCATGACTTGGCCATAGTAATCGTTTAATACAACATCTGTACGGCCATTCGCTACATCCCATAAGTATTGATCATTGGTTGCATTATCATAAATAACTTCTTCTGCACCGAAATGTCTAGCCACTTTCATATACGAAGTTGTTGCTGCTCCCGCTGCTTTTTTACCTTCTAAATCTTCTAGCGTCTCAATACCGGAATCATCTGATTCTCGAACGACCATAGCACCGAAAGAATACTTATAAGGAGACGTATAGTTATATTTATTAGCATTTTCTCCATCACGATCGATACCTAAAGCCGAAATATCAATTTGTTCGCTGTTCAATGAAGTCAACATGCCGTCGACGCCCATTTCCGTAAATTCTATCTCAAGTCCTAAACGATTGGCAATTTCTCGTAGAATTTCTACTTCAAAGCCCGTTAATTCATTCGTCGCTTCATCATGATAAGAGTTTGGATAATAGGTTCCGTCCGTAGCTGCTTTTAAGACACCGCTTTCTTGAATAGCTTCCCAATCTCTCGTGACATTTGTTTCTTCTGACGCATTGTCTGCTTCGTTCTCGCCATCTGTATTGGGTGTATTCCCACTACAAGCTGCTAAAACCAATAGGACGCCAGCAAATACTATTAGGAGTCTTGTCATTCTTTTTTTCACACAAAAAACCTCTTTCTATTCATTTTTAACCACAACTAAGCATAGCAAGCTCTCTATTAAGGGTCAATTTTTGGAATAATTTCAAAGAAAAAAGGTTTATAATGTTAATCTTAAACTTCAAAAGCCTTAGAGGTTGCGGGTTACTTTCAGATTATAATAAACAATTTTGTTTTTTGTGAACGGAAAACTAGCTATTATTTGTATCAAACATTCCCATTTTTATTGATAATTCTCTATAGCTTGGATTTTTATAATTTTCTAACCACTGCTTATATCTTTTACTATAATAATCGACGGACTCTTTTTGTTTAAAATATTTACAAATTTTTATTGCATTTTCACAATACTTTTTTGCTATTTTTAAATCCTTTTTACGAAAAGCGAGCAATCCTTTATTGAACATAAAGTCGATATGGGGGGATAGAAACTGTGCATTCTCCGCATGATGGTCATCGAATAACTGAATAGTCTCTTCAGCATAATCTAGTCGATCATAAGTTAAAAAAGTCGAAAAACTATTTGTTAAAATTGCATAAAGTAAACCTGATGTACTTGGTATTTGAAGATATTGTTGACTTCTCTTTAATGCTGTCCACATTAAAAAGTGAGTAGTTTCAATATCAAAGGCAAAGCTAAATAAAGCATACAACTTTAATTCCATTTCTCCCCAATTTTCAACTTGCATCAAATAATCTAAAACAGGCTGATAAGCTTGGGTTTCCTCCTCATCATAAATCGCCAGGATACATTTTATAAAATAAATTAAAAATTGCTCCCAACTATAGGGCACTGGATTTTTTTGTTTAATTTCAGTGATTAAATTTCTTAACTGCTCCAAATCTTTTTTATTGTTGTATTCTTCTATTCGAAAAAGAATTTTTTCCACGTGATTTGTCTTTTTTTCTTGACGAACATATTCAAATTCTTCAATTGTAACATTCAAGTTTTCTAAGACATCGAAGAAATTTCCAACTGGAATCATGGTTCTATTATTTTCAAAACGAGATAACTGAGAAACGGACAAAGCCTCTCCTGCTGCTTCTTTTAAGGTAATATTTTTACCTGTTCTCATTTCTCGAACGATTTTTCCATACATCTCTACACCTCATTTTTGCATATCTGCAATTTTTCATTTCTTTTATTTTAAGTTACTTATAATGAAATCACAAATGAAAGAAAAGAGGAAAAATATGTTTAAATATATCAAACGGTTTTGGAAAGATAATTTAATTGTTGGTTTTATATTACTTGGCAGTGCTAGTTCTCAAACAATCGCAAGTATTTTAAATGCGTCTGCCTTCAATGCTCTGATTATTTTTGATTTTAAAGAGTTTGTTATCGCTGCCTTACAAATGTTTCTTGCTTATCTATTCTTTTTATTATTCACTTATTTTCAAGTGGTCAAAACAAATGATACCATTCAAAAAATGGTCACCTCTATCCGTGAAGATATTACTTTACGGATGGAACAAACAAGTTATAACAATTTCCACCAAAAATCGGAAGGTACTTACGCCTCATGGTTAAGCAGCGACATCCATATAATAGAAGAACAAACGTACGAACGTATTTATGATGTGGCTGCGGGTATTATTGGTACGTTCACA
This sequence comes from uncultured Atopostipes sp., assembly GCA_910588235.1. GTDB lineage: Bacteria > Bacillota > Bacilli > Lactobacillales > Carnobacteriaceae_A > Atopostipes. Next base: position 32,429 of record CAJUOQ010000011.1, on the reverse strand, counting down.
TCTATTGTGGCTTTACTTTTCTTTCACTGGTCATTGGTTATTTGGAGCTTTGTTGTTGCAGGGATCACATTGCTTCTTCCAAGACTTTATCAAAAGAAAATGAACAAAGCTGCTTTATTCACTACTAAAGAAAATGAACGCTTCTTAACGAAAACAAACGATGTACTGGGTGGTTTTGATACCTTGTTTTCCTACAATATGCTTAAAAAAATTACACGAGATGTTAAAGAAGCCTCTGTAAAATTAGCAAAGGCAAAAGATTCTCAAGCAAGAATTGTCGGAAAAGTGGCTATTTTAGGGGCTTTAGGAAATGTATTTGGACAGTTAACTATCTTGGTTTTAACCGGTTTTCTCGCTTTTCGTTCGTTACTATCCATAGGTTCAATGGCCTCAACAGGTGGTCTTGCCAGCACGATATTTAATACGGTAGGAAATATTAGTCAACAAATTTCAGGCATTCAATCAACCCAACCAATTTTTGATAAATTTGAGACCATTCAAAAAGTAGACCATAAAGATAAAAAGCCTTTACTTGAGATAAATAAAGGATTTCAAGTGAATCATTTAGACTATGCTTATGGAGATAAAGAGATTTTAAGTAACCTCCATTTCGACTTTGCCTTAAAAAACAAATATGCAATCGTTGGCTCTAGTGGGAGCGGAAAATCGACTTTACTCAATATATTAAATGGAAAATTAACGGATTACGAAGGATCAGTTATGTTATCGGGGAAAGAGTTAAAGGATATTTCAGGAAGAGATTTAAGGGAACAAGTCTTATATATTGACCAATTTCCTTATTTATTTGAAGGAACTATCCGTTATAACATTACTCTTGGAGAGGATTTTACAGATAAACAACTAGCTCTTGCTATAGAAAACAGTGATCTACAAGCATTTATTGACAGCCTTTCAGAAGGTATTGACACCTCAGTGGGTGAAGCTGGGCGCTCCTTATCAGGGGGACAAAGACAAAGAGTTGCTTTAGCGAGAGGTTTAATTCGAGGAAAGACATGTATTTTAATTGATGAAGGAACTTCAAACCTGGATGAAATAAGTGCTTTAAAAATTGAAGAAAGTTTATTAAGCAATCCTGAACTAACAGTCATTATGATCACTCATCATTTACGTCCGCCAATTGAAAAACATTTAGATGGTATTCTATCATTAACCTAACCAAAAAAGACTAGGGTATATTAAAAAATATGGCCCTAGTCTTATTCTTTATTCTTTTATAGTTAAAGGTTCTAGTTGTTCTTGGATAGTCTCTAAGTCAACCTCTGTTTGGAGCAAGGAAGCTGCAACATAAGCACCTTCTACAAAAGCTGTTTCAAATAAGAGAACTTCTTTGTCTGAGCCTTCCATGGCCATCTCTAAGTTCATTTTAGCGCTTCCTAAATCATAGAAAGCTAAAACGGCCTCTTCTTCAAATTCATTTAGCGCCGTGTTAATTTTGTCGAAACTTGTTCCGACTTCACCATCTTCGCCACCACCAGCAGTTTTAATGGTTACATCGCTTGCAACTTGTTCCAATAGTTTTACAAGACCGGCGGTTATTTCTTCTACGTGTGAAATCAAAAGGATACCATATTTTTTACTCATCTAAGACACCTGCCTCAAGTAACGCTTCAAATAAATAAGCGCTTGACTGTGCACCTGGATCAATATGACCAATCGAACGGTCGCCTAAATAGGAAGCACGTCCTTTAGTGGCTTTCATATCTTTTGTTTTTTGTAAAATTTCAGTAATCACTTCTTCTGTTAAAGAATCATTTTGGACATGTTCAATCACTGGTGCCCATTCATCTACCATTGTTTTTTCGCCCGTGTCTGCTTTTCCACGTTTTTGAATACCTTCTAGCCCAGCACTTAAAATTTCTCCTATATCCTCGGTTTCTCTGGCTTTCTTAGCCATTTCAATAAAGGCCGAACCATATAATGGACCAGAAGCCCCGCCAACTTTACTCACTAATGTCATTCCGACATCTTTAAAAAGATCGGAGAGATTCTCATAATCCGCACCTTCAGCTTGCTCTTTTACAGCTGTCGCTCCACGTGTTAAGTTGCTTCCATGGTCCCCATCACCAATCGCAGTATCTAAACTGTTTAAATGTTCTTTATTTTCTGTGATTTTTTCTCCAAATTTCTCAATCCAAAGACTAACTTTATCTACTTTAGTCATAAAATCCTCCTACGGCTACTTTATATGCTCACTATTGCACGAAAATTTGTGAATTATTTACCAAGAGATTGTTTTGACTGGTGCGTTCAGATAATCCAGCCATTTTTTATCTTCTAGTTTGACGAGAGTTAAGGACAGTCCTTCCATGTCGATAGAAGTCATATAATCGCCCACTTTTCTGAAAGGAAGTGAAAGCTTTTCCTCATCTACTAATAATTTTTTAACGTCATTCATGAAAACAAATTGCTCCATTAGTGGAGTAGCGCCCATGCCGTTGACTAAAACGGCGTATTCCTCATTTTCTGACCACTCAAACTCGCTTTTTAATTTATCGACGAGTTCTTTAGCTAGATCTTTAGAAGGTTGTAATTTTTCTCTGCGGTAACCTGGTTCTCCATGGATCCCGACGCCAAACTCAATTTCATCTTCTTCCAGTTCAAATCCGGGACTTCCTACCTCTGGATTGGTCGCAGGGCTTAAGGCAACCCCAATGGATTTAATATTTGGAATCAGTTGGTCTGTAATTTCTTTTATTTCCTGTAGGGATTTTCCTTCTTCGGCAGCAGCCCCTAAAATCTTATGGACAAGGACCGTTCCCGCAATCCCTCGTTTCCCAGCCGTAAAGGTACTATCTTCTACAGCAATATCATCATCAACAACAATCGTTTCTACTTCGATATCTTCTAAATCAGCCATGTCTTGTGCCATCTCGAAGTTCATGACATCTCCTGTATAGTTTTTGATGACTAAGAAGACACCGGCACCTTCATCACTTGCCTTAATTCCCTCAAGGACTTGATCAGGGGTCGGAGATGTGAAAACTTGGCCGGCTACTGCAGCAGACAACATTCCTTTTCCAACAAAGCCAGCGTGAGAAGGTTCATGTCCACTTCCTCCACCACTTACTAAACCAACCTTACCATTCTTATCGGCCTTTCTATGAACAACCGTTGTTTCTGGAATCCGTTCTACTAACGAGTCATAAGCAAAAACTAAACCATTGAGCATTTCATCCACTATTTGATCAGGATTATTAATAATTTTCTTCATCGTCACAACCCTTTCATCTTATATTTTAGAATAGCCATCACGTTCCAATTGTAAACGTTATCTTATGCAAAAACAAACATATTGATTATTAAAAATAGTAAAAAACAACCTGTACTTATTTTATGAAGCCGAAAAAAGAGAAGCGATATTTAGAACAGTTTTTTATAAAAAAGCGCAGGTAATGAAGATAAAGAATCGTTTAAAACTTGTAATACAAACAAATATGTGGTATTATTTCTCGAGTGAGTAATAAGTAAAACCATTACTCTCCTTGCTCCTTTGAAAGAAGGGGCCACAAAGACCATAAGGAGGTGCAACACGATGAATACAACAGCTAAATATGAAATTTTGTACATTATTCGTCCGGATATTGGTGATGACCAAAAAGAAACTTTAGTAGAACGTTTTAATAATGTTCTTACTGACAACGGAGCAGAATTAACAAAATCTGAATATTGGGATAAAAATCGTAAATTTGCATATGAAATTGAGGATTATACTGAAGGAGACTATTACTTAATCGAATTGTCTTCTAATGATTCAAATGCAGTTGACGAATTTGAACGCCTAGCAAATATGAACGATGGTATTTTACGTCATATGATTGTACGTTTAGAGCACTTAGAAGACTAAGAAGCAGAGAAATGTTCCACGTGGAACGTTTTATGAGAGGAGCTTTCGATTGATTAATAACACTACTTTAGTAGGCAGACTTACGAAAAACCCTGAGTTGCGTTATACAGGTAACGGAATCGCAGTTAGCTCTTTTACTTTGGCAGTAGATCGTAACTATACGAATGCCCAAGGCGAAAGAGATACCGACTTCATCAACTGTGTTGTTTGGAGAGGAACTGCTGAGACTTTTGCGAATTTTGCAGTACAAGGTTCATTAGTTGGCGTTACTGGTAATATTCAAACAAGAAATTACCAAAATAATGAAGGCCGAACTATTTATATAACTGAAGTTGTTGTTGATAATTTCCAAATGCTTGAACCAAAATCTGTTACGGATAATAGACGTAGTCAAGTAGGTGGAGGACAAACAAGTAATTATAACAATAATTTCGGAAACACTCCGAATAATAATTACGCAAACAATAATCAATCACAACAGTCAAACAATTCTAATGCTGGAAATAACGACAATCCATTTGCGAATGTAGATTTCAGTAATAATGATGATCCATTCGAATCAAATGATGATGTAACAGATATTTCAGATGATGATTTACCGTTTTGATTCACTAATTAAAGGAGGAATTTAATATGGCTGGACGTCGTGGTGGAAGAAGAAGACGTAAAGTAGACTTCTTCGCAGCAAATCATATTGAATATATTGATTATAAAGACGTTGATTTATTAAGCCGTTTCGTATCTGATCGTGGTCGAGTATTACCACGTCGAGTTACAGGAACTTATGCTAAGAACCAACGTAAAGTATCAAAAGCAATTAAAAGAGCTCGAATTATGGGCTTATTACCATTTGTTGCAGAAGAAAATTAAATTAATTAATAATATTGTACAAGAGACTAGATCAAGTATCTGGTCTCTTTTAATTTTATAAATGAAGAAAAAATAATAACATGTTCCACATGGAACATGTTATAAAAAGAAAGATAAAAAATATGTAAGTTTCACGTGAAACTTTATATAAAGTGAAATGCAAATAATCTGTGCGTTCCACGTGGAACATTCCGTAATTAAATTCGAAGAATTCTGGAAAATATAAGCTAATAATGATAAGATTAGAAGAGTAAAAAACTAAAAGGAGTTCTTATGAAACCATTAAAAGACAAGCGATTATCGTCTTATCTAGATGTTGAATCACTCAACAAATTAGTAATACCGATGATCGCTATACAACTTGCCATCTCTATTTTAAGTATGTTTTTAAATATATGGCTTGGCATAATTGTACTCATTTTATTTATAATATTAGATGTTTTAGTTTGGCGCTTGTCGAATAAAGTTGGCGAAGATTTGGATTCCTATATCACAAATCTTAGTTATCGTATCAAGCGGGGAGAACATGAAGCGAATATAAAACTACCTATTGGAATCGTCATTTATGATGAGGACTCAGAGATTGAATGGATGAGTCCTTACTTACAATCGTTTTCAAAAAATGATGAATCTTTAATTGGGAAAAATATAGAAGATGTTTTTCCGGGAATTGAAATAGAATCCGATTTTGAAGATGAAGATGAAGATGAAAGCGAAAATGGAAATGATGAAGAAAAAACAGAGCCTTCGAAAAATATATTCGAATGGCGCGGCAACTATTATAAAACACGCGTCGAAAAAGATATTAATGTAATCTATCTTGAGAACGTTTCAAACTATGTTGAAATAAAAGATGAATTATATAAAAATCGCTCCGTGATTGGTTGGCTCTATTTAGATAATTATGACGAAGTAACGAAAGGATTAGATGATCGAGCAATCTCTAATTTTAATAGTCTACTAACCACTTATCTATCGAATTGGGCACGTCAGCATAATATTTATTATAAACGAATTGAAAATGATAAATATTTATTATTATTACGTCATGAGGAATTAAAACGCCTTGAAAAAGAAGAATTCAATATTGTAAATAATATCCGAGAATATACCTCGAAAAGAAACCTTCCTTTAACGATCAGTATAGGGATTTCTTACGGGGAAGCTTCTTTTGTAGAATTAGCAGATTTTGCTCAAAAAGATTTAGATCTCGCATTAGGACGTGGTGGAGATCAGGCCATTGTACGTGAAGTAGAACAAGAGCCACGTTATTATGGTGGAAATACCAACCCGATGGAAAAGAGAACGCGCGTTCGCTCACGTATGATTAGTGAAGCACTCCAAGAACAAATTAAACAGTCTCCGACAATCTATATCATGGGTCACATGTATCCAGATATGGATTCAATTGGTTCTGCCTTAGGGATAGCTAGAATCGCCATGATGCTTGATCAAGAATGTAAAGTTATCATTGATCAAAACGAGGTTGGTTCTGATATTCAGAATCTGCTTGAAGAAATTGAGAAATTTAAAGATACGGCTAAAAATATTATTACACCAGAAGAAGCTTATGAAACAGTTACACCGGAAGATTTAGTCGTCATGGTCGATCATCATAAGCCTTCGATGTCGATTGCACCTGATATGTGTGAACAAACGAATAAGGTCGTCGTAATTGACCATCATCGAAGAGGCGATGAATTTCCAAAAGATCCGATCTTGGTGTATATCGAACCTTATGCCTCTTCTGCCTCAGAACTCATTACAGAGTTGTTTGAATATGTATCGACCGATGGAAATTCAATTAATCGAATTGAAGCCACAGCGATGTTAGGTGGAATCATTGTAGATACGAATAACTTTAGCTTAAGAACAGGTTCCAGAACCTTCGATGCCGCTAGCTACTTACAATCAGTAGGAGCAAATACAACAACGATTCAAAGAATCTTAAAAGAGGATCCTGTCAATTATCTCGAACGAATGGAAATTATTAAAACCTTCGAATTTGTAAGTGATGGGATGGCAGTAGCTTATGGGGGAGAAGAAGAGAACCATACACAAGTTATTGCTGCTCAAACAGCCGATACGATGTTGTCGATGACAGATGTTGAAGCATCTTTTGTTATTGTTCGTTTAAATGAAAAACAAGTAGGAATCAGTGCAAGAAGTTTAGGTAAAGTGAATGTTCAACGTATAATGGAACAAATGGGTGGTGGTGGTCATTTAACAAATGCAGCCACACAAATTGAAGATCAAACCATAGAAGAAATAAAAGAACAACTGACTGAAATAATAAAAGAAGCGAATACTTAATTTTAACTGGAGGTCAATATAATGGAAGTTATTTTGTTAAAAGATGTTAAAGGAACAGGTAAAGCTGGCGAAATTCATGATGTAGCTGCTGGATACGCACAAAATTATTTAATTAAAAATAATCTAGCAAAAGAAGCAACATCAGGCGCTAAAAAAGTACTGGAAGCGAAACAAGAAGCAGAAGAAAGAGAACAAGAAGAAGCTTTAGAAGAAGCAGAAAAACAAAAAGAAATTCTCGAAAATAATCCCGTTGAAATTCATGAAAAAGCAGCAGACGACGGACGCCTATTTGGTTCTGTGACTACTAAAAAAATTGCAGAGGCGATTGAAGAGCAGTTAGATATTGAAGTCGATAAAAGAAAAATTACACAAAAAGTACCGATGCGTTCGTTAGGAAGTCAGAACGTAGAGGTCAAATTGCATAATCAGGTTACAGCTTCTCTAACGGTTCGGACATTACCACAAGAAGAAAATTAATTAAACGATCATATAAAAACTCTCATTCTTTCTAATCAATGAACGAGAGTTTTTTTCACTTATATCTGGTATAATAGGGAATCACAAAGAAGATGTTAAAGAAGGAGAGGATGATGGAATTGTCATTGCCAGTCCAAGGAGATCATATGCCTCCTCAAAATAATGAAGCAGAGCAGTCTGTATTAGGATCTGTTCTACTTCAACCCACCGCTTTAATTTCAGCGATGGAATATTTACAAACCCATGATTTTTACCGACGCGCGCATCAATTAATTTATCAGACGATGATTGATTTAAATGAAAACAATGAAGAAATTGATGTTGTGACTGTCGCAAACTTACTCGAAACGAATAAACAACTAGAAGATATCGGTGGCGCCGCTTATTTAGCGGAATTAGCGAACGTCGTACCAACAGCTGCGAACGTTGAATACTATGCTAAAATAGTTGAAGAACGCTCGCTTTTGCGCCGTTTAATCCAAGCCTCCACAGATATTATTACCGAAACCTATGAAGAATCCGATGATGTTTCCAATATTTTAGATGCTGCGGAACAAAAAATATTAGAAGTATCCGAACGTAAAAATCGAAGTGGTTTTGTGAAGATCAGTGAAGTTTTACGAGATAGTATGGAAGAGATTGATGAGTTATATAAAAACGACGAAGAAATTACGGGGTTATCCTCCGGTTATCGTGCCCTTGATTTAATGACGGCAGGTTTACATGAAGATGAACTGATTATTTTAGCTGCTCGTCCAGGGGTCGGGAAAACAGCCTTTGCTTTAAATATTGCACAAAATATTGGCACTTCGACTGCTGAGAATGTCGCCATTTTTAGTTTAGAGATGGGTGCTACACAATTAGTCAATCGTATGCTTTGTGCTGAAGGTACGATTAATGCCAATAATTTACGTACCGGACAGTTAACGGAAGAAGAATTTGAAAAATTATTTGTGGCGATGGGTAGCTTATCGAAAGCCAATATTTTTATAGATGATACACCAGGTATTCGAGTCTCAGAAATTAGAGCAAAATCGCGCCGTTTAATGCAAGAACGCGGCGGTATTGGCTTAATTATTATTGATTATTTACAACTCATTGAAGGATCAGGACGTGAATCCAGACAACAAGAGGTTTCAGAGATTTCTCGTCAACTAAAAAAATTAGCGATGGAATTAGAAGTCCCGGTTATTGCTATTTCGCAATTATCTCGTAGTGTCGAACAAAGACAAGATAAGCGTCCGATCCTAAGTGACTTGAGAGAATCGGGATCCTTAGAGCAGGATGCGGATATTGTCGCTTTCTTATACCGCGAAGATTATTACCGTAACGAAGAGGGCGAAGAAGAAGAGGAACCTGAAGAGGATAATGTAGTCGAAGTCCTCGTAGAGAAGAACCGTTCAGGAGCTCGCGGAACCGTTAAACTCCTTTTTATTAAGGAATATAATAAATTTTCATCCTTAACTTATTATCCTGAGAGTGAGATTGCAGGGCTATAAATTTAAACAGAAATAAAAAAACTGCCGAAGGATAGATGAGAAGACATTGCTTCGTCTCTAACACAGGCAGTTTATTTTATCTCTTAATGTTTTAGATCTTGTTCAATAGAAGTAATGGTTTCATTTAGTTCTCTTTGACGATCGTCTAAGTGAGCCAGTTCTTTTTCGACTTCATCTGCAGCTTCAAAATAGGATTGTTTAAAATCACTGACTAAGTGATCTTTTCCTGTCTGCATAGAGTCTTTTGTTTCCGTCGCTTTTTTCTTAATATCTGATCGGAGTTCTTTTCCTGACTTTGGTGCAAATAATAAAGCGACAACTGCTGACACAGCACCGGATAGTATAATTAATGGCCAATTACTTTTTTTCATTTTATCACTCTCATCTATAATTTATTTTTGATAACGTACTTTTTGTTTTTGAGCCGTCTTTTTCATAGCTCGTTTAAAAGTTTCCCAAATCTTTGGTCCATCTTCTTGGATTTCGTTTTTCACATTAGACGAAATACCTGAAGCATAATCAGAAGCATGGCCTTGTAGGTAACGAAGAGATGTTTGGAATTTACCATTTTCGTTCGATAAATCTTGAAAACCTGCTACTTTTTCCTCAACTTCTTCTTGTAGAAGTTCAATCCGTTGATTTAAAAGGTTCACTCGTTCCGTTAAATGATTCCCTTCTCGAGTAAAGTAGTTAACTTTTTGAGTGACCACTTCATTGGTATCTTTAATATTATCCAATGTCGGTTTTGCTTTTTTGTAGGTAACGGCAGCAACAATAATGATCATGAGGAGGGAAATAGCAACAATTGCCAGTGCAATAATCGTTCCAGTACTCATAAATTTACCTCTTTTCTAAAACATTTTCAAAAATCTCGGAAATAAATTGTTATTTTGCTTAAGTTCAATTATCTTTAGTATAACAATACCAAAAAAAGAAACATTCATAAAATGAAATGACATGAAACGGTTAAAAAAAGATAGATAACATGTAAATTAAATATTGTTTTAAAGGAGTCGATTGCTTTTGTCTATGAATCACATGAAAATACCCGCTGTTGTCGATGGAGAGATTATTCCTATTGAACAAATAGAAGACCAGATCTTTTCTCAAAAAATGATCGGAGATGGCTATGGTATAAATCCCACAGGAGAGGTTATTTATTCCCCAGTAGATGGGAAAATAGAAAAGATCGCTGCAACAAAACACGCGATTTATTTATCTACTAAAGAAGAAGTTAAATTACTCATTCATATTGGTATTGATACGATTGCTCTTAAAGGAGAAGGCTTTGAAAGTCATCTTGAGCAAGGCATGTATGTTAAAAAAGGCGACCCCCTTGTAAAATTTGATCCTAACTTCATTACTGAAGAAGGCTTCAATCCAGTTGTGTCGGTTGTTTTCTTGTATGGCAGTAAAAGAGATTTTGAAATAACCGTTTGTCCGACGGAAAAAGCAGAAAATATGGAAACTCTTGCGATGGAAGTTCATTTTTCTTAAAATAAAGCCAGAAATTGAGAGCCGAGTGTGAAAGACGTTCGCTCATTGTCAGAATCGGAGAAGAATTTAGCTGGAAACGCTTAATTGCAAACACTATGTCTATATGATATAATCAAATGATGAGTCAAGAACATTCTCGAGTTTAATTAATGACAAAGTGAAGTCTTTTAAATTGAGGAGAAAGCATATGAAAAAAATACTAGTAGTTGATGATGAAAAACCAATTTCAGATATTATAAAATTTAATTTAGAAAAAGAAGGTTACGAAGTTGTTGTTGCTTTTGATGGAGAAGAAGCAATAGAAAAAGTCGAGGAAGAAAATCCTGATTTACTTGTTTTAGATATTATGTTGCCAAAAATCGATGGATTAGAAGTTGTACGTGAAGTAAGAAAAACCTATAATATGCCGATTATTATGGTGACTGCAAAAGAAACAGAGATTGATAAGGTGCTTGGTTTAGAGTTAGGGGCCGATGATTATGTGACAAAACCTTTCTCCAACCGCGAATTAGTAGCGCGTGTAAAAGCAAATCTCAGACGTCAAACAGCCAATCAAAGTACTGAAACGACAGAAAAAGAAACAAACGATGTCACCATAGGGGATTTAACGATCCATCCGGATGCTTATTATGTTACTAAAAATGGTGAAATTATTGAATTAACACATCGTGAATTTGAGTTGCTTTATTATTTAGCACGTCATGTCGGTCAAGTGATGACTCGCGAGCATTTACTTGGGGAAGTATGGGACTTTGATTATTTAGGAGATGTGCGAACAGTCGATGTTACGATTCGACGGTTGCGTGAAAAAGTCGAAGATAATCCAAGTCACCCGAACTATATTATTACACGTCGTGGAGTCGGTTATTATTTAAGGAACCCAGATAAAATGGAGCTCTAAACTATGAAAAAGATTCGTTTTTACCAAACAATAAATGCCAAAATTGTTTTTATAATCGCTATGGTTATTGTATTCGCCCTGCAGCTAATCGGGGCGAATTTTATTACCCAAACGGAAAGACAATTGGTGGATAACTTTACGGAAAACCAGCAATTGCAAATGAATTTTATGGAAAATTCTTTGCTACCTTATTTAGAAATGTATGAAAATCCTGAAGAAGCGCCTGAAGATGTCGATCCAATGGAAGAAATTGATACATTGATTTCTGACTTTTCAGGAACAGCCATCACGGGAATTGTAGTAGTCGATAGTGATTTCGTTGTGTTAGGAAGTAATGATAATACTCAGCAAATTGCCGTTGGCCAATTATTGAACAATGATGATATTCGTGCAGCGGTCTTGCAAGGGAACTCCAACACGCGGCAAGTGATCAACTCAGCGACTAACGCTAGACGGTGGCGCATGATAGAGCCTGTATTTTCTTCAGAAGGCACGCAATCAGTGATTGGTGCGATTATGATGGAGAGTAATATTGAGTCTATTTATGAACAGATCACCGATATTACGCTCATCTTTTTACGTGCCTCTTTTATTGCCATTATATTATCTGCCATTTTAGCGAATATCGTCTCTAAAGCGTTGACGGAACCTATCCGTGAAATGCAAACAAAAGCAAAAGCGATTGCGGAGGGCGACTATTCGGGCGAAGTGACCGTTTATGGTCGTGATGAGCTGGGTTTATTAGCCGAAAATATCAATGAACTTTCTGAAGAAGTAGAAAGTGGTCAACAACGAATTGAAGCCGAGAGAAGACGTTTAGACAGTGTATTAAGCAATATGTCTGAAGGAGTTATTGCGACAAATCGTCGAGGCGAAATTGATGTTGTCAACAATATGGCAAGGATTATGTTAGATCAATCAACGGAAGACTTGGTCGATCAAAATATTTTATTTGTTTTAGATATTGAAAAAACACACAATTTACGAGATTTAGTTGAAAGAAAAGAAGATGTTTTAATCGGTTTTGACACGGATGAATACCCAACGATACTACGCGCTTCCTTCTCGCTGATCCAATCAGAATCGGGCTATATTAGCGGAGTTGTGTGTGTATTGCGTGATGTGACGGAAGAAGAACAAATTGAAGAAGAACGTAAGCAATTTGTTTCGAACGTTTCTCATGAATTAAGAACACCTCTGACAAGTATGCGCAGTTATATTGAAGCTTTAATCGATGGCGCTTGGAAAGATGAAGAATTAGCTCCTCGCTTCTTAGATGTTGCGCAGTCAGAAACAGATCGTATGATTCGTATGATTCAAGATTTACTTCATTTATCCAGAATCGATTCTGGAAAAAGTGAATTAAACAAAGAATTAATTGATCTGACTGCTTTATTTATGCAAGTACTTAACCGTTTCGAAGTCCTGCTGGATTCAGAAGAGTATCGCGATAATAATTATACGTTAGATAGTCAATTATTAACGGAGGCTGTCTTTGTAGATATTGACCCCGATCGTATTATCCAAGTATTTGATAATGTGCTCAATAATGCCATTAAATATTCACCAGATGGAGGAACGATCAAAAGTACGATGTCCCTCTCGAATGACCAAGTGATTATTTCGATCCAAGATGAAGGAATGGGCATTCCAAAAGATGATTTAGAACACATCTTTGATCGCTTTTACCGCGTGGACCGAGCGCGTTCACGAGCGATGGGTGGTACAGGTTTAGGTCTTGCTATCAGTCGCGAAGTGGTTGAACAGCACGGCGGTAGAATCTGGGCAGAAAGTGTTGAAAGAAAAGGAACAACTTTTTATATTGCTCTTCCTTATATTCCATTTGAAGAGGAGGACTGGGGATGGGAGTAAAAAACGACCAGGTGCGTAATTTTGTCTTAGCTTTTTTAGTCCTTTTAAGTGGTATATTATCTTATAATCTATGGACAGCGGGCAGAAATGTAGCAGAGGAAGAAGAGGCACCGAGTGATCAAATTGCACGTTCAAACGTAGCTTTAACCACCCATTCGATGAGTGATACTTTTCGTCCCACTTCCGTGGCTCTCCACGGAATAGACAATCAGTATTCGACCTTATTAGGAAATACTTATCCTCTTCGTAGATGGTTAAGGGAAGAATTTGAACATCGAAATTTAAATCAGATTGAAAATATTGAAACTGTAAATGATGAAGATTATTTAAATGTTTTACAAAGTGAAAGATGGCTTGAATTTATTTATACAGAAGAACAACCTATCGGCATGATTGAGCAGAAGTTTGATGAATTATCTCGGGAAGCAGCCAATGAGTTTTTTGATCGGATGCTGATTAATATGGATGATCGGAGCACGGTCTATCTTTATCATACAGCTACCGAAACCTTATATACCGTCTCTATGTTAGAAGAGGAAGACATGGATATTGAGCCATTTTTAAACAAAGAAAATATTGATTATGTAGGAGCATTTACTCAGGTATTAGAAGATAATATTGTTTATCTCTCGAATGAATCCCTAGAAGTTCCGACTAAAAGTTATGTGATCAATCAATTGTCTGACTCCAACTATATTGAAAGTTTTTTCCCCGATACTTCTTTAGTCGATCGTCGCTCGAATTCAGAAGTGACGCGTTATATTGATTTAACAAAAGAGGTAACGTTTGATAAAAAGGCTAATACTTTAAGTTATTTACGTCAAATTTCAGAAACAAGTGAATTAGAAACAACGACAAGGTTTACGCGAAGTTTTGAACAAGTGAACCGTTTTGAGAATTGGTCTGATACATTTAAGTTTTCAGATTATGATCGTGAAGAGCAAATCGTTTATTTCCAAAGAGAAATTGACGGCTATCCTGTCTTTAGCTCAGGAGGGAACGAAACGATTTCCGAAGTGGGTGTCGTGGATAGTGGGGTTACTCACTTAAAATTGCCTTTACGCTTTATCGATACACCGATTACGATTAAAGGAGCGCCCACAGAAGAATTAATGTCTGGAGCAAAATTGATTGCTCAACTGGATGCGGCAACGACTGCGGCCACTTTTGCGCAAATCGATGATATTACCATCGGTTATTCATGGGACGAGAGTGAAGAAGAAAGCCAAGTGATTTACTTTAACCCTGATTGGTTTGTTTCAGTCGAAGGAACATGGATGACTGTCGACGAGTTTCTAGAGCTACAGGGGGAGGTTACTTATGGACTTTAAAAAGATTGCGCGAATTTTTATTATTGCCTTTGCCCTTTTAAATATTTATTTGATTATAAATATTGTGGAACGGCAAGATATTCGCCATACTTCTTCACAACCGACAGAACAAGATGTTGTTGCTAGTATTGAAGCTTCAAATATTGAGCTTCCTGACTTAAGTGGCACAGAGACAGAAGCTGAAGAAGTGTATTCTCTACAAGTCAATGCCCACGAATTACTGGCTGAAGAGATGGAAAGCTCAGATAATTTTTCAGGGACTTTAAATGATGATGGTTCCTACTATGCTAGCTTTCCTTCCACACCCATTGAGTTAGAGGGAAATCCGGCCGATGGTTTTACAAGTGAAGACTATGACCAAGTGGAAGAAGTTGTGGCTTCTGATGAAATTATGCTTGGAGAAGAATATACTTTTAGTCATTATGACGCATCCAGTCGAAGATTTGTTTTCTATCAGGTAGTCGACGGTCTTCCTATCGCAGATGGCACTTCAGAAATTGCCTTATTTGTGAACGATCAAGGCGAGATTTACTCTTACCAGCAAACGTATGCTGGACCAGTCAGTCGTCAAGGAGAGCCCTTAGATTTAATTAATAGGACACGAGCGATTGAGATTTTATTTTTAAATAATGAAATTCGACAAGGTTCGGAAGTCCAAAAACCGATTTTAACGTATCGACGAGCGCTTTATCTAGAAGATTTAAGTATGTATAGTCCTGTTTGGTTAGTGCATATTGATCATTCATCTGAACGAAATACCTTTCGTGTAGATGCTGTAAATGGTACAATAATCAGGCAGTCAACTTCTCCGCCTAATCAAAACCAAGGATCAACAGATAACGAAGAAAATGGAGAAGAGACAGAAGATGATGAGTCTGAGGATGAAGAAAGTAATGAAGATGAGTCTATAAATGATACAGGAGCTTAATTACTTTTTTGAGAATATAGATACTGGAAGGATTTTATAATTGAGCTTATTAAAACAGACGATGGACAAAAATGCGAATGATTTAAAGATTAGTATTTTAGCGAGTGGAAGTTCGGGCAACGCCATTTATATTGAATCAGATACGACAAAATTACTGGTTGATTGTGGTTTAACGGGTAAGAAGACAGAAGGTCTCTTAAAGCAAGTAAACCGCCGTCCTGAAGATTTAGACGCGATTTTAGTGAGTCATGAACATACGGACCATATTCATGGAGTAGGTGTCATGTCTCGAAAATATGATTTAGACATCTATGCCAATGAAAAAACTTGGCAAGCGATGGCTAAAAAAATCGGTAAAATCAAAACAGAGCATAAATATTTGTTTAATGTGGATGAGTTAAAAACAATTGGAGATATTGATATATTAAGTTTCGGTGTCTCACATGATGCGATTGACCCCCAATTCTATACTTTTCAAAAAAATAATAAACAATTTGTCATTTTAACTGATACAGGTTACGTCAGTGACCGCATGCGGGCTGCTTTGAGAAACGCAGACGCGTACTTAATTGAGAGTAATCATGATACTTCGATGTTGCGCATGGGTAAATATCCATGGTCCTTAAAACAACGAATTTTAAGTGATAAAGGCCACTTGTCAAATGATGAAGGAGCACTGGCAATGACAGATATGATTGGTGATAAGACCAAACGTATTTACTTAGGTCATTTAAGTAAAGAAAACAATATGAAAGAAATTGCCAGAGATACAGTCGAAGAAGTATTGCTACGAAAAGATACGGGAGTCAATGAGCAGTTTTATCTTTATGATACAGATCCTGATAATGCTCAATCTCTATTCACGCTATAATACAAAATAATAAAGAATAAACGGCGAACTTTCTACTGAAAAGTTCGTCGTTTTCTGCATTTTGTAGTGATACATGTTAAAATAAGAAGTATAGAATTATATTTTTTTCAAAATTATTTCATATTTATATGAAATAATTCAGATATAAAGTAAATGACTGAATATAAAAAGTAAATTAGAGGGGATACAAAATGACATTCAAAAGTATTAAAAAATTTGTACTGTTTTCTGCAGTACCATTATTATTAGTAGGTTGTACGACGGATACTGAAGAACCGGAGACAACTGAACCTGAAGAAGAGCAGGTCACAGAAGAGGTTGAAGTATCAAATGTAGAGGTCAATGTTTCAAGTGGCGTTACAGACGCTGTGGAACAGGTAGATGGTGGAGTAGTCTCTATTATCAACTTACAAAGAAATAACTTCCAGTCTTGGTCTAGTTTTTATGGCGGTCAAGCCTCTGAAGAGGAATATTTACAAGCAGGCTCGGGCAGTGGTGCTGTTTATAAGAAAGACGATGACTATGCTTACATCTTTACCAATAACCACGTAGTCGAAGGTTCTGATGCGATAGACGTCTTACTCAAAGATGGCACTCGTGTTCCTGCGACGGTTGAAGGGACAGACGTTTGGACAGATTTAGCAGTACTTTCCATCGATGCTGACAACGTTGATACCGTATTAGAATTTGGAGATTCAGATAATCTAACCGTAGGCGAACCTGCGATCGCGATTGGTTCACCATTAGGGACAGAATTTGCTTCTTCAGTTACTTCTGGAATTATTTCAGGACTTGGTCGAACAGTCCCTGTCGATACAAACAATGATGGAGAGCTCGACTGGGAAATGACGGCTCTTCAAACCGATGCAGCCATTAACCCAGGAAACTCCGGTGGTCCTTTGATTAATATTGCTGGACAAGTCATTGGGATTAACTCGATGAAGATTTCTTCTTCAACAGTTGAAGGGATGGGCTTCGCAATTCCAAGTAATGATGCTCTAAATATTATTAATCAATTAGAACAAGATGGTGAAGTAGTCCGTCCAAACTTAGGCATTACAATGGTGGATCTATCTCTTGTTTCAAGAACCCAACGAGCAGATGAATTAAACTTACCAGAGGATGTATCAGACGGTGTCGTCGTTACTCGAGTAGCAAATAATAGTGCGGCTGCGGATGCTGGTTTAGAACCGACAGACGTTATTGTTGGTTTCGATGGTGAACAAGTAACCGATGGAGTCACTTTACGTCAATTGATTTACCAAACTGAAGTAGGCCAAAACGTAGAAATTGAATACTATCGTAATGGAGAACCACGGGTATCCACAATAGAAATGCAATCAGCAAGTAATAATGACAATATGAATTAATCAAAGAAAACAATAGAAATTAAACACGATCTCTCCTTTACGAGAGATCGTGTTTTTTTATACCTGAAAATAAGGAATCAGCAAAGTTTGGATAACTAATGGTTGTCACACCCTGCGAGTACTGACGCGGCTTTCTCCTATTGCTCGTCACAACTTGGGATTTGTGAGAGGACTAAACTGTATTGCTGGTCACAACTTCAGGTTTGTGACTTCGAATTGTCATTTTGCGTGTCATAATAAGGAACGAGTGACAAGAGTTGAATTTTTTACGAGCGATTATTTTCAAATACAAAGTAAGGAACTCTTTAAGTAAATATTCGATTTTCTCTGTTAAAGTTGTTAACATATGGATGACTTGTGAGTAATTAAAAAGGAGTTGTGGACAACTAAAATAAGAAGTGGGAGATGGTAGGTTTCTACTAAAATACTTATACACAGACATGAGAAAAAACTGTGGACTATGAAGCATAAATGAGAAAATATTAAAAATAAACCCTATGATATCAAGGTTGTTTGTCAAATAGAACTCCACACGATCCTGTGTATAACTTGTGTATAACCTGTTTGGAACATCTGTTTTCGTCGGTCAGTTTTTGTTGCTGTGGACAGAAATCAAGAAAAAATGAGATAAAAATTCTGTGGACATGTGGATAACTATGTGCACAAGTAAGTTCTCCATTTATTGAAAATTATCCACATCTGGAAGACTTTATTCCTTCTCAGATGTAATCCGTAATTCTTTTTTTATGTTCGATGTATGATAAACTTTAAGTGTAAGCATATATTTTCTTAGAAGTAAGGGTAGAAAGAAAATCTTTAGAAAATGACAACTGAAATCATCAATAAATAAAAGATTCGGAAAATTTTGCTTTTAGTATTTTCTCTACGTTTACTTTATAAATAATTTATTGAGGAGTGATGAGATGTCATTTTCATTTGCAGGTTTAGATCATATACAAATTACAGCGCCATTAAATTCAGAAGAAGAAGTCCGTAACTTTTTTGCTGATCTTCTTTTATGCAAAGAAATTGAAAAACCAAGTTCTTTGAGTCATTTTGATTCTTTATGGTTTGAAATGGGGCGTCATATTATTCATGTCGGCTTAGATGAAAATTATTTTCCAGAAAAGCGAGGACATCCCGCATTTGAAGTGAATCAGATTGGTGATTTAATGGAGCATTTAGAAAAAAATGAGGTACCTTTTGAAGAAGACTATAATCTACCAGGGGCAAGACGTTTTTATACATATGCCTTTTTTGGGCATCGAATGGAATTTTTAGAGTGGGAAGATAAACCTGAAGCGATGATCACTGAACTTGAACGAAAAGAAATGGAAGAAAAATAATAAAAAAATATAATCTTATGATAAAAGGAGAATCTTAATGCGTATTAAATTATTGGAACCTTTACGTGTACCAGAGTCTTTAATTGAAGAGCTATCTGCACCTTTAAAAGAAGCAGGTCATGATTTTGTCTATTATGATGAAAAAACAACAGATGCAGAAGAACTGGCTGAACATAGTGCTGATGCGGATATTGTGATGATTGCGAACAATCCTTATCCAAAAGAAAGCTTTGAAAATGCGGAAAACTTAAAACTGATCAACGTCGCCTTTACAGGTGTTGACCACGTGGATCAAAAAGCGGCAGCGGAACAAGATATTCAAATCGCCAATGCTGCTGGCTACTCAGATACGGCTGTTTCTGAATTAGTGATCGGTTTAACGCTTGATGTTTATCGAAAAATCAGCTTTGGTAATGAAAGTGTTCGTCAAGGAGAAGACGTAAAATTATATCAAGGAAATGAAATTAAAGGAAAAACAGTCGGTATTATTGGGACAGGAAATATTGGAATGGAAGTTGCTAAACTATTCAACGCTTTTGGTGCCAACTTACTGGGCTACAACCTTTCTGAAAAAGAAGAAGCCAAAGAATTAGGTTTAGAATATGTTTCTTTAGATGAATTGTTAGAACAAAGTGATATTGTGACTGTTCATTTACCAATGAATGATGAGACTGAAAATACACTATCCCGCGAAAAATTAGAATTGATGAAAGAAGATGCCATTCTAATTAACGCTGCACGCGGTCCGATTATTGATAACGATGCATTAGCTGATTTATTGAATAATGGAGAAATTGGCGGAGCTGGAATTGATGTCTTTGATATGGAACCACCAATTCCCGAAGATTATCCACTATTAAATGCAAAAAATGCCGTCTTGACCCCTCACGTGGCTTACTTGACAGATGAAGCAATGGTCGCGAGAGCACACATTGCCTTTGAAAATGTGGAGAAATACCTGGAAGGCAATCCGCAAAATATTGTAGAATAAAAAGCGAAACAATAAGAGCCTCTAGCTACTTAAATAAAAGTAGTTAGAGGCTTTTTTACATCTTAAAAGACTAAAGGAAAAACCATAAAAAATCTCCTACCCAGAATGTTCTGGTGTAGGAGATTTTTCTATTTATTAATATTAATCATTGGCTTTCAAAGCTTCGACCATATCGATTCGTTTGAGTTGGTAATGAATGACGATCATTACGATAACGCTAAAGAGAATCGTTAGTAAAGTAGAGTAAATATAACTACTCAAATAAATCATTTTACCAAACACGAGTTGATCGACTTCCATTGTGGTCATAATGAATCGCTGTAAGCCTGTACCAAAGATATAACCGAAGAAAATACCAATCAATGTTAATATAATATTTTCTCGATAAATATACATCGTCACTTCTAAATCATGAAAACCAAGAACCTTAATCGTTGAGAGTTCTCGTTCACGTTCAGACACGTTAATATTCGTTAAATTATATAGAACGATAAACGCGAGGGCAGCTGCAGCGACAACTAAGATTTGTGTGATTAAGTCAAGGCTCGTTAGTGTTTCTGAGAAACCTTCGTAAATCTCACTCACATAAGTGACCCCAACCGCAGCATCTTCACTTAATAAGCGACTTCCTAAATCTTCTTCATCGACTTCACTTTCATCATACTCAATCAATTGTACACTTGGGTCCAAATCAGTCATTCCTGAGATTTCTTCAAAATAAGTCGGGGTCATATAAATAGTATGTCCGACATAATTTTCAACAATTCCGGCGACTTCTACAGACCATTCTTCATCCTCAGTATTCATCACCGGCAAGGTATCTCCCACATCGACATCGAATAATTGCGCCAATTTTTGAGTAATATAGGCGCCTGAGTCGTCTAAATTATGGATTTTTCCTGTTTCATAATCTTTCAGAGCGACGAAATCATCGATTCTTTCGGGGTCCTCCGGTACGAATAAAGTAACATCTTGAGAATTAACGTCTTCTGCTTCAGCAGTGACACTTTCTTGCTTGACGGATAAAGAATCCTCAATGTGCTCACTGTTTTGAACAGCATCTAAATATTGGTCAAATTCACTTGCATCACTATTCGTGTTTAAAGCGACATACGCTTGAAACTGATTAATCTCCCCATACTGAGTATCAGGAATCGTTGTAATGGAGTCGGAGACACCAAAACCTGTTAAGATTAAGCCTGTACTACCCGCAATACCAAAGATCGTCATAAACATACGAGACTTATAACGGAACACATTTCGAAAAGTAATTTTATAATTAAAACTTAATTTTTCCCAAAGAGCAGGGATCTTTTCGAGCCAAATGTGGGTGCCATGCTTCGGTGTTTTAGGCTGCAAGAGTCTTGCTGCATTACTTCGCAAGGAATTTTTGACAGCGATCAAACTCGCTCCCACTGTTGAGATGTAGGAGGCCACCAAAGCAATCACTGTATACAATGTATATTGCTGGAGATGAATGTCTGGTAAGTTATACATAGACGCGTAAGCGTAAAAGATCAATTGTGGGAGTAATGTATAACCAACGACTAACCCTAGTCCGGCTCCAACAGTCGTTGCTAAAACAGAATACGTAATAAATTTAACCAGAATATGACGGTTGGCATAACCTAAAGCTTTCATCGTTCCAATGTATTCTCGTTCTTCGTCTACCATGCGTGTCATCGTCGTAAAGGAGATGAAAATCGCAATTAAAAAGAAGAAAATAGGGAACACGGCCGCAATAATTGATAAGCGTTCGGCATTATCTTGATATTCTGTATAACTATTATTATCTGAACGATCAGTTAATTGATACTCAGGAAGTGGAAGATCGGCTAAGTCTTGTTCTGCTTGTTCTAAATCTTCTCGACCATCCGCTATTTCCTGCAGAGCTGTTTTTCTTTCCTCTTCAAATTCAGTCAAACCTTCTTCATAGTCTGTTTCGGCCTCATTCAGTTCCGCAGCGGCGTCTTCTAATTCAGCTTCCGCCTCCGCGGTCTCATTGGCTAGGGTGGTGCGTGCTTCTTCAATCTCACTGTAACCAGCATTAGCTTCTGCCAGCCCATTCTCAATTTGAGCAAGGCCATTATCGATTTGATTCATCCCGTCTGTTAAAGCAGCCCGTCCATCGACTAACTGCTGTTCTTGGCTGTTTAACTCGTCGAGTTGGGTTTGTAGTTGCTCTTTTTGGGCGACAAGGTTTTCTGCTTCCACTAAAGGAGCGCTGATTTCTTGTCGTTGTTCTTCTAGGGTAGCGAGACCTGCATCAACCTCAGTGATTTGAGCTTGGATGTCTTCTACAGGTGCTTCGGGTAACTCAAGCGCTGCTTCTAATTCGGCTCTTGTAGCGGTTAAGTCTTCCATTTGTGTATCAATTTCAGCTAAACCTGCTTCTATTTGAGACCGATTATTTTCAATTTCAGCCAGTCCTTCGTCGATTTGGTTGATCGCTTGCGTGAGTTGTTCTTGACCAGCTACCAGTTCATCTTCGCCAGCATTTAACGCA
Source organism: uncultured Atopostipes sp. (assembly GCA_910588235.1). GTDB lineage: Bacteria > Bacillota > Bacilli > Lactobacillales > Carnobacteriaceae_A > Atopostipes. Next base: position 9,792 of record CAJUOQ010000011.1, on the reverse strand, counting down.
TTGCGTTCACTTTGTAATTGTTCTTTTTGCGTCTGTAAATCTTGACGCTGTGTTTCTAAATTATTGATTGTTTGCGTTAATTCTTGTTCGTTTGCAGTAATTTCTTGTTCGGCCGCCGCTGTTTGTTCTTCCAATTCAGCGAGACCTTCTTCGTACTCTTGCCAACCCTGATCGATCTCAGCGCGTGCATCATCTAGTTCGGTTTCGGCATCCGCTAATTCATTTTCGGCGGATTCAATTTCTGCCCAACCGTCATCGATTTCAGCTTGGGCTTCATTTTGAATGTCTTCCGCCCGACGTTCTTCTAGACGATCGATCGTATTTTCGAGTTCTCCTGAATAATCAGACACATAGTTGTCATAAGCTTCGGAATAAGCTTCGTATTGGTCAGAACCGTCAATTGTCACATAAGCTTCCGTCTGCACATCGGCCTGATAATCTTCTTCCGAGATCACCCCAAAACCGTCCAGTGAACCACTTGCAATCGTGGTAAAGCCTCGTGTTGTTTTATCAATATATAAAGGACTGTCGACAAAACCAACGACTTTAAACGCTTGTGATTGTAAATTGTCTTCAGGGTTGCCGGCATCTTCACCTGTTTTCAAAGAAATGGTTTCGCCAATTTCAATGCCTTCTAAAAAAGAAGCTTCCGCGTCTAAAGCAACTTCACCGGAATGCTCAGGGAGTCGTCCTTCAGCAATATGATATTGATTGATTGCTTGTCCGTTTTCAACATCATAGCTATATAAGCGGATGGTTTCTGAAAAATCATCCACTACAAAGTCTTGTGCGTAATGTCCTTGTGTGGTGATGCCATCTAGTGCGCTTAAATCTTCGATATCTGCATCTGTTAGACCGTAAGTCGACTGGATGTGATAATCCATTAAATTATTTTTAGTATAATATTGGTCTGCGGTTCGGACCATATCGGGACTGGTCGCACTCAAACCTACATAAAACCCAACACCTAGAAAAATAATAATCAAGATGGCTAAGAAACGCGTCAGAGAATTTGAAATTTCACGAAAAGTATCCTTCCAAATTGCTTTAAATTTCATATTTACTCTCCTTTCGATATTGAATCATTACCATTCGATATCTGCAACTGGAGTAGGATTTTCGTTCGTTGTATTTGATTTTACTTTCGCGTCACTAATATCAATCACACGATCAGCCATCGGAGTGAGTGCGCGGTTATGCGTAATTAAAAGCACAGTCGCGCCATATTTTACTTTCGATTCATATAAAAGAGAAAGCACTTGTTTTCCTGTTTGGTAATCCAGGGCACCCGTTGGCTCATCACAGAGTAAGAGTTTTGGTTTTTTCGCTAAAGCTCGTGCAATCGCGACCCGTTGTTGTTCCCCTCCAGAAAGTTGAGAAGGGAAGTTATCCATTCGATGGCCTAGCCCCACACCTTCAATGACACGCTGAGCATCAAGTGGGTCTTCGGCGAGCTCTGTCGCCATTTCTATATTTTCTAAAGTAGTAAGGTTTGGAATTAGATTATAGTTTTGAAAAATAAAACCAACATCATCGCGACGGTAATTGGTCAATTGTTTTTCATCAAATTGAGCAATATCGGTACCATCGATCACAACCTCTCCTTCATCGGGGGAGTCCATTCCTCCTAATATATTCAGTAAAGTCGACTTCCCAGCACCACTTGGTCCTACAATAACGGTAAATTCATTTTCATTGATCGAAAAATTCATCCCATCATTTGCAGCAATCTGAGTATCGCCTGATCCATAAAATTTTGATTCATCTTTAACTTCGATATACGACATTTAATCACCTCTTCATTTTGTTTCTATTTCTTTATATCATCTTCTAAAAACGTCTTTTTTCAGTCGATGAAATGTTGTAATCTCATATGCTTCGTATTATAATCGACACACAGTCTAAAAACAACCAACAGTGTTGAACAAACTGTCTTTTGTTAGACAGTTTAGGAAAATATGTTTGAAAAAGCGAAAAAATTATAGAAGGAGAAAAAGATGAAGGAAAAGAAAATGGATCGACGAGTAAAATATACGCTCACGGCCTTAAAAGAAGCGATGATTGAACTGCTTCAAGAGCAGCATATTTCAAAAATCTCTGTGGTCTCTTTATGTAAAATCGCAGATGTTAATCGCAGTACTTTTTATACGCATTTTAAAGACCAGTATGATTTACTCCAATATATTACCCACGAAGCATTAAATAACATTCAAAATCACTTAAGAGCATTGAATCGGGAAAATAGTAAAAATATATCCATCCAAGCTTTAGTCCAAATTTTAGATTATGTGAAAGAGAACGCGGATGTATTTAATGCCTTATTAAGTGATAACGGAGATTCGGATATCCAACATAAAGTGATGAGTATGATGGAGATTGTTTCGCCACATGATTATCAGGGTTTGGATGAGCGAACGAAAGATTATTATATCCTTTTTCAGATCAATGGTTGTATTAGTATTTTACAGAAGTGGTTACAAGATAATACACCTGAATCAACGGAAGAGATGAGTCGTTTGCTCTTAAAAATACTTGGGAAATCAGAAGAGTAATCGGATTAGTATGAAAGAATATAAGTGGTGAATACTTTTACATTGTCATGTTTTTATCAATGTGCTATAATGAGAATCAGAGAAGCACCACATCATATTATGTGATGTATTGAACGAATATTTGTTCGAAAAATACTTTAAAAGGGGTTATCTATAAAATGGAAAAAAGAGTCTTTATTTCTCCAGGAAAGTATATTCAAGGCGTAGGCGTTCTCAGTCAAATGGGTGAAGAAGTCAATAAAATCGGGAAAAATGCATTAGTCATATCGGATCATGTTGTTTGGGGAATTGCTGAAGAAATGGTCGTCAAAAGTTTTGAAGATTCAGCAGCTTCTTATTTCTATGAAGAATTTACAGGGGAAGCTTCAACAACAGAAATTAAACGTTTAGCTGAAGTAGGAAAAGCGCAAGATTCAGATGTGGTGGTCGGACTGGGTGGAGGTAAAACCATCGACACGGCTAAAGCAGTCGCAGATGTTCTAAATACTCCGATTGTGGTAGCTCCATCAACCGCGTCCACTGATGCTCCAACAAGTGCTTTGTCCGTGATTTATTCTGATGAAGGCGTCTTTGAAGGCTATGAATTCTTCGATAAGAACCCGGATTTAGTATTAGTGGATTCGAAAGTTGTTGTAGGTGCACCTGCTTATTTATTTGCTTCAGGGATTGGCGATGCGATGGCGACACTAGTTGAAAGTAGAGCCTCACAAAAAGGCAACGCGGATACAATGGCGGGTGGAAAAGCGACGCTCGCTGCTCAAGCCATTGCTCAAAAAGCGGAAGAAGTTTTATTTGATCAAGGCATTGCTGCTTATAAAGCGGCTAAAAAAGGATTAGTGACCCCTCAAGTAGAAGCCGTGATTGAAGCGAACACACTGCTTTCAGGTTTAGGATTCGAGAACGGTGGCCTTGCTGTAGCGCATGCAGTTCATAATGGCTTTACGGCTTTAAGTGGAGATATTCACGACTTGAGCCATGGTCAAAAAGTTGCGTATGGTATTTTGACACAATTAGTCTTAGAGGGTTATTCAGAAAAAGAAATTTTACGTTATGCTGATTTCTTTAAAGCTCTTGAATTACCAATCACTTTAGCGGATCTTCACTTAGACAACGCGCCTTATGAAGATTTACTAAAAATTGGACAATTAGCTACATCCGAAGGGGAAACTGCTCATAATATGAACCCAACATTAACGGCCGAACAAATTGCAGATGCTCTCTTGGCGGTCAATGAATTAACAATGACAGCTGATTAATCTTTTTTTACAATAAAATATTTACTGTAAAGTCCTCTGGCTGTCAATAATGAGCCAGGGGCTTTTTTTAATTTTCGACGACTTTTGCTAAAAAACCATGAAAATAATGTTTAAAATGGTCGCGGTCAGCTGTTGTAAAAGGACGAGGGCCTTTGGTCCGTTGACCACTTTCTCGCTGAAGGGCACTGATATGCCGGCTCCGCAGTAAGGATTCAATATTTTCTTTTGTATATTCATACCCTTTATGGTGAATGACGTAGCACCCTTTTGGTAAGAGCAGAGAGGCAAGCCCATAATCTTGGGTAACAATGATATCGCCTTGAGTTGCTAGCTGCACAATTTTAAAATCTGCACGATCAGCACCTTTTTCTACATAGACTGTTTTTACAAAAGCTGGATAATCTTCGAATGAATAATGAGCAATATTTGAAACCAATACCACTTCTAAATGAAAAGAAGCAGCCAGTTCGATAATTTCTTTTTTAACGGGACTGGCATCCGCATCAATAATAATTTTCATTTGTACACTACTTTCTAAATGGAATAAAAAATCTCTTCTTCATTGTAACCAAAATGAGGAGAGATTCCTTTTCTTTTATTCAGAATAGAAATAAGGGTTAACGATTTGATAGTAGTCTTTGAGTTGTTCGCCAATTTTAGGCAAGCTTCTTTCAGCAACGACTTCATAGCCTTGTTCGACGAGGGAAGGGAGTTCGCCTTCAATAATGCCCTTAGCTAATGTCATAAATTCTTCTACCGTTTTTCCTTTATAGAGATGTTGTTGCTGTTTATAAGCAGAAAAGACGGGCAAGTCACGAACTAAAGTATTGGTTTTACTGGCTAAAGCTTCCAGTAAGACAATGCCTTCCGTTTCTTCATGTGTTAAAAAGACATAGAGATCAGCCGCTTGGTAAGCGACACGTAATTCATCACGGTTAATATATCCAGGAAATTGGAGATTAGGTAAATCAGTTTGAAGAGCGGCGACAATTTCTTTCGGTAACAATTTAGGATCTGTATAACCAAACCAAATAAATTGGTATTCAGGGAGTTGTTTCGCCATTTCAACAAAATCTAAAATCCCTTTACGCTTAATCTGTAGACCAACGGAGAGGATAATTTTAGCGTCAGGTTCCAGTCCATACTTTGTTTTGAATTGTTTAACTTCTTCTTCTGTGCTGTTCCAGTAGTTTAGATCGATCCCATTTGAAACGACTTCAATGGGGCGGTGAATATGATAGTCTTCGATGAGTGATTTTGAATAAGCGGAAGGCGTTAAAATTAAGTCAGCAGTCTTATAACATTTTTTTAGCCACCAACCGAATAGAGGAGCCAGCGCATTCGCAAAAAAGAAAGAATTTTTAAAGTCTTCAATGGTAGAATGGGCATGATAAATAACCGCTTTTCCATCCCGCTGTGCTTTCTTAGCTTTTAGGTAGGACTGAGGAAAAATGGTATTGATATGGATAATATCAAAAGGTTCTTTGCTTGATAACGTATGCGAAACACCTGCTGTTTCCAGTGCTATTTGCTGGTGCTCAATGGCTCGTCCAACACCACTTTCCTTAATTAAATGTTGAAAATCACTACATAAATAAACACGCATTTTTTCACCTACTTTATATTAGATGTTGAAAAACAAAATCGATTATTTCCACCATTCCATATGAATAAATCAACAGAGTAAATGGTTTTCCTACGCTGAGAATGGTCAAAAACTTTTTAAAAGAAATCGACGAAAGCCCCGCGAGGTAGCATAAAAAATCGGCAGGAGATATTGGGAAAAACATGCCGAATATAAACAATTTATCAAAACGTTTCTTGTTATCAAGCCACCCAATATATTTATTGAACTGTTTTTCATTGCTAATTGTTTCAACGAGCGGGCGACCAAATTTACGTGCAAGGCTAAAATTGATAACAGAGCCGATCATAATGCCAATAAAGTTTAAAAAGAAACCTTGAAGTCCGCCAAAAACCATGATACCCATAGGAATCGTTAAAGCTGCCGGGATGATGGGCACCACCGTTTGAATAATTTGAATAAAAATAAAACCATAAGGCGCAAGGGGTCCCATCGTACTTAAAAGATCGCGTAAGGCGGCTTCTGAAGTAAAAATTTCTTCTTTATACCCCCAATACAATAAAAAAAGAATAGCACCCAGTCCTATAAGATTTAAAATATTTAGTCCATATTGAATAAATTCTTTTTTCGAAAGGTGGATGCTATTCAAAAAGGACTCAAAAGCATTATTCGTTTCTTCCTGGCTCATTGTCTGTCAACTCCGTTATCTCTTTCCTCTATTTAAAAGTAAGAATTAATAATTTTGAATCATTTGCTTGGTGTAGTATGTTTCAACTGCTTTACGGTAGATGGCTTCAACCTGCTTCCCGAATCCAGCAGAGGAGAAATATTCAAAGGCAACCTCACGTGCAGCAGTAGTCATTTGTTGATAAGCTTCATGATTATTCATTAAAAAATATAAACAAGCTTCAAATTCTTTAAATGAATGATACTGAAAACCTGTCTGCCCATCAACAACAACATTTTCAATCGCTTCATCTGAACGACAAAGTGCTGGAAGACCACTAGCGAGCGCTTCTATATAGGTCAATCCTTGGGTCTCACTTGATGACGCACTCACAAAAAGATCCGCTGCTTGATAATAAATGGAAATTTTATCGGGATTGATCATCCCTGTAAAGACTACCCGATCCTCTAATCCTAATTCCTTTGTATATTCTGTTAGATGATGTTTATTTGGTCCATCCCCGACAATTAGAAAATAAACATCTAATTTTAAAAGGGATAAAAAGAAGAGCAGTTCTTCAATATTTTTTTCTTTCCCTAAACGGCCTAATGAAAGCAGTAAAAAGGCATCTCTCGGAATATGATAATGGTCACGGATTTTTAATAAATCTTCTTCGGAAAAAGAATCTTTAAATTTCTCTAACTGAATCCCTGTCGGAATGACAGAAATCGGCTGAGAAACCTCATAGTCTACAAGCAACCGTTGAACTTTTTTAGTGGGAGCAATCACGGCTTCAGCATCCTCCAATAATTTTTTCGTCAACATCGATACTATTTTTTTACCTGTCTTTTCACTCGGTGAAAAGTAATGGGTGTAATCTTCATATATCGTATGATACGTATGCACAATTGGAATATTTAAATATTGGGCAATGTACTTCGCCATCCGAAACGTACTAAATTCACTTTGTGTATGAATGAGTTCCGGTTCCCAAAAAATAATATCTTTTAAAACCGAACGATCCTTAAAAAGCTTCACACGAGCTCCTGGGTACACTTTATTCATATTCAAAGATGAAACAGCGTAAATATTACGCATTGGATCAACATATCCCTCTTCTGCAAGGGTCAACACTCGTACTTCGTGGCCTAGATTTTCTAAAGCTTGCTTCAGTGAAATTGTAGAAGTGACGACACCATTTACTGCCGGAACGTATAAATCGGTCGCAAGTAAAATTTTCATTTTTTGGCTCCTCCTTGCGTATAAAGTAAATATTTATCTTCATTCTAAGTATACCAAACGTCTATTCATTTAACTTTTAAAAGCAGTTTAAAAATATGTAAATCTATTCTTATACAGATAGATAAGTGAGTTTCAATGAAGTCTTTCTTGTAATCAGATTAAATGTTTTCTGAGGAGTTGTCATCCGTCTAAAGTCTATATTTTATTGTATTATATTCTGAATGGAACAATAAGTCTATTCTTGAAAGGGAAAAGGCAACGATACTCAAGCCCATTTGGAAGAAAAAATGGGATATGATAATCTTATAGAGAAATAAATAGTGTTTTGCATGAGTGCTTTTTCCAAAATGTTTCACGTGGAAAAATAGATAAAGCCCAGAAAACAATGAATATTTCATGAGAATAAGATATAATAAGTAGAAATTAGGGAAGAGGAGATAGAATTTATGAGTAAGGTTATATTAACTGGAGACCGTCCAACAGGAAAACTTCATTTAGGCCACTATGTGGGTTCACTTGAAAATCGTGTAAAAATACAAGAAGATCCAAATAATGAAATGTATATTATGGTGGCAGACCAACAAGCATTAACAGATAATGCGGACAACCCTAAAAAGATTCAAGATAACTTATTAGAAGTGGCACTTGATTACTTAGCGGTTGGACTTGATCCAAATAAGTCAACGATTTTTATTCAATCACAAATTCCTCAATTACCAGAACTGACAGTTTATTATTTAAACTTAGTCACAGTTTCAAGATTAGAAAGAAATCCAACCGTAAAAAGTGAAATTAAAGAAAAAGGTTTTGAGAAGAGTTTACCGACAGGATTCTTAGTTTATCCTGTCAGCCAAGCAGCGGATATTACAGCCTTTAAAGCCACACATGTGCCGGTGGGTGATGACCAAAAACCGATGTTAGAACAGGCGCGCGAAGTCGTTCGTGATTTTAACCGTATTTATGACACAGATGCTTTGGTTGAGCCAGAATTAATGTTACCACCAAAAGGCCGTGGTCGCTTAGTCGGAACGGATGGGCGCGGAAAAATGAGTAAATCTTTGAATAATGGGATCTACTTATCGGATTCACCAGATGAAATTGAGAAAAAAGTGATGAAGATGTACACAGATCCCGATCATATTCACGTAGAAGATCCAGGGAAAGTCGAAGGGAACGTCGTCTTTACTTATTTAGATATCTTTGATGAAGATAAAGAAAAAGTAGCGGAACTCAAAGAGCAGTATCAAAAAGGTGGTTTAGGTGACGTGAAAATTAAACGTTACTTAAATGAAGTTCTACAAGCAAAACTTGCTCCTATTCGTGAACGTCGTGAAGAGTATGCGCAAGATCCTGGTTATGTGCTAGATATGTTGAAACAAGGAAGCGAAAAAGCAGAGCGTGTTGCTGCGCAAACGTTAGATGAAGTTAAAGACGCAATGGGTATTAATTATTTCTAAAAGAACAATAAGATGATTTTAAATAGAAAGAAGGGGTAGGATATGGAAAAAATTAGTCGTGAACATGTGATTTTCGAAATGAATAAAGAAAATAAGCCCGTCTTAACGGTTGATAGTGGAACCAACGTGATCTTTGAAACGCAAGATTGCTTTTCGGGAGAAGTTCAAACGGAAGCAGATACTGTCAGCAGCATTGATTTTTCAAAAGTAAACCCAGCCACTGGTCCGCTTTATATTAAGGGAGCAGAAGTTGGGGATGCCTTAAAAGTAACGATTCGTCGTATAACACTTGATGATCAAGGGGCTGTGTTAGCTGCACCTGGTCTAGGCATGTTCGCAGAAGATATTGAAAAAGAAGAAACAGTCATCGGTGAAGTGACAGAAGATGCGACCTTTTATAAAGGCCACGAAATACCCCTTCGTAAAATGGTCGGTGTCATTGGAACAGCTCCAGCAGGGGAAGGTGTCAACACGGGCACGCCTCATGATCATGGAGGAAACCTTGATACCACCTTACTAACAGAAGGCGCAACGTTATATTTACCTGTAAATACGCCAGGAGCCTTGTTAGCGATGGGCGATATGCATTCAGCCATGGGTGATGGCGAAATTATGGGTTCTGGCTTAGAAGTTGCAGGTGAAATTGAAGTCACCGTAGAAGTTGTAAAAGAGAATAACTACCCCTTACCTTTTGTAGAAACAGAGGATCTTTATGCCACGCTCGCTTCTCGAGAAACAATGGAAGAAGCAAGCAAAGTAGCATTAGACCATATGGTAGAGGTCATTAGAGATAAAACAGATTTAACCTTTAACCAAGCTGGAATGTTTTTATCCTTAGCGGGAGACTTAAAAGTTTCGCAAGCCGTCAACCCAAATAAAACAATGCGAGTAGAAGTCAGAAAAGATATATTAGAAAAATAAGCGAAAGCGAAAAGATTAAAACTGTCAAATGCAACCCCATTTGGCAGTTTTTATTTGGTATGACGGGCATGTGCTATGTCTAGGGTGGAAGTCCCTAAAGAACGTAGTTATC
>CAJUOQ010000010.1 GCA_910588235.1 uncultured Atopostipes sp. | reverse complement strand
AAAAAGCGCCGAAAGATCGCTGGGAGTCTCAAGTCTCAGGCGTTAGACAAGAAGCGGAATATCTAACGAATGAAGAATTAAAACACAAATATCCGATCACTCATCTCTGTGAAATACTGGATATTTCTAAAGCTAGTTATTATCAGTGGTTGAAACGCGAACCTTCAAAGTCTGAATTGAAGCGTATTAAATTAATGAAATGGATTAAAGAGATCCATGAAACGTTTAAAGGTATTTACGGTTATCGTAGAATGACCATCTTCTTGAACTTCTTTAGAAATGCGAAAGTCAACCATAAATGTGTCCACCGATTAATGAACATTATGGGCATTAAAGCCGTCATTCGTCGTAAAAGAAAGAACTATGTGCCACATAAGGCCGTACATCTGGCTGAAAATATTTTAGATCGTGATTTTCTGGCAGAAAACCCAATGGAAAAGCTATTGACAGATGTCACTGAATTCAGATTAACCAATGGGACTAAACGTTATTTAAGTGCTATTCTTGACCTTGGGTCAAAGAAAATAGCCACTTATAAACAAGCAATCACAATGATAATCCCCTGGTATTGGACACAATGAAACAGATTACCGATGACTTAAAACCTGGAACAACCCTCATTCACAGCGATCGCGGTTCTCAATATACTTCTCATGCGTTTCATAAAGTGGTCTCAGACAATGACTTGAATCACAGTATGTCTAGAGTTTCAAAATGTATTGACAACGGCCCTATGGAAGGTTTTTGGGGTACCTTAAAGGTTGAAATGTTTCATTTAGATTCATTCGATACCCCTGAATACTTAGACCGAAAAATTAAAGAATACATCGAATTCTTTAATAGTGAACGAGTCACTTTGGATATGGGGTTAGCCATTCCTACGGAAGAAAAGATCCTCCAAATGATCGCATAAACATTAAAAAAGACCATACATTTTTACATGCATGGTCAAAAATATTTTATTTTTTACCTGTCTACTTGACAGGGGGCAGTTCATACTATAACCAAGACTCTTTTTTGTTGTGTTTAATTTAAATATTGTAACGCGACGTTTTTGAAAGTATCAATCGCTGAGAGGTAATCTTCTACTTTAATTTTTTCATCAACAGTATGAGCTTCACTATAAACAAAAGGACTAAAGATAGCCAGTTCAATCTCATGATCGACACGCATAAAGTTTGAAGCATCTGTGGCACCGGCTAATGTTTTAACTTCTAAATCTTCACCCGCGACATCAAGGATGGTATGGATTAAGTCGGAATCTGCTGAACTTTCAACAGGGAACATACTTTGAGTAATATTTAATTCCAATTTGCCATCCATTTCTTGATTTAATTCTTCGATAATTTCATTGAGTAATTGAATCACATCATCGTTATCAAACTCTGGAATCGTACGAGCATTTGCGAGCACGGAGACTTTTGAAGGGATACTATTAATTTGTTCGCCACCTTCGATGACGGTAAAGGAGTTGGACATTGGTCCTAACTTATCATTTTCAAAAGCCGCTGTTTTTTCATCTAATGCTTTTTCAGCTCGATATAAAAATTCAGTCATCTGTGACAACGCATTAATTCCTTCTTGCGGAAGAGAACTGTGAGCAGAACGCCCAATCGAAACAATCTCATATTGGAGAGAACCTTTGTGGGCATAGATAACAATATTATCTGTCGGCTCAGCAATAATCAGCGCATCGACATCTTCCGTATAACCTTCTTCTGTTAATTGAACAGAGCCAAGCATACCGATCTCTTCTCCTACACTACCTAAGAAGCGTAGTTTCCCGCTGAAAGGTAAACCTTCTTCTTTTAGCTCAATAATCGCAATAATCATCGCAGCGACTCCGGCTTTCATGTCTGCCGTTCCACGACCGTACATATATCCATCTGCGATTTCAGCTTCAAAAGGAGGGTAAGACCAGTCGGCTTCGTCACCAACGTCCACCACATCAAAATGACCACTGAAGGCGAGCGTTTTCTCTGATTCTGCTTCAGCTCCCTCGACTTCAACAATCAGGTTGCTACGATCTGTATCATATTCCACTAAATCTGCATCAATATCATAAGAAGCAAGTAGGTTCTTTATGTATAAAGCAACTTCTTCTTCATTGTTATTGACGGATTTAATTCGAATCAAATCTTGTAAAATTTCAATTTTTTTCTCTTTCTCCATGTTTATTTCCTCCCTATATAAATAAGATTAGTTTGAAGCACTAATCTTTTCTATTTTAGCATATATTTAAAAAATAAGAGAGTATTCGCATTTATGAATGTGATTAGAAAAGAAGTCCGAAAAAATAATGAGTTGAAATTGTCTATTTACATAAATTTGTTATACTAATGTTGAAAACGCATTCTATAAAAATGAGGAGGAATTTAAAATGAAAGCAACTTATCATGGACATGCGGTCGTCGCTTTAGAAACAGAGGATGGTACAAAACTTTTATTTGATCCATTTATCACGGGGAATGAGCTGTGTGATCTCGATGCAGACACCATAGAACCGGACGTTATCTTAGTCACGCATGCACATTCAGATCATTTTGGCGATACAGTAGATATCGTGAAACGTACCGGTGCTCAAGTCATTACGACGGTCGAAATCGCTGACTACTTAGCTACCTTAGATATTGAGGCTCATGGCATGCAGCCAGGTGGCGCTTATGAATTTAATTTTGGAACCGTTAAATTCACCCCAGCGATTCACGGGTCTTCTCTAGATATCGATGGTAGCGGAAAACCGTTCACTTTAGGCTTAGCTTCAGGAATTTTAGTGACTGCGGACGATCGAACGGTCTACCATGTAGGGGACACCGCATTATATTCAGATATGAAGTTAATCGGTGATAGAAATAAAATTGACTTAGCGTTTATCCCGATTGGGGACAATTTTACAATGGGACCAGAAGATGCTGCTGTAGCCGCTAGATGGTTGCAAGCAGACTGTGTAGTACCTGTCCACTACAATACCTTTCCTTTAATTGAACAAGACCCTGAACACTTCGTTAATTTATTAAATGAAGGGGTAGGCATTGCGCTTGAAGTGGGCCAAACAATTGATGTTTAGATATAAACAGAAAAGTAAAATTGGAATATAAATAGTTAACCTCTTTAAAAGAGAAATCACTAGACTCACTTTTGAGTCTAATGATTTCTCTTTTTTTAATGTTTTTCCAATAGGTACGACAATATTACATAAAGGGTAATATTTTTTAAAATAGATTTGTGGGACTTGTCCTCCTTCCTCTCAAATGGCAACACTTGTCTTTTGAAAAAGAGGTTCGTTTTGTTTGAACCACTTTACAAATAGATTAAAAAGGGCTGCAAAGTCTTATCTTTATACAAATATACTGTTAAGATAAAGAATGTAGCAAGACAACAAAAGAAAAAGGAGAAGAAGATTTTATGAGTAAAAAGAACAAAAACTTAAAAACAAAAAAACAATTATGCAAAGTAAATAAAAAATGGGTCACCCTTGCGACGACTTCTGCCGTATTACTTGGAGCTGGAGGAATCTTACCCGGAATAGCAGGATCAGCAGCGACTGTCCAAGCAGCTAACGAGGAAAGTAACGTTTCTGAGACTGCATGGAGTGCTAATACAGTACAAGAAGTCGAACAGGAAATCGCAGCACAAAATTCAGCAGACACATCATCCTATCAAATTCGATGGGGCGATACATTAAGTGCCTTAAGTATGGCAACTGGCCTCTCCGTTGATGAAATGGCTGCACAAAATGGGATTGAAAACCCGGATTTGATTTACGCTGGAGACTTTTTATCAAAAGGAAAAAATACGGACCCAGTAACGGAAGAAACAGAAAGTGTTGAAGCTTCTGAAGTAGAAAAACCAAAAGCAACAGAAGAAATAACTGAAGAAGAAGCAGTCGAAGAACCAGAGGAACAAACGACTGAAGCACCTGCTGAAGAAGAAACGGTGGAAGCAAGAGAAGAAGTGTCTGCAGAACAAACTGTACAAGACCAAGAGGAAGAAGCAGTTGTTGATGAAGCAGCAGAGACAGAAGATGCGGAAACAACCGAAGGTGCATCCGAAGAAGTGACTGAAGACGAACCAGAAGAAGAAATAACTGAGCCAGATACTTCTGAAGAACAAAAAGAAGAAGCTGAAGAAGAACCGGAAGAAACGACTGAAATCGATGAACCTGAGGAAACAACTGACGAAGAACCAGTGGCTAAAGTAGCAGTCCCAGAAGAAATTGATGAAGAACCGGAAGAAGAGGACGTTCCTGAAGAAATCGAAGAAGAAGTCGATGTACAAGAAGTAACAACCGCCGAAGAAACTGTAGAACCGGAAGATGAAGTAGATACCGATCAATCTGTGGCTGTTGTTACGGAACCAGAATCTCATACAGAATCTTCTGCAGGGTTTATTCAACCTGCACAAGGTTACGTCTCTTCTGGATATGGCTACCGTACAAATCCATTTAGCGGAATTCCACGTTTACACGCAGGCCTTGATATCGCAGGTAAAGGAGACATTTTAGCAGCACAAAGTGGTACTGTTGTCGCAGCTACTTCTCATAGTGGCTGGGGGAACTACGTAAAAATTGACCATGGAAATGGCATTGAAACACTCTATGCGCATATGGCAAATGGAAGCATCCCTGTTTCTGTAGGGGACACTGTCTCCCAAGGACAAACCATTGGTAAAATGGGACAAACAGGATCTGCGACAGGCATTCACTTACATTTTGAAGTATACGTCAATGGCGTACAAGTTGATCCAGCACCTTATTTATAAAATATAACGAAATAATAGACCGGCCTTTCCTCAGAATGAAACTGAGAAGGGCCGGATTTTTTATCGAAAAAATGAAGCAAGGGCTCCTTCCTGAACACCATTTATTAAAAAAATTGAACGCTATTTTAAAGAGAGTAATTTATTTTTGAGGCTACTTTTTCTTAACTTTTAACGCGGATCAGTGTCCGATATAATGACCTAAAAGAAGTATAAAATTAGATGAAAATTTCTTGACTAATCAGTCGGAAGTGCTAAAATTATAGGAATGAAACGCCACTGCTTACGCAGTGGTTAATTTTTTAGAAGGGGGTCTTTTAGTGCTATATATTTGGAGTTACGTTAAAAGACACAAGAAATTCTTATTACTGAATCTATTAGGAGCGTTGAGTTTTGTGCTGGTTAACTTAGGTTTGCCCACCATACTCGCTCAAATCATTAATGATGTCCTTGTAAACCAAGATGTTGAACGTTTATACTTTTTAATTGCTATTATGGTTGCTGTTATTGTCTTAGGTTTGTTTGGAAATATTCTTTTAACTTATGCATCGGGTCGTTTAGTCAATGAAATGACCAAAGATATACGGAACGATTTATATGATAAGATTGGCGATTTTTCGCATGCTGAATATGAAAAAATTGGGGTCTCGTCATTGGTCACTCGTATCACAAATGATGCTTTTGTTATTTTACAATTTGTAGAGATGATTTTGCGAATTGGCTTTAATACACCTTTAATGTTTTTAGGAAGTATCGTTTTAATCATCAATACAAGTGCGTCTATGTCGTGGATTTTAGCAGGCGCCGTTCCTGTTATTTTGTTGGTTATTTATTGGATTGCGAAAACCTCAGGGCCACTCTCTGAAAAAATGCAGAGTTTACTCGATCGGTTAAATACGTATTCAAGAGAAAATTTAACGGGGTTACGAGTCATTCGTGCCTTTGCTCGTGAAGAATATCAAGAAGAAAAATTTGCAGGCGCCAATAAAGATTATGCAAATACAGCGCAATCACTTCATAAGTTGATGGGATCTGCTATGCCGATTTTCTATCACATTATGGCCGTCGTGATTACTTTAATCTTTTTATTCGCCTTAAATCCTATTGAAGCAAGAGAAATGCAAGTCGGGACATTAGTTGCTTTTGTTGAATATGCTTTTCATGCGTTGTTCTCTATTCTAATGTTTTCTCAGATTTTTATGATGTATCCGCGAGCGAATGTTTCAGCGAAACGACTGAAAGAGATCAACGATATGCCGATCTCCATTACGAGTAAACCAGATGCTGTTACTGAAACAGAAACACATGGTTATATTGAGTTCGATGAGGTTTCTTTTGCTTATCCTGGTGAAACAGAAAACCCAGTTTTACATGAGATTAATTTTAAAGCAAAGCCAGGAGAAACGATTGCTTTTATTGGAAGTACTGGAAGCGGGAAGTCTACACTAGTGCAATTAATTCCGCGTTTTTATGATGTATCCTTTGGTCGTATTTTGATCGATGGTGTAGATGTTCGAGATTTCGATTTAGATACTTTAAGAAATAAAATTGGGTTTATACCACAACGTGCCTTACTTTTTACGGGCACGATTGGCGAGAATTTACGCTTTGGGAAAGAGGAAGCGACAGATATTGAATTAGATGCAGCTTCTGATGTCGCCCAAGCACGTGAGTTTATCGAAAATATGGATGAAAAATATCACTCTTATTTAAGTGAAGGCGGAAGTAACCTTTCCGGTGGACAAAAACAACGTTTATCCATTGCGCGTGCGATTGTTAAGCAACCAGAAATTTATATCTTCGATGATAGTTTTTCAGCTCTAGATTATCGAACCGATGCCGAAGTGAGACGACGTCTACAAGAAATTACCGGCGACTCAACAGTGATTATTGTGGCCCAACGAATTTCAAGTATTCGTAACGCCGATCAGATTATTGTCCTTGAGGAAGGCGAGATCAAAGGGCGCGGAACGCATGAAGAATTAATGGAAAATAATGCGATTTACCAAGCGATTGCTAATTCTCAATCAAAAGAAGAAGAGGGGGATGTTCATGCATAATCAAGCAGTCAATACAAATGAGTCTGTTTTCAAAAGTTTCAAACGCATTTGGCCTTACTTTGAAAATTATAGAGGACGTTTATTCTTTGCTTTATTTCTTGTTTTGGTCCAAGTTGTGACCAATGTTTTGGAGCCTTTTGTATTTGGTTTGATCATTACTGAGATCTCTTCCAATGTGCTAGATATGATCAACGGGACCGGTACAGGGTTAAATTATTCTTATATTTATACCGTCCTTATTATTTATTTTGTACGGGGATTGCTCAACCAAGTATCTGTTTTTGGAGCAAACTATTTTATGACAGAAGCTGTCCAAAATATGACCTTTGATTTAAGAAAAGAAATTACAAGGAAGATGAATCGTTTACCTGTTTCTTATTTTGATCGTCACCAATTCGGAAATATTTTAAACCGAATCACCAATGATGTCGACACCATTTCCAACGCTTTCCAAGTCACTTTAGTTCAAGCGTTTAATGCTATTTTACAATTATTCTTTGTTGTTTTGATGATGCTTTGGATTCAATGGCAATTTGCTTTAGTGATGCTCGTTGTTATTCCGCTGTCCGGTTACATTGCGAAATTTGTCATTGGCTATTCTCAGCCTTACTTTAAACAACAAGCAGATGTCTTAGGGAGAATGAATGGTTTTGTCCAAGAAAATTTATCGGGCTTTAGCGAAATAAAACTTTACGGCCGAGAAAATTACTCTAATGAAGAATTCCGCGTGATTACCGACCGCTTGAATGAGGTTGGTTTTAAAGCAAGTTTTATCTCGGGACTCATTCGACCACTCATTACGTTTGTTGCGCATGCAGCTTATGTCGTAATTGCGCTATTTGGAGGGTTATTAACACTCGCTGGACGAATGACGATTGGTAACTTACAAGCCTTCACTCAATATGTCTGGCAAATTAACCAACCGATGCAGATGTTATCTCAGCTCTCTGGCTTAATTCAAAGTGCCTCTTCCTCAATCAGTCGTGTGTTTGAATTATTAGATGAAGAAGATGAAATTCAAACTTATTCAGAGACTTTAGAGGAACCCTTGATTGGAGAAGTTTCTTTTGATAATGTTTCTTTCAGTTATGTCCCTGAACAACCCTTGATTCAAGATTTTGATGTGGATGTAGCTTCCGGAGAAACGATTGCTATTGTGGGGCCGACAGGTGCTGGTAAAACGACTATGATTAACTTATTGATGCGTTTCTATGATGTGGATCAAGGAAAAATTACGATTGATGGCAAAGATATTCGAAACCTTTCTCGTCAACAGTATCGCACACAGTTCGGAATGGTCTTACAAGATACTTGGTTATTCCAAGGGAGTATTAAGGAAAACATGCGCTTTGGAAACTTAAATGCCACGGATGAAGAGATCGTTGAAGCAGCAGAAGTTGCGAATGTCGACCACTTTATCCGAACGTTGCCAGGTGGCTATGATATGGAAATTAATCAAGAATCATCGAATATTTCCCAAGGGCAAAAGCAATTACTAACGATTGCTCGTGCTTTATTATCAGACCCTAAGATCTTAATCTTAGATGAAGCCACAAGTTCCGTCGATACACGTTTAGAAGCTTTGATTCAAAAAGCAATGGACCGATTGATGGAAGGTCGAACCAGCTTTGTTATCGCGCACCGTTTATCAACCATTCAAGATGCTGATCGTATTTTAGTGATGAAAGACGGACAAATTATTGAGCAAGGCAACCACGAAGAACTGATTGAAAAAGGTGGTTTTTACAACCGTCTTTACCAAAGTCAATTTGAAAACTAAAAATAATTTGAAAAAAGACTGTAGTTGAAACTGCAGTCTTTTTTGATGCTATAAGTCCTTCTAAATATTTCTCAATTTGCAACAGCTCTTTATAATGAGTATAATATTAGAAATATTAGTCAATAATTAATTTTGCAATCACTATTTTGAAGGAAGGTGCTGTCATGAATTTACGTCAAAAATTATCAAAAATCTTTCGCCTCACTTTATTATTCATGATCTTATTTGTGAGCGTTATGGAAGAAGCAAAGGCGCAAGACCGAACTTATATTATTGGAACAGATACTACTTACGCACCCTTTGAATTTGCGGATGAATCTGGTCGTTTAGTAGGGATTGATATGGATTTACTAGAAGCGATTGCCAAAGACCAAGGTTTTGAATATGAAGTCCGTACACTAGGTTTTAATGCTGCAGTCCAAGCGCTTGAGAGTAACCAAGTAGATGGGGTGATTGCCGGCATGAGTATTACAGAAGAACGCCAGGAATCCTTTGACTTTTCAGATCCTTACTATGCCTCCGGTTCTCAATTTGCAGTAGCAAGTGACAGTTCGATCGAATCTTTTGAAGACTTAAACGGAGAGAGTGTGGCTGTTAAAACGGGAACGACCGGTTATGATGTCGCTGAGAAATTGGCCGCCGAGTATAATTTTCAATTGAATGCCTTTGAAGATTCCGTAAACATGTATGAAGATTTGCAAGTTGGTAACTCACAAGCGGTGGTGGAAGATTATCCAGTAATGTTATATGCAACCTCTACCGGACGGATTGATTTAAAATTTATTGGTGAACAACAAGCAGTAGTTGAAAATGGTTTTGCTGTGAACAAAGGAGAGAATCGTGAACTTTTACAGATGTTTAATGAGGGATTAGCAAACATTAGAGCCAGTGGCGAATACGACGAGATTATTGCTCGTTATTTAGGAGAAGAAGCACTCGCTGAACAAAACAATTCAGAAAATATCTTTACCCAATTTTTAAATAACATGCGCCCTTTATTTGAAGGTTTATGGGCCACGATCTGGTTAGCGTTCATCTCCTTTTTCATCGCGCTAATTTTCGGGGTTATATTAGGTCTGATGCGAACAAGCGATCTTTCTTTATTTAAAATATTGGCTCAGATTTATGTAGATATTATGCGAGGTACTCCTTTAATCGTGCTGTCCTTCTTTATATATTTCGGCATCCCGCAAATGACTGGTTTACAATTTGGGGCAAGTATTGCCGGAATTGTGACTTTAAGTTTAAATACAACCGCCTATATTGCTGAAATTGTCAGAGGAGGTATTCAAGCCGTTGATGAGGGACAAGTAGAAGCGGGAAGATCTCTTGGTTTGACAAATGAGATCACGTTACGGCGTATTATACTGCCGCAAGCGACGCAAATTGCTTTGCCTTCATTGATCAATCAATTTGTTATTACACTAAAAGACACTTCCATTCTGTCAGTAATCGGAATTGTCGAATTAACGCAAACCGGAAAAATTATTATTGCTCGCACTTATCAATCCGGTAGTATTTGGTTAATTATCGGAATAATGTACATTCTATTAATTACTATTCTGACTAAATTATCCAGTCGTTTAGAGAAGGAGTTGTAAGCATGCCAATGATAAAAGTAGAAAACTTAAGTAAAAGCTTTGGAGGAAGCGAGGTTTTAAAAGCGATTAATCTTGAAGTTGAACGGGGCGAAGTGATCTGTGTGATTGGTCCTTCTGGCTCGGGGAAATCAACCTTTTTACGTTGCTTAAACGGGCTCGATCAAATAAATGGCGGGCGAGTACTTGTGGGAGATTTAAATATTGCTGAAAAGTCCGTCAACATTGATCATGTTCGCGAAAATATTGGGATGGTTTTTCAACAATTTAATTTATTCCCACATCTAACGGTTGCTGAAAATATTACATTAGCTCCGATTGAATTGCATAAAGCAAGTAAAAAAGAAGCTGAAGATCTCGCTTTAGATTTGTTAAAAATGGTCGGTTTAGAAGAAAAGATCCATGATCAACCCACTTCGCTCTCGGGTGGACAACAACAGCGAGTAGCGATCGCTAGGGCACTGGCTATGAATCCAGATATTATGCTATTTGATGAACCGACTTCAGCTTTAGATCCAGAAATGGTCGGCGAAGTTTTAGCAGTTATGAAGAAGCTCGCCAACGATGGGATGACTATGGTCATTGTCACGCATGAGATGGGCTTTGCTCGTGAAGCAGCCGATCGAGTACTTTTTATGGACGAGGGCGTAATCGTTGAAGAAAATGTACCTGAGCAAATATTTGATGCCCCTCAGGAAGCACGTACGCAAAACTTCTTAAATAAAATCCTTTAATATATACTTACTCTTTGAATAGCCTGCAAGGTATTTGAAGAGTTTTTTTTATAGAAGCTTTTATTCAAATTGCGAGAGAGTTTATTGATAAAAAGTACTTTTTGGATTATTCTATAGGTAGAGAATTTAAACTAGGAGTGAGGATATGAGCAAAGTATTGGTTTTTGGTCACCAAAATCCGGATACAGATACGATTGGTTCAGCCATCGCATTAGATTACTTATTAAATGAATTATCACACGAGTCTGAAGCAGTCGCTTTAGGCAAACCAAATGACGAGACAGCATATGCATTGGATTATTTCCGATTAGATGTTCCTCGAGTGATTGAAACAGCTGCGGATGAAGTCTCTGAAGTGGTGTTAGTCGATCATAACGAAGCACAGCAAAGTGTTTCTGACATTGAAGAAGTTAAGGTAAAAGCTGTTGTGGATCATCACCGAATTGCTAACTTTAAAACTTCAGACCCCCTTTATTATCGGGCTGAACCATTGGGTTGTACAGCAACTATTTTACTTAAATTATTTAAAGAACATGAGGTAACTGTTCCAAGCGATATTGCGGGCATTTTATTATCTGCGATTGTTTCAGATACTTTATTGCTTAAGTCTCCAACATGTACCCCAGAGGATGTTCGAGCTGCTGAAGAACTAGCTGAAATTGCAGGCGTTTCTTTAGACGAGTACGGTCTAAACATGTTAAAAGCAGGTGCAGATATCTCAGAAAAAACGGCTAAAGAAATACTAAATGACGATGCAAAAACCTTTGATATGGGTTCAGAAACTGTACGCATTGGGCAAGTAAATGTAGTTGACACGAGTGATGTTATGCTACGTAAAGAAGATATTTTAGAAGAGATGCGTGAAGAAACGAGAGAACATGATTATGGTCTATACGTTCTACTTGTTACAGACATTCTTGAAAGTAATTCGGTAGCGATTGTTGATGGACCAGGTTATCGTCAATTTGAAATTGCCTTTAGCAAACCTCTCCAATTGAACACAGTGGATTTAGAAGGCGTTGTTTCGCGTAAGAAACAAGTCGTTCCTCCACTCAATGATGTTTTTTCTAAAAGATAATAACGAAATAAAAATCCGAAGATCCAGTCTTTGTACTGAACTTCGGATTTTTATTTTTTTAATGTCCATAATGAGATTCGTTCAATCTACTTTCATTAAGAGGCGCTTATTTTTAATCTCATTTTTTGCATAATTAATGAAGATAAAAAGTCCGATAGAAGCTTTATAAGAGAGGAGACCGATAAATCCTAATTTTCCACCAATTCCATCCAGGATAGAAAACGAAGCAATAAATAAGAGATAATTAATCATAGTGACTACTACCAAATGGGTTAAGTTATGGATGCGATTTGTGGTAGACATCCCGATAATAGCCCCAGAAAATACGGCAGTTTTAAGTGTTAGCATACTGCTTGGTAAAAGAATTGTTCCTAATAAAGTCACAAACATCGTTGCTTTAATCGGGGATAAAAGCTTATATTTATGTAAAGAATAAGCCGCAAAAGCTCCGATGAAAACAGCTAATAATGAAGGGAATACGAATTTTTCTTCCATCGGGAGACGCGGTGCCGGTTGGACATCTAAAAGAAAATAAATACAAATTAAATTAGCTACATAGGCAATAGCCCCTCCACGGCCTCCAATTCCAAGGAAACAAGGGGAGAATGCGAGAAAGAGAGCACTGGTGACCGAACCAATTAGTAAGGCCGTTAGCCAATCTTCACATAGGTAAGAACCAATCATTCCTGCACATACACCAGACAAAGCTTCCCCCTCATAAGCAGGAAACAAAAAGGACGCCAACAAACAGACGGCACTTGCCGAAAATATTGTTGAAACATCAAATAATTTAGCTATAAAGTAAGTGATTATAGTCGTAGCCAAAACGATGATGATAGATAGAATAATCTGGTGAAGGGAAACCGTTTGTTTTATATCTTCCCGTTCACTGACCGTTTTTATTTTATCGTGTAGACCTAAAAAGATGAATAGACTAATGGTTAAAATCAATAGAATTTCAACATTATTTTTTATATGGAAGCTTTTATGTAATGTATGAAATAAGAATTGTACTGCAAAAACAGAACTGGCTAAAACAATGATTAGGGACCTCAGCTTCACTAGAGAAGTTTTTTTCATAAGCACTCATCCTTACTATTTATTGTGAATATATTCACTTGTTTAGCGTTATTTTATCATTACTAGCGGTTGAAAGCTATGAAAAAACGTTATTTAATAGAAAAATATGTGAAAAAAGTCCTTTCTGCTGAATGTTAGAACTTAGAAATGTGCTTTTTAATTCTTTTCAACAAAAAAGAGCACAGCTATAAATGAAGCTGCACTCTCATCACACAGTTTAAATTTTAAAGATTGTCAAAGGTGTAAAAACCATTTTCTTTTTCGATTAATTGAGGCGCCACTTGTAGGGCACCATTAGCAAAAATATCTTTGGACTGCGCACGATGACTAATTGTAATCTCTTCGTCTAGTCCTGCGAAGTAAACATCATGTTCTCCGACAATCGTGCCGCCACGGATAGCAGAAACCCCAATTTCATTTTCATCACGTTTTTCTGAGCGATCATGACGATTGTAAACAGCTTCTGCATTTTTTCGAGATTCAACATCTTTAATGGTATCTAGCAACAAGTTAAGTGTACCACTTGGTGCATCAATCTTTTGATTATGATGTTTTTCAAGAAGTTCAATGTCATAACCTTCTAATAATTCCGTTGCAAGTTCAACGATTTTGGTCATCACATGGACGCCATAACTCATATTCGGGCTAAAGAAAACAGGTTGCTTTTCAGCTTTTATTTTAGCTTTTTCAATAATCTCTTCTTTTTTACCTGTTGTAGCAATAATGATCGGCAGATTAACTGCTTCTGACTCAAGCATCTCAAAAGTTAAGTTTGGATGTGAAAAGTCAATGATAACATCCGCTTCAGGCAGTTCATCAAAACCATGATAAACAGGGTAAGGCGTCTCATCACCAGCAGGGACAACTGTACCGACAATTTCATCGCCTTGCTTTTCTGCTAAAGCGGCCACGCGTTCACTCATCGCGCCATAACCGACTAAAATAATTTTCATATTAATTCAATCCTTCTTTTAAAGATTCATAAGCTTCAATTAACTCACTGACACGGTCTTCATCTAATGTGACTAAAGGTAGACGCACTTCATAATCACCAAAGCCTAAATGGCTCACAACAGCTTTAACAGAAATCGGATTAAGATCAGCACCTATTTCATCTGTAAAAGAGAAGAGGTGACGATTGAGTTGCATCGCGGCCGTTGGGTTTTCTTGTGCTAGTTCATAAAGCTCTTGTTGTTCATTAGGGATCACATTTGCCACTACAGAAATCAAGCCTTGGCCTCCTGTCGCATAGAAGGGGAGGGCAATGTCATCATTTCCGCCATAAAAGGCAAAGTCATCCGCTACTAAATTCATCATGCGTGTAAGATGCGCTAAATCTCCTGTGGCATCTTTTAAAGCCACGATATTAGAATGTTGCGATAATTCAGCCACTGTTTCAGCTTCTAAACTCATTCCCGTTCGCCCAGGGACATCATATAAAATAATCGGCAGTTCTACTGCATCTGCGATAGCAGTGAAATGTGCGATCGCTCCTGCTTGTGTTGTTTTATTGTAGTAAGGAGTAATCACTAGCAGACCATCGACACCAACTTTTTGCGCTGCTAGAGAAGCTTCAATTGATTCTTGGGTGTTATTTGTCCCGGTTCCCGCAATCACAGGAATTTCTCCATTCGCTACTTTTACAGCAACTTCCAAAGTTTGTCTTTTTTCAGCAGGAGATAAAGTAGAACTTTCACCCGTCGTCCCATTCATCACAAAAGCTTGAATATTATTTTCTTTTAGAAAAACTAAATGTTGCTCCAAGCGCTCAAGATCTAGTTCTCCTCCTTTAAAAGGAGTGGTTACTGCTGCTGAAACACCTTCAAATAATAAACTCATTACTGATCACCTTCCATATAAAATAGATTATCTTTGTATTAATTGTTCTAAAATTTGGACGGCATTTAAAGCGGCCCCTTTTAGAATGTTATCACTAACCGACCAGATGTGATAAGTATTTTCTAAACTATCATCTTTCCGAATACGCCCCACATAAACGTCATCATTTCCTGCAGCATCGAGAGGTGTTGGATATTCTAAATGCTCAGGATCATCTTTTAATACAATCCCTTTTTTATCTTTAAACACTGCTCGTACTTCTTCAACAGAAGGGCTCTCTTCAAAAGTAACATTCATGGCGATCGCATGCGATGATTTTACAGGAACACGTACACATGTAGCCGTTACCGGCAAATCAGGTTTATTGAGAATTTTACGTGTTTCATCAATCATTTTCTGTTCTTCCTTCGTATAGCCATCCGCTAAGAAATCATCAATATGAGGAAGCACATTATTATAAATCGGATAAGGGTAATTTAAAGGTTCTTCCCCGCGTTCGCCACGTTCCATATCCTCAATGCCGGCCCAACCAGAACCAGAAACAGATTGGTAAGTGGTGTAAGCCACTCTTTTCAAACCAAAAGCATCCTCTAAAATCTTTAAGGGTGAAACGGATTGAATCGTTGAACAATTCGGATTAGCAATGATTTTACGATTCAATGTTGGTTGGTTAACTTCAGGTACGATTAAGTCGATTTCTGGATCCATCCGCCACGCGCTTGAATTATCAATAACGATCGCTCCGTTTTCTTCGAATAAAGGCGAGTAGTGTTTACTGATTTCACCGCCGCCAGACATTAAAACATAATCGAAGTCTTCTTTCGTGGCGGCTTCTGTTAATTCGCGAACGATAAGCGTTTCGCCGGCGAAAGGAATTTCCATCCCTTTTGAACGGGCCGAAGCGAAGAGGACAAGTACATCGATGGCTACCTTTTTTTCTTCAAGCAACTTTAAGATCGTAGACCCCACTAAACCTGTTGCACCAATTACAGCTACTTTTGTCATAAATAATTCCTCCCATATGTTATAAATTAAATGTTTCGCATAGTATCTCGGTGGCTTTTTGATTATTTTCATGATCAATTAAAAATGTAATACTAATTTCTGAAGTTGTCACTTGTGAGAAAGAAATATCATTTTCAATTAAAGTTCGAAATACTTTAGACGCCACACCATGCATATCACGCATACCTGCCCCAATGACAGAAAGTTTAACAAAATTTTCATTGAGAACAATTTCTAAATCTTGATAAGTTTCTTTCAAAACTCCGGTTAAAGCATTGATTTGAATTTTATCATTGTGTTTAGCAGTAAAGCTAAATTGTAAATAATTTTCATCATCGATTTGAGAGATCATATCGATATTGATCTCACTTTCATCGAGCAAATTAAATAAATCATTCAAGAGTTTAAAATCTGTTGTCGGGTAAGAGAGGACGACTTGAATGACATCATCATCTACCGCGACTCCCGTTACAGCTTTTCTTTCTAACATTTCATCATCGGGCACAATCCATGTTCCTTTCTCATTTGATAATGTTTTTCCAATATATAAAGGAATATCGTTATTGAAAGCTACTTCCACTGAGCGCGATTCCAATACACCAGCTCCCAGAGAAGCCATTTCCATCATTTCACCGGCAGAAATCTGGCTTAATTGTTGAGCTTTAGGATATAAGCGGGGATCCGTGCTATAGATCCCATCAACGTCTGTATAAATTTCGCACGGGCACTCTAAAATAGAAGCGATCGCTGCCGCCGTAGTATCAGAGCCTCCGCGACCAAGCGTGGTCAGCTCTCCATATTCATTAAATCCTTGAAAACCAGCGACAATAATAATTTCATTGGTCGTCAATAAATCAAGAAATCGTTGGTCAGCAATCGAAGCAATCTTACTTTTCAAATGATGACCGACTGTCTGAATGCCTGCCTGATACCCCGTTAAAGATTTGGCTTGTACGCCTAATTGTTTTAAAGCCATCGAAAGATAAGCAATGGATTGCTGTTCACCAGTTGTTAGGAGCATTGCTAAATCTTCTTGATTCGGATGGTCCGTCACTCGAGCAACATTCTCCAACAAATGATCTGTCGTATCGCCCATCGCTGAAACGACAACCACTAACTTTTCTTTTTTACTCACTCGTTTTTGTAAATAAGCAGCCACCTTACGGATTTTATCGAAAGTACTAATACTTGAACCTCCGTACTTCAAAACGGCTAAATTATTTTCCATCGTATTCAACCTCTTCATTACGAATATTATTTTTATTGAATCATAGACTTCGTAGGGTAGAGCAGAAATTAAAAAGACAAGCCGAGAACTTCTCGACTTGTCATAACGGTTAACTATTACAAGGGAAGCTCATCATGCTAAATGCTCTGACAGTTTGTAAATTATTCATTTACAACCCAACAGTTTATAAGCTGTAACTTATAAACTATTTCGGCAAATTTCCCTTTCCGTATGTTAACTTACAGTTTAATCATCCATACGTACTCTTGATTTTTGCGCCTCATCCAAAGAATATCTTATTCAATTAGTAGCTAATATACCAGAGATATGAATTGAAGTAAAATTTAACCTTTAATATTTTCCCTAAATGCCTTTTCCTTTAGTTGGTATAGTAAACAAGTATCTTTTTACTCAAGTATAAAGACTGATGTGATAGAGGTAATAGGTAGTTACTCTACCCAACAAAAGAAACTTCTTCAAATATTTAAGAAGTAAAATATTTAAAGAAGTTTCTGGTTTTTTATTCACTTGTTGTTGTTTCATAGAGAGATTCGCCAATGTCGTTGAGGCGTGCTTCCCATTCTTCTTCAGAAAGATCATGTTCTTGTACATAACGGTTACGAGAATGTTTTCTACATTCTGCCGTACAACCACGTAAATACTTATGTTCATTTTCTTCCGTCATAATGACTTGCTCATTACATGCGGGATTTGCACAGTTCACATAGCGCTCACAAGGTGTCCCATCGAAATGGTCTTCAGCGATCACTGTTGGATTTACTTGGTTGACAGGTACAGAAATCCGTTCATCAAATACATACATTTTTCCTTCCCAAAGATCTCCTTGGGTATTAGGATCTTTTCCGTATGTATCAATACCGCCTTCTAATTGGCCCACTTTTATGCCGATACCTTCACGCATCATCCAGCCGGAGAATTTTTCACAACGGATGCCCCCTGTACAATACATAACGACTTTTTTATCCATAAATTTCTCTTTATTTTCCATAATCCATTCAGGGAGCTCACGGAAATTACGAATTTCAGGACGAATAGCGCCTTTAAAATGGCCTAAATCATATTCATAATCATTTCTAGTGTCTAATACGACCGTATCTTCATCTAATAAAGCTTCGCGGAAGTCTGCCGGCTTTAGAAAATCACCTGTCACTTCCATCGGATCAATATCATCTTCAAGTTTTAAAGAGACGATTTCATCACGGGCGCGTACATGCATTTTTTTATGGGCATAGTCATCCGCTTCATCCTCTTTAAACCATAAGTCTTCAAATCCTGGAAGAGAATGAACATACTCTTTATATTTTTCTGTTTGTTCAATCGTTCCTGAAACTGTCCCGTTAATTCCACCTTTTGAAACGAGGACACGACCTCTTAGGCCGATACTTTTCGTAAATTCTAAATGTTCATCTTTAAATGTTTCAGGGTCTTCGATCGGCTCATATTTATAATAGAGCAATACTCGATAATCTTTTGACATACTTTCTTTCCTCCTTGTAGTTGCAAGCTACAAAAATATATTTTCTTCTTGAGTTATTATATAACGATTTATGAATAGACTCAAATTTATCTAACATTTTCTTAAGTAGAGGTCCAATAAAAACATATTTTTATTATTAAGTTATAATGTTTTAAAATAACGGATAATAATTGAAAGATAATTTATTCGTGCTATAATATATGCGAAAGAATAAAGCGTTTTCATAAACGCGGCTTATTAT
The DNA here is from genome assembly GCA_910588235.1 of uncultured Atopostipes sp. GTDB lineage: Bacteria > Bacillota > Bacilli > Lactobacillales > Carnobacteriaceae_A > Atopostipes. Next base: position 43,529 of record CAJUOQ010000010.1, on the reverse strand, counting down.
CAATCTTTCCAAATAGAGCGTAAAGGAGGAGTAAACAACATGGAAAGAGAAAATTTTAAGGAATAGAAGGAAATGAATAAGGAGGATTATTTAAAATGGCTGATACAAAAGAGCGCAAGTTAGCAAGTGATATTTACCAAAATATTGGTGGTTCTGCCAATGCGCAAAAAGTCTATAATTGTATGACGCGTGTACGGGTTGATATTTCAGATCGAAATCAAGTGGACTTAGAGGATTTGAAAGCAGTGGAAGGTGTACTAGGGGTTGTTGAAGACAATGGGACGCTTCAAATTGTTGTAGGCCCTGGTACTGCCGCAAAAGTCGCAAATGAAATGGCCGCTATGGGGAATATTGAAAGAGACGAAGAAATCGATGAAAACTTAGACCAAGATTTAACAGCTTCTCGTCGAGATGAAGCTGAAAAAATTGCTACAGAAAATAAAGCTACTCAAAAACAACAGCATAACGGCTCTTCTGGTTTCAAACGAGCCTTAAATGCCATTGCAAGTATTTTTGTTCCTTTAATTCCCGCTTTTGTAGGGGCAGGAATTATTGGCGGAATTGCTTCTATCTTACAAAACTTAATTACCGCTGGCTCCATTGATCCAAATACTTGGGAAGATATTCGAGTCATCTTAGGTATTATTCAAGGTGGACTATTTACGTACTTAAATATTTATATTGGGATTAATGCAGCGAAAGTTTTTGGAGCAACAGAAGGACTTGGTGGAGTCATCGGTGGAGTGATTTATCTTGCCGGTATGAGCGAAGAAGCTCCTCTGACCAATATATTTACAGGAGATCCTTTAGCGCCCGGACAAGGGGGCGTGATCGGGGTTGTACTCGCGGTTTGGATTTTAGCTCTTGTTGAAAAAAACTTAAGAAAAGTGGTCCCGAACTCTGTCGATATTATTGTGACACCGACTATTTCTTTACTTGTCGTCGGTTTACTGACTATCTTCATTATTATGCCCGTTGCAGGAGCGGTCTCCACTTCTTTAATTGGAGCGATTAACTGGGTCCTCGAAATCGGAGGTGCATTTGCTGGCTTTGTTTTAGGAGCTACGTTCTTACCGCTCGTGATGTTTGGTCTCCATCAAATTTTAACACCGATTCATATCGAAATGATCAACTCACTCGGTCAGACCAACTTATTGCCTATTCTAGCGATGGCTGGTGCAGGCCAAGTAGGAGCCGCTTTAGCCTTATGGGCCAAAGCTCGCCGGAACGAAAAATTAACCAATATTATTAAAGGTTCTTTACCAGTTGGTATCTTAGGTATCGGTGAACCATTAATTTACGCTGTGACCTTACCGCTTGGCCGTCCATTTATTACGGCTTGTATTGGTGGCGGTGTCGGAGGTGCTATTATTGGAGCGATTGGTAATGTTGGTGCTACAGCCATTGGACCTAGTGGAGTCGCCCTTATTCCATTAATTGCTGGTGGTCAATGGTGGAGTTATGTTTTAGGTTTATTAGGTGCTTATGCTGGAGGGTTTGTTGCCACTTATTTCTTTGGTGTTCCGGCAGAAGCAATGGAATCTACGACTTTAGAAGGCGCAGGATCTGAAATCTCTGAAGCTGTTTAAGATTAAAGAAAATACTAGACTGAGACTTTTCTTTTCGTCTCAGTCTTTTTTTATTTACAGACTTTTTAAGTCACCGACAATCAGGTTCGTTTCTTATATAGGTTCAAAGAAATTTCAGATATTCATCTAAAAAGAGCAAAAGAATACCATATCGTTCTTAGTTGTTGTAAGCTATAGCTAGAATATACAAAAACCGATCATTGTTTATAGTTGACAATGAACATACTATCAATAGAAATAAGGTGGAAAGTAGGAAAATCAATGAATAAAAAAATCGTACTAAGTTTAGCAAGTGTCCTGTTACTGACAGCATGTGCGAATGAAGGAACAAATGAAACAGGACCTGCGGAAGAAGAACCAGAAGAAGCTATGACAGAACCACTTGAAGCTCAAGAAACATCCGAAGAAGAAATAGGAGCAGCGGAAGTTGACGAAGGCGGAACACACGTTTTTGATCAACTGATCACAGAAAAAACATTCACCGCTCCTGAAGGCTATCAAGGATGGGAAGATTATAAAATAGCAACCGACGGGGTGTCCTTGGCCGATTTTACTATGACAAACAAAGAAACCCCCAATGTTAACGAGTTGGATGGAGATTCGGCGGCTGAATTAGATGAACGTTTCGAAGCTCTAGGAGAACGAGAGAATGTCGTCCGCGATGAAATTGAAATAACGGAACGAGACAAGATGGCCTTTCACCGTTATCCACCAGCAGCCGATAGTGAATATAATGAGGTGGCCAGTTTCTTTTCAGAGATTACTTTATACTACGTGGATGACAATTTGATGTTTAGTGCCATTACACCAGGGTATTATTCAGTTGAATTAGACGATATGTTAGACCTTCAAGAACTAACGAGTCTATTAACCGTATCTGAACTTGAAGCGTTAGAACCGAGCGTTTATACAGTGGCCCGAATGAATATAGATGGACACCAAATTGAACAGATAATGACACCTGCTTTTGCGATAGATGAAGACGGCAATGAAATGCTGATGGCTTTTTATTTATTCATTGAAGGAGAAGATATTCTTCAATACGCCTATTTGCCCTTTGAATTAGTGAGTCAAGATTTTCCTACCAATGCGATTCTTGTCTCGCAAGAGATGATTGCTGAGTTTGAGAGCTTGTAATTAAACAATATGTAGAATGTTTACTAGCGGAGATCACTGTTTAATGATCTTTCAAAAAGAAAGACCTTGTATGAGGGGTCTTTCTTTCTGTTGGGTCTAATGATGGCATAGATAACGAAAAAAATGTTTAGTTCATCTCATTCTCATTTCATCCTTGACTTCTGATTTTTCGTCCGGCATAATAAATGCACTTAAAAAACGAAAGGAGATCACCCCATGAAGTTCACGAATCAATTATGGCAAACTTGGCATAGTAAAGTGGCCTGACTTCTATTGAAGCATAGGCTCACTTTTATTTCTTATGGAATTTTAAGAGCCTATGCTAGTGTGATCTCGTAAATAATAAATAATAGACACTGCATAGAATATTCGAAAAGAATAGATATGCAGTGTCTTTTTTTATCTGTAAAAAGATCCTTTGCTAGGCTCGAAAACATCTAAAAGTTTGCTACCACCTAGATAAGGAGAAAACAGATGAAAAAGAACAATCAGAATCGAAATTTAATATTCACTATCTTCGCACTTGTCGTTGTTGTTATTATCAGTGGTTTATATATGACCAAAACTCAAGAAGAGACCTTTGGTTTTAACACGACAGCCACCACAGCGGATGAAAATGCGGATACCCCTTCAGAAGAGTTGTATATCGGTTTATTACAGTATGCCGCGCATCCTTCATTAGACGCAATTACTCAAGGAATTATCGATACCTTAGCTGAAAATGATTATATTGATGGGGAAACAATCACTTTAGATTTTCAAAATGGTCAAGGAGACCAGAGTAACTTAAGTACGATGGCGAATCGTTTTGTCGCAAATGAAGCAGATTTAATGATCGGCATCGCAACACCTGCAGCGATGTCTCTATCAAATGCATCTACAGAGATTCCTGTGTTATTAGGAGCGATTACCGATCCTGAAAACGTAGGACTCATTGAAAGCAATGAAGCCCCTGGTGGTAATGTCACGGGAGTATCGGATATGACACCTATTGCTCAACAACTCGATTTAATTCGACAGCTTCAAGGTGAGGCGAAGACTTTAGGTATTTTATACTCTTCTTCAGAAGATAACTCTATTTTACAAGGAGAAATGGCGGAAGAATTAGCAAGTGACTATGATTTTGAAACTGTCACAAGAACCGTCTCATCCACGAATGATGTCGCACAAGTGACCCAACAACTAGTCGCTGAAGCGGATGCTATTTGGATTCCTAATGATAATATTGTGGCATCCGCTTTCCCGAGCGTTCTTGAAGTAACGAATGCGGCAAAAGTTCCGGTATATCCCGCAGTAGATATGATGGTTACCCAAGGAGGTTTGGCTACTTTAGGCTTAAATCAATATGAGATTGGTGTCAAGACGGGCGAGATGGCGGTCGAAATCCTTAACGGGGAGATTGAGCCAAGCTCCGAACCGATTCGCTTTGCAGAGGATACGGATCTAGTGATTAACTATGAAGCAGCTGAACTATTAGACATCACTATTCCAGAAGCTCTCACAAAAGAAGCCATTGATTCAACGGAACTAGAGGAGGAGGAGTAAAAAAATGCAAGTTATTATTTCAGCTATTGCCGAAGGTTTATTATGGTCTTTTATGGCGATTGGTATTTATATATCTTTCCGTATTTTAAAAAGACCTGATTTAACAACGGAAGGAAGCTTTCCTTTTGGAGCGGCTGTTGCGGCCACATTGATTGTAAATGGTGTACATCCGCTCCTTGCGACTTTACTTGCTTTTCTTGCGGGAGCCATCGCTGGTCTCGTTACTGGTTATTTAATGACCAAGGCTAATATTCCTGGTTTGTTAGCGGGTATTCTTGTTATGACTGCTTTATATTCGATTAATCTTGTAATTATGGGTGGCAGCAATGTTTCTTTATTAAATTCCGCTCGTTTGACGGATTTAATTGATCAGTTTATTCATCTACCGCATGATTTCAATACGATAGTGATAGCTACCTTATTGTTAATCCTCGTGGTTAGTTTATTGATCTTTTGTTTCAAAACGGATTTAGGCCAAGCGCTCATTGCTACAGGAGACAACGAAAAAATGGCCCGTTCGATGGGAATCAATACTGATGGGATGAAAATGTTAGGCTTGGCTTTGGCTAATGGCTTAGTCGGCTTAGCCGGAGGATTGCTCAGTCAGTACAATGGTTATGCCGATATTTCTATGGGTATAGGGATTTTTGTCATCGGCTTAGCAGCGATTATCATTGTTGAATTATTTTACAAAGGCCTTACTTTATCTGCCCGTTTTATCTCGATTCCAATCGGTGCTATTTTCTACCGATTCATCGTAGCCTTTGCTTTGTATATCGGTTTACCTCCTCAGTTGTTGAACCTCGTTTCAGCTGTGATTCTAGGATTGTTTTTAGCCTTACCTAAGCTCATAGAAAAAAGGAGAGCATATTAATGCACACATCTATTTTAGAATTAGAAAATATCCATAAAACGTTTCAAAGAGGGACACCAAATGAAAACCATGTGTTACAGGGGTTATCGCTGACTGTTCATAAAGGAGACTTTATTTCTTTCATTGGGGGGAATGGTTCTGGAAAATCGACACTTCTCAATTCAATTGCAGGAACTTTTCCGATTGATTCTGGGCAGATTACCTTGGGGGCAGCATCTCTAAATGCTCAGTCTGAAGAAAAACGGGCAGAGGAGATCGCAAGAGTTTTTCAAGATCCCATGATGGGGACAGCGCCACGTATGACAGTGGCCGAAAATTTAGCCATTGCTCTAAAACGAGGGGAGAAGCGAGGATTTAGTCGTACATTGAGCGAAGAAGTCTATCAACGGTTTGAAAAGCTATTAGCGGATGTTGGCTTGAACTTGGAGACGAAGTTAGACGTCGAAGTCGGCTCGTTATCCGGAGGGCAAAGACAAGTACTAGCTTTGTTAATGGCTACGATTAAAAAGCCTACATTATTATTACTCGATGAGCACGTTGCTGCACTAGACCCTAAAGCAACAGAACAAGTCATGAAGATCACCCAGGAAAGAATCCAAGAGGAAGAAATTACGAGCTTAATGGTGACTCATAATATGCAACATGCGATCGATTACGGAAATCGCCTCATTATGATGGATGAAGGGCAGATAGTCATTGATTTAGAAGGGGAAGAGAAGAGGGGGTTGTCCGTTACAGAACTCGTTGACTTATTCCATAAAAAGTCAGGGAAAGAAGTACTAAGTGATCAGATGCTATTGTAGAAAAAGAATACAAGCTTTATCAACGAAGCAATTACATTGACGCTAAGAGTGAGTGTAATTGCTTTTTGTATAAGCTGTGATATAGTATACAATATAAATAAATCTTTCTAAGAAAAGACGTGAAAGCATGTTTGAAGAAAAAGACTTTATGATTCAACAAATCAGAGGGATTGCAAAAACGTTAGGGAAATTTTTGGGCTTAGAAGAAGTGAAAGAGATTATAAATTTTGATCAAGAGCAACAAGAAACGTTAACCGATGAAGAACTAGAGAGTATTTTAGTAACAGCCAAGCTCGAAAATATACTGCTAAATTCCTCATTAACAGTGAATACAGTAGCTCAACAATTAAATGTAGAAACAGAACGTTTAGAACAAATACTAAGTAATAAAGTAGTCGCTAATCCGCAGGAATTATCAACCATATCAGACTTTATAGACAACAATCACCAATATTTATAGGAAAAAAGAAGTATGTACGATATTGAGTGAATAAAAAATAGATGTAGGAGGATTCTAAATGTATTCTATCACCATTAATCTAACAGCATCCGAAAAGCAATTCTTAATGAAAATAGCAGAACTTGAAGGAAAAAGTCTTTCTGAATTAATAAAAGTAACTACTTTAGAAAATTTAGAGGATCGCTCTGATACAATTGCTGCTAAAAGAGCATATGAAGAATACTTAGCAGATCCAGTAACTGTTTCTCATGAAAGTTTATTGAAAGAATTGGGCTTATAATGATGCTATATTGACCCTGGTGCTTAACATTTAATGTGTCACATTTAAAACACTTAGGAAAGGGTTTTACATTGATAACACGCTTAGAACGCCATTGGAAAATACCTCTTATAGCTACTTATACAGGAAGCATCTACGTATATACTGTGCTTTCATTAAATAGATCCCTGTTGAATTTGTCTATGATAATAATAATTGGCACACTAGGATATGCTTTGTACACCATTTGGGAGAATTATAATGTCAAAGAACGTAATCACTTATTTTATAGAATAGCCTTATTTGCTGTATTTTTGCATACGCTAACGTTAGCTGTAAATTATTTTTTTTAGGGATTAATAGGATTTTTGGTTGGAATATTCATTATTTATTACTATTTTGAAAAAGTAATAAAATAGTAGTTATATAAAAGAGAGAGTTAATAAAAATTAGCCATTTACAAACAGCATTTATGGAACCGCTTATATATTCTGTTAGAAACTATTGATCAACTCAGTTTTTCAAAGCCACTTAAGCCTTCAATTGAGTAGAGGAGAGAGAGAGGGGAGAATAGATGAGGAGTATGCCTTAGCGAGTATAGGAAAGGGCAATATGACTGATAAATTGCTCTGTGTAAGCGGAAAGTAATATATATATAACCGAAGGTAGAGAAAAAGGAGTTCACAAATTGAATATATTTCACATGGGTAACATTTCGAGCTTAAGAGGTATTTTGCTTGTTTTATGGTTATTACTTTTTGTACTTTCAATATTATTAATCGTTAGCGGAATTAAAGCAAAAAGGAAAAGTATTAAAGTAATCCTTATATTACTAGGAATATTATTAGCCATTATTTCAATATATCTACTAACATATACATTTTTATTTGGGTTTAATTCTTAAAATATATAATTTAGCAAATAACTGTTTATAAGCATCATCATTTAATATTTCATGTTTTTAAATATTCTAATGGCATAATAAATAGAAATATTTACGGTGAGATGGAAAAGTTAATTGTATTAATTAATTTGAAACCAAGCGCATATATAAATAATATAATAAGAACGTATCGAGTAGCAACAACAAATAGATTGGAACAAATAATCAGCTAAACAACGAGTCATGTATAAGCTATCAGATATTCATTAAAGGCTTCGAACATCGATAAAGACAAATAGATCGATAAGAATAATTTTTTGCTAAAATGTCTAAATTTATCGATTTTTAACGACATAAAATAGTCTTTATATACAGAAATGATCATAAGAGAGTGCATGTAGAAATCAAGGTAAAAAAGACAAAAAACCGTATTTTTTGTTAAAATTCATGCACATAACTCAGTATAATATATATTATGTAAACCTATAGTTAAATTTTGAAGAAAAGTTTTTAGCAACCCTTAAAAAGTTGTTTTCCCTCCCTTTTATCTTCTTTTGCTCTTCGTTTTTATTCTATTTCTCAAAATCTATGTTTTATGCTTCAGTAACTAACAATTTTATTTCTTTTGTGGTTCTTTCTATTTGTTTTAAACATGCTGTAGATTTTAAACCTATTTTGACTTCTCATTTATGTATTGCTATGTTTATTTCTATGAACGAATTTCATTTCTACTTATTTCTCGATCTCTTTTGCAACTTCTTATTTTTGACCGTTCTTGTTATAAATGCTATTTTTTTCTTTTTTATACATTTATTAATTAGCTATTTTAATTTTATTCGTTTTATTCTCTTTGATCCTTTTAACCTTTATTTTCTTCTTAATTTTTCAAATTTCACTGATTCTCAGGATGATTCTGAGACCATTTAAAATCTATATATGGATATTTACCTGTTAAGTTCTCACACAGCGTTCATGTAGATTCACCCTTTACGCTATATGATCAATTAAAAAGGAACTTTGCTATTCTAAGCTTTATTTAAGATCATAAGTAGTTAACTAACTCTTTCTTTAGTTTTCTTATATACTTCCTTTACTTCATCATCTACAACATCTAATGTTATTGTTTTTAAAATATGAACTTGACCTGTGACTTAATCTAAAATTATTAAACGTTTACTCAGTAATAAAGATAGACAGTATCACATTATGAACTAAAATTTACCAATCATCTCTAGAAAAAATGGCAATAGACACATTGCAGAATGTTTTTCAGAAAAAGAATAATGAATAACCCTCTCAATTAAAAATACAATGAATAAGTTGCATCTAATTGAAAGGGTTATTTAATAGCATTTTTTATATTTATTCATCAATCACCAAGCGACGTGTGTAAACAGCCTGTCCTGAATGCATAACAGCATCATCAATAATGGAAATAAGACGTGCTTGATGAGTGACTGGTGGAGTCCAATTTTCATCCACAATTTCATCTAATGTATCTTCATTTAAGTTCTTTAGATAATCTTTTGCTAATTTGATACTAGCCTCTAAATAATCACTTAAGAGAGCTTTATCAGTAACCGTTACTTGTCGAGCTTCTTCTGGTGTATGTTTGTATTCGGGCGTATCATCTGGAAGTGGCAAATCAAAACGGTCATTCCACCCGTCCCTTTTATACATAGATTCTTCCTCTTTTAGATCAGAAATTTGCATATCAAGTTCACGAGCTGTATGCCAAAAGAGCCAAGTGACTGATTTAAGTAAAGGATGTGGCATTTTATTGGCTTCTTCTACCGTCATTTTGTCCAACGTTTCTTCTAACCGTTCTTGAACACGGTCCAATAAATCAACTTCCATCGCTGTCATTTCTATCACTCCTTACGAGCATTTTATCACGAATGATTGCGTTTGTTCATTTATTTAAACTTGTTTTTAAATCCCATCTTCGCCCGAAGCATTCCTTCCTTTATAATCAATCCTGCTCACTATTTGAAACTTCTTCCATTTTAGTGACTTTCAATTTAGTAACAGATATTTCATTCACTTCTATTAATTCTAAATTATAACCTTCAATTTCTAAATGAGTACCGATCATTTCCTGACTAGGAACAATTTCCGTTTTAAAAGTAAAATATCCGCCGATGGTATCTACTTCAGTACTCGTAATAATAGTACCAAACGTTTCATTAAAATCATTAATATTCATTAAACCATCTATTATCCATGTTTTTTCTTCTAATTTTTCAATCATTGGATCATGTTTTACAAGATCATATTCATCATAGATTTCTCCAACAATTTCTTCAATGACATCTTCTAAGGTAACCAGCCCCGTCGTCTGTCCATACTCATCTTTCACAATGGCTATGTGGTTACTTGTTTGTTGGATTTGTGCAAATAAATCATCTAGCAACAAAGTTTCTGGAACATTTAAAGGATCATATGCTAAATCTTTTAGATCAACTTCTTCATAACTATTAGCCAACGTACTTGCTCGTAAATAGTCTTTAACTAAAACAATCCCTAAAACATGATCTCTATCTTCTTGATAAACAGGAATTCTAGAATAAGTGGTATTGACAATTAAATCATGGTTTGTCTTTTGATCCTTATCGATATCAATCATGAACGTTTGATTACGTGGGACCATCACTTCGCGAACCATTTTACGGTTAAGTTTTAGCACCCCTTGCATCATCCCCACTTCTTCTTCTTCAAGAGCTCCCTCTTCTCCCCCACGAATAACAATTTCTCGAATGTTAGAAAAAGTCAGTTTGTCATCTTGATTAGAAAAATCAATAGGTAATAAAGATTGGAAAAAAGAAAGTGCCTTGGTTAAGAACCATACAACGGGTTTGAATATCGTATAAATGAGATTTAAAACACGAGATGAAAAGGTAGAATATTTTTCTGGAATAGCTTGACCAATCGATTTTGGTAATAATTCTCCAAAAATGAGCGTTAGAATCGTCACCATTAAAGAGATCACAAGGGAGGCTCCTTGCTCACCAATGTAAGGAGACAAAAACTGAGACAAGCCACTCGTCGCAAAGGAAGCATTTAACGTTCCAATTAACGTAATAGCCACTTGTACAACAGCAAGGACTCTATCCTGATTGTGATACAAGTTCAACGCTAATTTAGCCGTACGGTTCCCTGCGTCCGCTTCTTTCTTTAATTTATTTTCATCTACAGTAATAAAAGCCATTTCTGAACCTGAAAAAAATCCATTTAACAAAGTAAAGGTAATCAGCAAGAGAATAGGTGCTAGCATAATGGACTCCTTCTTTAATATATTTAAAAATCAATCAGTTAATCATTCATATTATAAAGAAAAATCCTAGGTAACGACAATAAAATAGTTCTGATATATGGGAAACGAAGACTTTTATTATCGTAATTTAAGAGTTATTTCTTTATCAAGCCACCCTTCTCTATCTTGAAAAACGTTATTCACTTTCAATGTAATCGTATGGATTTAATAGTATTCTTTCAGAGCTAAATAAGACTTGAGAATCCAAATCAATCATTTCTAAGTCAGTTAAATCTTCGATATTAGACATACTGTTTATATCGGCAAATCGTCATAATGATGTTGATACACTACTAAAGCTTGTAGAATTGAAATGCGCTTCTAATATTCTAAGACGTTCAAATTTGATAAATCATCCCCAATATTTTTTATACATTATACTTTGAGTAAAAAAATAGAGATTATGCATAAAGCATAAAGCACAACCTCTATTTGATGTTTTATTTCTCGAATATTTTGAAAGAAAAATTGTGCATAAACATCTGAACAATTTCATAAAACTTTTCTTCTTCAAGTGTATCGATATATTTTATATTTCGTTTACCCCTCTTAGTGTAATCAAGAGAAAATACTTGATTCGTATTTACTTTACTTGTATTTGACCCGCGTAAGTTGTCCGAGGTAATCGGTATAAAGAATGGACGCTCTTTTTTAGTGGACGTTATAGGGCAAACGATCACTAAATTTGTTGAACGGTTATAGTCATCACTGCTCATAACAAGCGCCGGGCGCCGTTTATTTATTTCATATCCTTTTGAAGGATCGAAATCTATGATGATGATGTCTCTTTGCTTAGGATTATAAGTCATCTAACTCGTTCCCTCTTGGAATATATTCAATGTTTTCTTCGGGGGTATAAAATTCGCCATCTTTTGCCTTTTCAAATGGATTTGTAACTTTAGGAATAAGAGATACTGCTCCATTATCTTTTTTAATGACAAAAAACTCTTCCCCAGCTTCAATACCTAGAGCACTTGGAATAGTGACCATGATTGAATTGCCTTGTTTTCTAGCTTTAACTGTTGACATAATAACCCCTCCTTAGTTAGATTATATCACGTAATTACGATACCTTACAATAAAAAACAGTTAATAAATAAGATTGACCAATTATAGCAAACATTCTCTATATAAAATAGACGCCGTATTATTCATAGCTCCTGTAAAGGATTGAGTGAATATTCACGACGTCTTTTCTATTATTCTATTTAATTTTAAACAATATTACTATGTATAAGGAAAGTAATATTTTGCTGACTATTTATCTTAGAACTGGATAATCCCAACTAAAAAGGCAAAGAGTAACATGAGGAGACTCGCTAACCAAACATATTTCATGCTAAATTTTAAATGAGATTGGTAGTCTACATCATCGACTAAACCTAATGCTAAAAAGGTTGCAGGTACCAGTGGACTAATCATTAAAGATAAGTTTTTACCGACTAACATCGCTAAAGCTGTATTCATTGGACCAACACCAAATTGAGCGCCAACTTCTAAGATAGGTGGCATAAAGCCGAAAAAGTAAGCATCCGTACTAACCATTAACCCCATCGGCAGCGCAAATATCCCAAAAATCACATGCGTAAATCTACCAAGCACATCTGGAATGATACTTGTTAATACACGAGCCATTTCCTCAATCATACCTGTTCCATCCATGATACCTACCATAACTCCAGCAGCTAACATTGTGGCGGAAATGGTTAAAGCCGCTCCTGCATGTTTTTTGAACACATCATTTTGTTCTTTCGTTGAAGGAAAGTTGATAATAAATGTAACACTTAACCCGATCATAAACACTAAGTAAGCCGGTAATTTATTCCAAATTAAGAATCCAACCACAAGCACTGTCCAAATCGTATTAAACAAGCGAGTTTTTTTATGTTTACTATTCATTTCGTTCTCTGATACAGTTGCTGAGGTTTCAGACAATTGATTATTTGTAAGGTCCTCTCCTTCACTAGTTGTTTTACCTTTTCTAACCTCGTTAGTAGAAGTAGTGACAGACGGATTTAACATGATTGTTCCCATCCGTCTTTTCTCTTTTAAGCCTAACCAAACAGCTAAACTAAGAATAACAATAACCCCAAATATTTGGAGAGGAATTAAAGTCAGCCATAAATCATTGGCATCGAGACCTAATACGGCTGATACTCTAGCTACAGGTCCTCCCCATGGAAGTAAATTCATGACCCCCATACTTGCAGTAGTTAGACATAACAATACCTCTGTTTTAATGCCAAGAGCTTTATAAATGGGGTACATCGCTGGAATAGTAATCAGAACAGTCGTTGCTGTGGCTCCATCGAGGTGAGCAACTATTCCAATAATTGCTGTGACGACTGTGACCGCAACAATATTCGTCCCTGCTCTTTCGGTTAACCAATTGACCATAGGATCAAAAACACCTAGATCTTGCATCACCCCAAAGAAAATAATAGAGAAAATGAATAATACGGCATTGCTCATCACCGTTTCAATACCGGCACCTACATATTCTCCTAATTCTTCAAAATTTGTGCCTACGATCAATGCTGCAATCACTGGTACAATAATCATAACCGTAATGGGATTGCTTTTTCCTTTTAATAGTAAGTAAATCGTGGCGATCACCATTAAAAAACCTATAAATGCTAACATCAGCCATTCTCCTTTTTATCAAAATTTCTTTATTCTATTCTTCGTGTATTAAAACCTACCTTTTAATTTTTTTATTTGTTCAATTAAAATCGTAGTAAATTCAGGAAGCGAAGTCTTTCCGCCTAAATCGCTCGTAAAATTGTCAGGATGACTCAATACTTCATCCAGAGCTGTTCGTATAAGTTCTGCCGCTTCTCCTTCATTAATATAATCAAGCATCATACAGCCGCTCAAAATCAATGCAGTGGGATTGGCGAGCCCTTTTCCTGCTATATCAGGTGCTGAGCCATGAACAGCTTCAAATATAGCTAAGTCATTTCCTATATTGGCACCCGGTATAATACCAATACCTCCGACTAAACCGGCCATTAAATCCGATAAAATATCGCCATATAAGTTCTGGGTTACAATGACATCAAACTGCGCCGGATCCATAACAAGCTGCATCGCCATATTATCGACTAGAACTTCTTTCAGCGGAATCGTTGGATACTCCTTAGCAATTTCTCGCGCAATATCCAAAAACATGCCGTCCGTTAACTTCATAATGTTTGCTTTCGTAACGACTGTCACATGTTCACGATTATTTTTTTCAGCATAGTCAAATGCTTTTCTGATGATACGTTCAGACCCATGACGGGTGATGATTTTAATGCTATGCATTTCATCGTCTGATATTTTTTCCTCTACGCCTGCATATAAATCTTCCGTATTTTCTCGAAATAAGACAAGGTCTAAAGGTCCAAATTTAGACTTGATTGCCCCAAGTGATTGAACGGGACGAATATTTGCAAACAAATCATATTTCTTACGTAAGGCAACGTTCGCACTGCGGAAGCCTTTACCAATCGGTGTGGTCATTGGTCCTTTAATACCAACTTTATTTGTTTCTAAGCTGTTAAATACTTCATCAGGAATCAATTGTCCTGTTTTATTATAGACAGCTTCTCCAGCTTCAACGACCTCCCATTCAATGGTCGCACCTGAAGCGTCGATAACCTCCATCGTACTTTTCGCTATTTCTTGCCCTATTCCATCCCCAGGAATCATCGTAACTTTCATCGTAATGCCCCTTTCTTTGATCGTAAGTTATAGTGGTACTATTCTTTACATTTCATAAAAATATCTCTCAGATTAAATACAACCAAAAGAAATTATAACCTTGTTTCTTATCTAAAGTCAAATTGAGAGTGAAACATTCGAATAATTGGATAGCATTTAAAAAGATTTTCATTTTATATAATTTACGTATGAACAACTTAGTAGAATTCGTTATCTCTGTGGGAAGTTTTCTGTTATTCTAGTATTACTAAATAGTAAGTGGAGGTAGTTATTATCAAATTCGAACATAAAATGCGGGGAAACGTTTCACTCGGTGTGAACCCCATTGGTTGTAAGCAAGAAGTACAGAATCAAATAAACTATGTCAAAGAACAAGGGAGCTACGATGGTCCTAAGAAAGTTTTAATTATCGGCGCTTCATCAAGCTATGGCTTAGCCACTCGAATCAGTTTAGCTTTCGGTGCGGGAGCAGATACAGTCGGAATTTCTTTTGAAAAAGGTCCAAAATCGGAAAGAAATTTAGGAACAGCTGGCTGGTATAACAATATTTATTTCAAGCAAGCAGCTGAAAAAGAAGGGTTAATAGCCAAGAATTTTGTTCAAGATGCTTTTAGTCACGAAACCAAACAAGAAGTCATTGATTACATTAACAATGAGTTTGGAGGCAAGATCGATCTAGTCGTTTATAGTTTAGCTTCAGGCGTCCGTATGGATCCCGATACGGGTGAGCGTATTCATTCGGTAATTAAATCAATTGGACAAGAAGTGGTTGGACCCAATGTAAATATTCAAAAACAAGAATTTTATGAACAAACTCTAGAGCCTGCTACAGCAGAAGAAATTGCAGATACCGTAAAAGTAATGGGCGGAGAAGACTGGCTCTTATGGATGAAAGCTTTAAAGGAAGCGGATGTTCTGGCCGAAGGTGTTCAAACCGTTAATTATTCTTACTTAGGCTCTGATTTAAATAAACCTTACTATGGGGACGGTACTCTGGGACGAGCAAAGGCAGATTGCGAACTGAAAGCCACTGAAATTAACAAGCTATTAACGGATATTGAAGGAAAGGCAACGATTGTCGTAGCAACAGCTGTGACCACAAAAGCAAGTTCTGTTATCCCCTTTTTCCCCGTATACTGTATGGGACTATATCGCGTGATGGCAGACAGAGGAATACATGAAACGCCTATTATGCATCAAGATCGCATTTATCGCGACATGTTGTATGGTGATCATCCAGAGTATGACGAAAAAGGTCGTCTTCGTCCAGACAGTTGGGAATTGGATCCTGAAGTCCAAGCAGAAACGGAAAAATTAATTGAGAAAATCAATGCAGAGAACTTTAACTCTGACTTAACAGGCTATGATATCTTCATAAAAGAATACGCAAACTTAAGCGGGTTCCAGGTAGATGGTTATGAAGAAGAAGATGTGACCTTAGAGGATTTAAAAGTCTTGGAATACTAGAGGTTCATTCGGACTTATAATTTTTTAAAATAAGATAATAGAATATAAATATTAAACCAGTACTCCTCTCAAAAGGAATACTGGTTTTTCATTTCGTTTTTTATACATTCGATAAATGGTTGATCACTCAGGAGTCTCAGGGACTTCAATTTCACCAGCGATAATTTTTTCTTTGGCCGTTTGAACCGCTTCTTTTATAACTTCCGGTAAATTGGTTTCGACAATACCAACTCCGCCATCTTCTAAGTTACTAACGATTTGTTCTCCTCCGTGGAAGTCACCATTCATTGTGTCATTGGTTTCATTCTCGATCGCTCGTCCTAATTCTTTTAACGTAGAAGTCAACATGAAATTGCCACCTTCCCACTCGCCCTCAGCTGTTTGGTCGCGGTCGGCACCAATGACCCAGATGTTTTCAGTTGCTCCAGCTTCTAAACGATTACGTGCTTCAGAAGTTACACCATTTCCTGCATTTCCCGCTGCATGGAAGATCACATCGACTTTATTGGTGTACATTGCACTAGCAATTTGCTGGGCAATTCCAGCATCGGAGAAGGACTCAGTGAATTGTCCCTCAACTTCTACATTAGGATCTGCATCTTTAGCCCCTGCTTCAAAGCCTGCTTGGAATTTTAAAATGTTTGGTGTTTGTTGACCCCCTACAAAACCTATTTTTCCTGTTTTTGAAGTCATAGCTGCAGCGATTCCAGCTAAATATGCGGATTCATTATCTGCAAAAGAAATAGAAACAACATTCGGTTGTTCTACGCTACCATCTAACATTCCAAATTTTTGGTCAGGATTTTGCTGTGCAATGGTGTCGAGTGATTCTTCTAGTGAATAACCTACAGTATAGATAAGATCATAATCATCTTGGAGAGCCGTGTTAAGGTTCGGAATATAATTACTTTCTTCACCCGATTGGTAGTAATGAATGCTCTCTTTGGGGAAATGATGGCTTGCTGCCCAATCTTGCATTCCTTCCCAAGCACTTTGATTAAATGAACGATCATCGACGCCATTTTGGTCTGTGATCATCGTGATTCTAAACGCTGAGTCAGCATCTGAATCAGCGGTACTTGCTCCTGCATTCTGCTCTTGACAGCCGGCTAAAAGAAAACTTGAAGTAGCGATTGTACTTAAAATAAATCTTTTTAAGTTCATTTTATTTTTCTCCTTTTTGTTCGTTAACTGAGCTTAGAACATCTATCAACACTTCTTTAAAACCTACAGAATCGGCCTCTTCGCAAACCCTAATATTTGGTAGTCGTTGTAGATCGCCTTCAACATCTACGATGTTATAACCGCGTGTTAAAGGACTGGTTAACTCAATATCTACATAATATGTATTTGCTTTAAGCAGTAAATTTTCATGCGCTGCGATAGCTACTGTTAAAGAATCAGGGGAAGTAATACCATCTGTATTTCGTTTCTCGGCTTCGAATGCTTTGACATGTAAATTCACATCAAAGAAAAAGTCAGTGCCTTTTGTCTTTAAGGCTGCAATTTCTTGTAAATCTTTCTCGTACATGACGCCATCTCTTAAACTTAAATCCCAAGTTATCATAGTCATGTCTATCCCAGAATGTAATACAATTTTTGCCGCTTCTGGATCTGTAAAAAAATTAAACTCGGCGACGGCTTGAATATTACCAGGAGCATGGTTGACTCCGCCCATTATCCAAAGATGCTTAATATCATTCACAATTGATGGATCTCTTTTAATCGCCATAGCAATATTCGTCTGCGGTCCAATCGCTATAACCTCAATTTCACCAGGATTTTGTTTAATCGTCTCAATCATAAAATCAACCGCATGTTTAGTTTCTGGTCTTTGCTTGGCTGAGGGAAAATGAGAATTTCCCATACCGTCCGTAGCAAAAATTCTTTCTTCCGTAATATGTTTTTCGCCACCTAAGGTCATGATAGGTTCTTGGTGCCCTTTATAGACAGGGATATAGTATTCTGGGTCTGCAAGCTCAACGGTGTATAAGGCATTTTCGACTTGTTGGTTAAAATCAATATTTCCGCTGACGATTGTTATGCCTTCTACGTGAAAATAATGAATGGCCGTTAAAATAGCTGTTGTATCATCACCAGCCGTATCTGTATCAAGGATGACTCTTCTTTTCATCTTCAATCCTCTCCTTTGTTCGTCTTTTATGATTCATAAGACTATTATACAGATTATTATTCGTCTTTCAAGCAATTGTTCGGTTTTAATCACTATTTATAAATATATCATTCGCTTATTACGTTTATTGTCGTTTAAAAAATACATATCAGAATATATCGTTCGGTTTTATGGTTTTGTTTACAGCCAAAACAAAAACAACACCCCTTCATTAAAAGGGATGTTGTTTTCCTCAGTTTATTCTTAAATTTATTTATGATACCCATCATATTTATCTTTAAATAAAGGACTGACAGCTTCATTTTTAAAGATTCGTTCGATCGCATCTGCGAATAGTTCTGAAACAGTAACTTGTATAATTTTGTCGATTTGTTTTTCTGGTGGTAAATCAATCGAATCTGTCACAATAATTTTTTCTATTGGTGCTTGTTTTAATTTTTCAATTGAATCATCAGAAAAAACGCCATGTGTTGCAGCGACAAAGACGTTATGAACATTCGCTTCCAATAAAGCTTGGGCTGAAGTGGTCACTGTTCGGGCCGTATCAATAATATCATCAGCAATGATACAAACTTTTCCCGCCACTTCACCAATAACACTGATTTCTTCTGATTCCTTGGGTTTTGGTTGTCTTCTGTCGATAATCGCTAAAGGAACGTTTAAAAATTGTGCAAGCATACGTGCACGACTAATCGCCCCATGATGAGGAGCGACGACTACGACTTCTTCTTTAAAATCATAATCGAGGATATAACTTGCAAGAAGTGGAACGCCCAGTAAATGATCAACAGGTATATCGAAATAACCTTGAAGTTGGGCCGCATGTAAATCAAGCGCGAGGACGCGATCAGCTCCAGCTTTTTCTAACATGTTAGCGACTAATTTCGCTGTAATGGGTTCACGTGCTTTCGCTTTACGATCTTGACGGGCATACCCATAATAAGGAATCACAACGTTTATCTCTTTAGCGCTCGCTCGTCTTAAAGCGTCAATCATAATTAGCAGTTCAATTAAATACTCATTTCCAGGATAAGACGTCGACTGCACCACATAAACTTCGTCTCCTCGAATACTCTCTTCAATATTAAGACTGATTTCTCCATCATCAAACCGTGTGACTGTCAGTTTTCCTAATTCAATCCCTAGTGCTTGTGCAATTTTTTCTGCTAAAGGCCGGTTTGAGTTCAGCGCAAATAATTTCAAATTGGTCTCTTCTACCTTTTTCAACAAAACAACCCCCATTTATATATTTCAGATGAATAAGATTAATTATCCAAAATAGCGCGCTCTATTTTGCATTTAAGTCTCCATTATTAAAGACTTCTCATCGATTGCTCTTCGTATGTTTAGTATATAACAAAAAATGAAAAATATTTAGTCATATCCATTAGAACCCTTGCGGTTAACCTAAGGGTGATAAACAAAAATGATTTTTAAATATAAATAAAACCATAGAACAACAAATTTCATGTCATTCTATGGTTTATTATTTTATTCAGAGGTAATGCCCTCTGTCCATTCTGCTACTTTTTCCGGATGTTCGTCCATCCATTTTCTTGCCGCTTCTTCAGGCGTCATTTCTTCCTGCATGTACAACATCACTTGTTGGATATCATCAATTTCCCAATGAAAATTATTGATAATTTGATAAGCGATCGGGTTGTCTTCTGCAAAACCTTCTCGAGCCATCGACATAAGGTTCTCTTCTAACCCAAAGACATTTTCAGGATCCTCTAACATTTTTAAATCAAAATCAATAAACATCCAATGAGGGGTCCAACCGGTAATCACAATTTCTTCTTGATTGTTATAGGCTTGTCGTAATGAAGTTAACATTGCACCTGTTGAAGATTGCTGCAGTTCCCAATCGGATAAGTTGCCATATGTATCCATTGCCTTATTGGCTTGTTGTGAGATTCCTGCGCCTGGTTCAATTCCTGTAATGGTCTGACCTGCGACATCTGTTAAGTCTTCAACACTATTGATCTCTTCCATATAAGTTGGAACGACAAAACCGACTTCTGCCCCTTCGGTATGTGGACCCATGATATCAATTTGATCACCATATTCTTCGATATAAGAGCCGTGGGTGATAGGCATCCAAGGACTGACACTAAAGTCGGCGTCCCCTGTTGCCAAGGCGTTAAATAAAATCGCTGGATCTAATTGGATAAGATCGACCTCAAAACCTTCATCTTCTAAAACATTCGTAACAACAGCTGTCGATGCTAAGCTGTCGTCCCATGACATATGGGCCAATGTTACTCCTGGTCGTTCTTCTTCTCCAAGATTAAGTGTCGTTTCATAAGCCCCTTCACTACCAAAAGTCAAAATTAAACCTAATATAGCAAAAATACCTAATGCTATTTTTTTAAACATTTTTTCTTCCTTTCTCTATCTTACTAAAGCATTCTAATGAATAAAAAAAGCATAGAAAATAACAGTAAAGCATCTATATCGTTAAAAAAATATTTAACTGAATGAATGACATTGTTATTTCTATGCTTTTTCTCTATTTTATTCTTCTGGAACTCCTTCAGTCCACTCTGAAACTAATTCAGGGTTTTCTTCTACCCATTTTTCAGCAGCAGCTTGAGGAGACATATCATCTTGAATGTATACCATGACTTGCTCCATGTCTGAAGCTTCCCAATGGAAACTATCGATGATGTCGTAGGCGATTGGGTTATCTTCTTGGAAACCTTCGCGGACGATTGTTTCTAGTTCTTCACCCTCACCATAGACGCCATCTGGATCTTCAAGGTATTTCACATCATATTCTAAGAAAATCCAATGTGGGGACCAACCAGTAATGACAACTTCCTCTTCATTTTGGATGGCTTGTCCGAAAGCAGTTAACATAGCTCCGGTTGAAGAAGCTTGTACAGACCAGTCTGAAAGGTTGTCATAATGCTCAATAGCAGCATTCGTTTGTTCAACTACTCCAGCACCTGGTTCAATACCGATGATTTCTTGTCCCGCTTCGTCGGTTAAATCTTCAATACTATCAACATCCATATATTCAGGAACGACCATTCCAGTCACAGCACCCGGAGTGTGTACCCCCAAGTTTTCAAATTGATCGCCATATCGTTCAAGATATGATGCGTGAGTACTTGGTGCCCAAACACTGATAGAAGCATCAACTTCTCCAGAAGCTACTGAACTAAACATAATCGCTGGGTCTAGTTGAACAAGTTCAACATTAAATCCTTCTTCCTCTAGGACTTCACCTAGAACGTGTGTAGAAGCAATTTCTGTGTCCCAGGCGACATAGGATAAGGTAACCGGTGGGCGATCATCGCTGCCCGTTGCGAGCGTAGATTCATAGGCCCCTTCACTTCCGAAAGTTAAAATTAATCCTATAATTGCAAAGATTGATAAAAATATTTTTTTTAGCATTCGTGTGTCTCCTTTAAATATTAAGCTCTTCTGTCAGTTGCTAACGATTGAGTTAAACGGTCAACAATAACAGCTAATATAACAATAGCTAAACCTGCAACAAAACCGTCACCTACTTGTGCACGCTGTAAAGCTGTTAATACATTTCCACCTAGTCCAGGTGCACCGATCATTGAAGCAATAACAACCATTGATAGGGTCAACATAACTGTTTGGTTAATACCAGCCATAATCGTGTTTTTGGCTAGAGGTAATTCAACCTTGAATAGCTTTTGTCTTTTTGTACTACCGAAAGATTCAGAGGCTTCAATCAGCTCCGGATCGATTTCGCGAATCCCTAAATTAGTAAAACGAACTGTTGGAGCTAGCGCATAAATAAAGGATGCGAAAATTCCCGGTACCATTCCGATACTAAAGAATGCAACAGCAGGAATGAGGTAAACAAATGCCGGCATTGTCTGCATAAAGTCAAGGATTGGCTGCACAATGGCATTCGCCGTATCGCTCTTAGCAGATAAGATACCAATTGGAATACCAATAATCACCGTAATCACTGTGGCAACCACGATTAAAGCAATCGTATCAATTAATTGTGGCCATAGACCTTGGTTTAAAATATACCCTAAACCAATAACGGTAAAGACGGGTAAGCCCCATTCTCGTTTATTCGCAAAGTAAGCGAGTAGAGCGATTAACAAGATAAAGAGAAACGGAGGAACCCAACTAAGAACATTTGTAAAACTGTCCATAAATGATGAACCCGTTTGTGTAATAAAATTAAAGAATCCACTGAATGTATCCACGAGCCATTGCGTACCCGCTTCAATCAATTCTGAAACTGGTAATTGTGGAATTGGAAAATTAAACATTTATTTTGCTCCTTTCAAAACATCACAAAAAGTATTAAATTTTACTGAAAAAGGGTTAGGATGAGTGCTCATTTCATGCTTCTCAAACAATATATTCTTCATTACTTGTTCAATACCTCATCTCTACCTTCTTCAGAAAGAGCTGAAATAACTGCACCACGAACAACGATTCCTAATAGTTTGTTTTCTTTGTTCACAACTGCAACCGGCGTATAAGTGTCATGAATAATATCATATAAGTGACCAACAAGTGTTTTTGGTTTGACTGTTGGAATATCTTCATGAATTAAACTGTCTAACTCAGTTACACCTTCGCGCACTGCTTCAGCAACTTCAGGTTCTTCTACATAACCTTGTAAAATCATATCTTCGTCAACCACAATGATATTTGAAATATCTTTTTTACGCATATGTTCAAGCGCAGTACGTGCATCGTCTACGCCTTTTGTCATATATTCTGGCGTTGTTGACATGATATTTTCTGCTGTAAATACGCGTGAACGGTCGATGTCTTCTACGAATCGTTCAACATACTCGTTTGCAGGATTGATTAGAATCTCTTCACCCGTATCGATTTGAACGACTTTTCCGTCTTTCATAATGGCAATACGGTCTCCCAGTCTTAAAGACTCATTTAAATCGTGTGTGATGAAGATAATCGTACGTTTTTGATTTTTTTGTAACTCTAGTAACTCATCTTGCATGTCACGACGAATCAATGGGTCTAAAGCAGAGAATGCTTCGTCCATTAAAATGATTTCTGGGTCATTCGCTAAAGCTCGCGCTAAACCAACACGTTGCTGCATACCACCAGATAACTGATCTGGGTATTGATCTTTATATGGTAATAAGCCCGCATTGTCTAATGCTTTTTCTGCTTTTTCACGACGAGTTTCTTTATCTACTTCTTGCACTTCTAAACCATACTCTGTATTTTCTAAAATCGTTCTGTGCGGAAATAGACCGAAGTTTTGGAAAACCATAGAGATTTTTTTACGACGAACCTCTCTTAACTCATCTTCGCCCATCTCCATAATATTTTCTCCATCAATTTCAACTGAACCGTTAGATGGTTCAATTAATCGATTGAGCATACGAACTAAAGTTGATTTACCAGAACCTGAAAGTCCCATAATAACAAAAACTTCGCCTTGGTTAACCTCAAAAGATGCATCGTATACTCCAACTGTTGCACCTGTCTTTTCGAGAATTTCTTGTTTGGTCTTGTTTTCTTCAACAAGCTTCATAGCTTCTTCCTGATTTTCTCCGAAAATTTTAGTTAAATTACTTACTTTCAATGTTGTACTCACTATCTTACTCCTTCTCTCTATTTTAATATTTTCTATAATAATCTTCGTGTTCCCGTTAGCACATTTAATAAGATAACAAGAATATTACAATATACCAAGGGTAATACCAAAATAAATTACTTTATTGATGATTTTAAAACAAGCAATCCCCTCTTAAACCCTTCTGACAGTTTAAGTATAATGGATTTAAATCTTTTTTTGTAACATAACAATTAGTCATTTTTCCTCTATTTTAATTAAAAATTGATGATTTACCAAAAGCTCCTTATTAAATATATAATATATCGGAAAGCGCGAAGGATCAATTTCTTTGCTTCCTTTTCCCAATTAAGTTCACTTTACCTTTGTAGTTTGTATATCTTTACTTTATAGTATATACATAAAAATAAAATATACAAAAAAGGTGAATAATAATGAATACTCATAATATTGAAGCTCGAAAAGTTCGGAAGATAGGTAACAGTTATGTCGTCACTCTTCCCCCTTCTATTCTGGCAGAGTTAAACTTGGCCGAAGGAGACGAAGTGAATTTTATTAAAGATGGCAAAAAAGTCAATATTAATAAACGAGAAAATACATCTATTGACGAGGACTTTTTAAAATTAGTTGATGATATCTATCAAGAACATAAAGAAACATTTGAAAGGTTGGCGGATCGATGAAACACGTTGTCTATCCCACGGAAGAACAAATTATTCTTATGGATACCTTTCTAATCAAAAACATCAGTCCCGATGAAATGGTCGGCCTAAGAGAGCCCTCCGCATTGAATATGAGCATCCAATCGATGAAACAAATTGTTTTAGGTGAAGAGATTTACCCCTCGATTGAAGAAAAAGCCGCTATCTTATGGATTAACTTAATTAGAAAACATTGTTTTCATAATGGGAACAAGCGGACTGCTTATATGGCATTGCACGCTTTTTTAAGACAAAACCACTTGCTTTTACAATTAGAAGCAGCGGAAGCCGCTGATCTATGTGTGGAAATCGCCACCTGGGAGGACCACCAATTTAATGATTTAAAAACATATATAGTAGAAATAATTAAAACCAAGACAAGCCCTCTTGACTAGAGCGGTATTGTTCTTGGTTTTTTGTTTATATTTTCTAGTGTAGGACTTTTTCCATAGCTGTCATAAAAAGGGTTAAAAATTTTTCGTGATCCACTTGTAAGCAAGTTTCTGTAGTCGGTGTTCCACGATTTAGTTTTTTATAATCCCCAATCATTCGTCCTTCAGCAGGCTCCTTGAGTTGCACCGTTAAATCAAGCGCTAGAGTCTTTGCTAAATTTGGATATAAGGCGATCCCCACTGCTAACGGATCATGTAGTGCGCACCCAGGCATTCCTAGCTGCTCTTGATAAGATTTAAAATAATAATCTGTCATTTCAGCGATGATTTGGCTTTCTTCATTTCCGAAATTGTGCCATTTATTTGTTTCTTTTTGAGTGAGGATAGTTCGCATCGTAACATCCAGTCCCACTATTTTTAAAGGCAAGTCACTTTCTAAAATTCTTTTTGCTGCTTTCGCATCTTCTATGATATTAGCTTCCGCAAAATCTGTTACATTGCCAGGGACCGTTAATGCTCCGCCCATAATGACAATTTCATCGACATTTAAAAGTGCAGTTGGATTTTTTTCATAAGCTTTTGCTAAGTTTGTTAATGGACCTACACATACCAGCTTCAATTCTTTTTGGTATTGAAGAGCCGTTTCAATTAAATAATCAATCGCCGTTTGTTTTTCTGGCGCTCGTGTTGATTGGTGGATTGCTGTGTCTCCTATTCCATCCTGTCCATGAATACGAGTTGTCACTTCGCGTCGGTGATATTCTTTACTGGATAAACGGTGAGCGGAGCCTGGATATACCGGAACTTTCGTTGCATCCGCTAAATCCAAAATACTCAAAGTATTTCTAGTCGCTTGCTCGACATCGATATTCCCATAGGTGGTCGTCACTCCTAGTAAATCCGCCTTCTCTTCCCCAATTGTATACAAAAGAGCTAATGCGTCATCAATTCCAGTATCCACATCTAAAATTATTTTCTGTTTCATTCCTTCACCTTCTAAGCATTTTCTATTAGCTATCACTTTGTTTTGTTTAATCGTAGCACATCTATCAAAACTTTCTTAATAATTTGTTATAAAAAACACTTCTAGTTTCTTCCTAGAAGTGCTTTTTTACTCATTAAATTTTATTAAACATTTTAGCCAACTCTTTATAAGAATGAATGCGCGCTTCTTGATTAAAAATCGGCGCGTAAACCATTAATTCATTAATGCCCAAAAGCTCTTGTTCTTCTGCCAAGATACTTTGAACATGCTCAGACGTTCCTTTAATCAAGAAACGATTTTCATAATAATTATCCAAAAAGTCTTGGGCTCTAGGAGAAAATTCATAATCCTTTACCTCTTCGGGATCCATATTCTCTATCAGACGTCCACTCGCTAAGCCAACTTGTGCGAGCTCAATTGGCTTGGCTAAGTAATCTGCTTCTTCTGCGGAATCCGCTACAATAATCTGATAGCTGACCATCACTGAAGGCTGGTCAAAAAATGGACTCGGTTCAAAATGATCACGATATAATTGAAAAACGTCGGGATCCGTTTCAATTCCAAAGAACTTCGCGAAACTATATCCTAGCCCCATTTCAGCTGATTTCATGGCAGATTGGCCGGAGGATCCTAACATCCAAGGCTCTGGTAAAGTCGTTGGATGATGAGGAGCAGCAGAGGTATTGCCATAAAAACTCGGTGCTTCTTCATCTAATAAATAATGCAATATAATCTTTATTTTATCGTACTGATCATCAAATGAGTTTGGCTGCCCTTGAGCTAATGCGACAATATCATTAGGTGAGCCGCCTGGCGCTCGCCCTAATCCTAAATCTATTCGATCAGGTGCTAGTGTGGTTAATGTTTTAAAATTTTCTGCGACTTTCAGCGGGGAATAATGCATAATCATTGTTCCGCCCGTGCCTAACCGAAGTTTATCTGTGATAGCTGCCATATAAGCCGCCATTAATTCTGGCGATGAACTAGCATGTCCTTTAGAATTATGGTGCTCCGCGAACCAATATCGCTTATAATTCATCTTTTCGATTTCTTTGACAAATTTTTTCGTCCGTTCATATCCTTCTTCAGGTGTTTCTCCTTTATTTAGAGTAACTAAATCATGTACGCCTAATTCCATTTCCGTCATCCTTTCAAATGTTGCTTCATACTACATTGTAGCAAATATTAAGTAAAAAAGAACATTAGAGGCTTCGTATTTTCTAACCAAGGACAGATCCTTGAATAAAAAATGAACGCCTGAACTCAATGAACGTTTAAGAACGAATGTTAAAGGCTGTCTCTTACTTACCTTTTAAATGGGGAGTCGGAATCAATTGATTCAATAAAATGGCCACAATCGCGCTGATGGCTATTGGTGAATTCAAGAAATACTGTACAATCTGCGGGGCTGTTTCGACAACTTCTTCTGGTAATAAAATTAAACCAATCGTAACGATTAATGGAATTCCCACAATGTAAATGGCTCGCTCCGTGTTTAATTCTTCTTTTACAACTTTTAACCCTGCTAAAAATATTTGAATACAAACAATAGCAAAGATTCCCCCAATAACAGCTGAAGGAATGGCATATATGATTGCGGATAATTTACCCGCGAAGGCTAAAACTAACAGCCAAATACCGGAGGCGATAAAAACTTGACGACTAGCGACTCCTGTAATCGAAATAATACCAGCACTCGAAGAATAACTTGCGCTCGGCGTCGCACCCACTAAAGCTCCAATTACATTTGTTAGGCCTTCGCCAATGACCCCCCGATTCATTCTATCGTCATTTAGTTCTTCTTTAGAAACAGAACTAATCGCATACCAGGTACTGGTCGCTTCAGTGAGAATAACTAAATAAATAATCACCATTGTCATGATTGCGGATAAATCAAAACGAAAGCCGTAATCAATAAACGCAAACCGAGGAAAACTAATCCATGGGGCCTCTGTAACCGTCTGCCAATTGACGCCTCCTATAAAGTGTGCAATCAAAGTTCCCACCATCAAAGCAATAATAACGGAAGTATATTGAAAGGCATTTCCAAGAGGTTTAATATAATGTCCGATGAGCGATGTAAAAACTAAGACGCCAGCTGTAAGACTCGCCAATAAAATATTTTGTTGGATATTCAAATGCATCGTTTCTACATAAATATTACTTTCGAAAGCTGAAGGTAAAAGCGATAGACCAATAATCATAATCACCACACCATTGACTAAAGTAGGAATAAAGTTTTTCGTTATCGTTTTATAAATTCCAGAAAACCCTAAGAGCAAAATAAATAATGCACCGACTAAACTGGCGCCCATCACCGCTTCCATACTCCCAGTTCCGTGATAAATCCCAATCAATGCCCCGATCGGAACAAAAGAAGCGCCATTAACGACGGGTAATTGATGGAAAAATAAAACTTGAACTAAAGTAGCTAGTCCAGCACCTAAGAATGCTGATTGAATAAGCTGTGTGGCTGCGGCATCAGACATAGAGAGCGCTGTAGCCACAAGCACAGGAATGACAAAGACATTCATGACTAGAACATGCTCTAGTCCTAATAATACCGTTTGTACAGTAGAAAGATCTGCCTTTGTTGTTCCTTGAAATTGATTGGATATTTCTTTTGTTTCGATATTCATTTTCTTCCCCTTCTCTTATCTCTTATGCACTCGACGACCTTGAACATATACTTCTTGAATATTTGCTTGTGTAGAGAGGTATAAAATTCTTTGTAGAAGATATTCAGGTTCATCAAAAACATTGAACGATGGAAGTTCATGTCCGGCAATTTGTGTATCAACGATTTGGAAATCACCTGTATAGCCCGGTTCAATTAAACCAAGAGGCAAATCAAGTGCTTCTCCGCCGCCTGTTGTCGCTAGATAAAAGGCTTCAGCTACAGAAATACGAGAGTTGGGCACCCCACGTTCACTTTGCGGTAGGTTGGTATCTACCCCTTCTTCTAATTGGCGAGAGCTCATCACTGCTTGTTTAATATTGTCGTAAAGACTTGGAGAAAATCCTCCAGAAATATCCGTACCTAAGCCAATTTGAACCTCAAGTTCTTTCAAATGTTTGATAGGGATTACACTATTCGCAAAATAAACATTTGAAATGGGGCAATGAGCGACAGCAGTACCTGTTTCTACGTAAATACCCGCATCGTTATCATTAATAAAATTTGAGTGAGCCATAACAGATTTTTCGCCAAACAATCCAAAATCGCGTAAAGTTTCAGTATCTGTTTTTCCGAATCGTTCTTTGACAAAATCATGCTCCCATTGGCCTTCACTACAATGCGTGTGTACATGCGTATCATATTTTTTAGCTAATTTACCCAAACCATCTAAAGCTTCATCTGTACAGCTCGGAACAAAGCGTGGCATAACAACTGGATAAACACCTTGTGGGACATTTTTGCCATATTCTCTTACTTCTTGGATAAATTCTTCGGTTTCACGTAAAGCGACTTCCGTTGATTCATCACGATAAAATTCAGGGTTTCCTTCTTTATCGTCCATCACAACTTTCCCAACTAATGCACGCTGCCCCATTTCAGCCGAAATTTTGACTAGTTCTAAGTTTGATTCTTTATGAATCGTCCCAAAATATAGTGCCGTTGTTGTTCCGCGTGCCAATAATTGTTGAACAAGATCCGTATACACTTCGCGTGCAAAACCAACATCCGCATACTTCGCTTCAAGTGGGAAACTATGTTCATCCAACCATATATTCAAAGGCGCATCCAAAGCAATTCCTGCTTGTGGCCATTGAGGGGCATGGATATGAGTGTCAATAAAGCCCGGTAGTAAGTATTGGTCTTTTCTTAACTCTTTTAACTGATTGTTCTGACGGTGCTCCTCCACTGTTTGCTGATAATCTTCATCTCCTGGAACAAGAATCGATTCGATAACTCCCTGAGTGTTCATTAAAATTAAAGCATTCTGTACATAAGTGATTTCTCCATAGGTTGGTGCATGAAAATAAGAACCTAAGATTGCTTTCGTAACTTCAACCATAAATAATCTTCTCCTTTATTAATGAATTACGAACATTCTAGCAGATAAAGAGCGCAAAAAGCAAACATTAAGTGATAAATAACGGATAAAGTTCGGTTTTAGAATCGACAGTTCGTGATTATGAGGTAAAATCCGAACGATATGCATTTTTAAACATTCACAATAGATCGTTACACGGACACGCCTGAAGTTTTAATTGCTTTTGGTGGAAATGAGGAAGTGAATCAAAAAGTTTTAGAAGAAAGCAATGATATTTTATTTAAATGTCTGGCTACTTGGCATGGACAATAATATAAAAATAGTCTGGTTAACTAAAGCGGATCCTCTAGTTTCTACCAGACTATTTTTATTATTAATATTGAATATATTCAGCCAACAACTTAAATGTATTTTCTAAGGCATCGATATGGGTTCTTTCCATTCCGTGACTGCTGGAAACTCCTGGGCCGATCAACGCTGCACGAATATTGGCTCCACCACTTAAAGCAGCGGAGACATCACTACCGTACATCGGATAGATGTCGACTGCGAAATCTAAGTCTTTTTCTTGTGCATAGTGAATCAGGCGTGTCGTTAAATCATAGTCATAAGGGCCGGATGAATCTTTCGCACAAATCGATACATCAAACTCGGTACATTCTAAATCAAGACCAATGGCGCCCATATCTACCGCTAATAACTCAGTGATGTCTTCTGGAATCCAAGAAGCACCATGTCCGACTTCTTCATAAGTAGAGAAAATAAATTTCAAGTTCGTCGCCGGAACAAGTTCTTCTTTTAACATTTTTAATAGACCTACTAATACAGCAACCGAAGCTTTATCATCTAAAAAACGGGACTTAATAAAACCAGAATCTGTCACCACAACTTTCGGATCATAAGCGACAATGTCACCATTTAGGATCCCAAGTGCTTGAACATCTTCTTTATTCTCAACATCTTCATCTAATTTCACCATTAAATTATCGATATCTCGTTCTTTAGTTGAAGCGTCCTTGTAGACATGAATCGAAGGAGATTTTGATAAAATCGTTCCTGTATATGTTTTTTCATCGCGAGTAATGATCTCACAATACTCGCCATCAAGAGTAGGCGTCAACGGACCACCTAAAGTTGTCAGAGATAAAGTCCCATCACTATTAATCGAACGGACCATTAAACCTAAAGTATCCACATGAGCACTTAGCCCACGAGTTTGTCGCGTATCTTGTCCTTTCACATGGACGATAAGATTTCCTTTAGGTGTTGTTTTTGTTTGATAGCCGAATGTTTCAATTTTATCCTTTAAAAAATGAATAGCCTTTTTAGTATAGCCAGTAGGACTGTTTGTTTTAAGCAAATCTACTAAAAAAGAAATTGTTTCTTCTTGATTAAACATAAGTATGTATACTCCATTCTTATAATATTTATTAAAAGTATACCACAAGTAAAAAAGCAGCTTCGATTAGAAACTGCTTTTTAGAGGTTATTTTTCAAATGTGTGAACAGCTTGTCCTTTGAAGATCTTTTCTGCATTATTTATCAGATAGTCTTTGTATGCTGTTCCATAATTGCTTTCTAAAATGTCTAAAGCGTTGGTTAAATTAAATGGTCGTGCCACTGTATCGTGAGCATCCGATGCAATGACATGAATTAAATTTTCTTTCATCATATCATCAGCTGCTACTCGTATTTCTTCTGTGTAACCCCCGGCAATAGATGTAGCTGTTACTTGAGAAATACATCCCATTTCAATCAAATCTCTTAAAAGCTCTGGGTTTTCAAGAAACGGTCGTTGCCGTTCTGGATGAGCAATCACTGGGGTAATGTCTGCGTCAATCATTTCTTGTAGAAAGGTAGGCGCAAATGAAGGAAATTCGTTCCATGAAAATTCGACTAAATAATACTTTCCTTCGCCGTCCAATGATAAGTAATTACCCGCAAATAATTCTTCAGAAAACTCTTCATTCATCCGAATCTCTTGACCTGGAGAAACAGTTAAAGGAATATCTGCGGCTTGGATTGCTTTTTCAACCTGTTTTGTTAATTTTATTACTTTATCTTTTTCATTCGTCACCCAATAGCGATTATGGTGTGGCGTTAGCACCGTATGATTTATCCCCTCATCTACCGCTGCTTGCGCTAAGCGAAGGGTTTCTTCTATTGAGTCAGCTCCGTCATCGACATTTGGAATTAAATGTGTGTGTATATCAATCAAGTCAACAAGCTCCTTCTCATTTTATCTGCTTTAATGTATCAAATTCCAACCTTCGCATCAAGAATTAGCTAGCGATTCGAGAACAGATGCATTTCTTTATCTCTCTGGATGATTAGCTAATGTGAAATGAAATTTTCTTCAAAAATATTTGATAAAGTTGAAAAACCGGGCATTTATTGGGAGAAAGTTTCCTTATTTTTTAAAATCCCTTTAATAGTAGAATCTCTTCCTTATATGTCCATCTTTTTATAGATATAAAACCGCATACTTATCAGACCGAGTTGAATATTTTAAATAAACAAGTTACAATAGTTCCATTATTTTGTAGAAGGAAATTGATATGAAAAAACTAACATTAAAAGAAAATATTGCAATTGGTTCTCTATTATTTGGTCTATTTTTTGGTGCTGGAAATATTATATTCCCAGTCCATATGGGGCAATTAGCGGGTGATCATTATTTAAGTGCTTCCTTAGGTTTTATCTTAACAGCGATTGGTCTACCCATTCTAGGCGTCATGAGCTACTCACTTTCAGGAAAAAATAACTTAAGAGAATATTCAAGTCCTGGTGGAAAATTCTTTTCCTTGTTTTTCCCTTTAGCTTTATTGCTTACTATTGGTCCCTTCTTTGCGGTTCCAAGAACGGCTACAGTAGCTTTCGAAGTAGGGATTCGACCTTTTTTAAGTGATCATTTCTCTTTATATTTATTGGTTTACTCACTGATCTTTTTTGGACTTGCTTTATATTTTGCGCTCAAACCAAATAATATTCTCGATATCGTCGGAAAATTCTTAACGCCTACATTTCTCGTCTTGATCTCTATCCTATTAATTTTTACGGTCATTAAACCGATGGGGGTTCCAAGCGAAATCGTCCCTCAAGAGCCTTATCAAAATCTTTCTTTTTCAACCGGGATAATTGATGGTTATGAGACAATGGATGCTTTAGCAGGACTCGTTTTCGCTATTACGATCATTACCAGTGTTAAGAACCTTGGAATAGTCGATGAGAAAAGAGTCTCATTAGAGACCGGAAAATCAAGTCTTTTTGCTATCTTTTTTATGTCTATTTTATACTTAGGACTTGCTTATCTAGGAACAACTAGTCGTGGGATTATGCCCATTAATGAAAATGGTGGAATCACCCTTTCCCTCGTCTCTTCTCATTACTTTGGTCTCTTTGGGCAATTGTTGTTAGCTGTTACCATCACAGTTGCTTGTTTAAAAACAGCGATTGGCTTATTTGTCTCGATTGGAAATACATTCACCGAAATGTTTAAAGAAAGACTTTCGTATACTCAATGGGTAATGATCTTTGTCATCGTTTCATTCATTGTCGCAAACTTTGGCTTAGATACGATTATCTCATTTTCTTTACCTGTACTAATGCTTTTATATCCTTTAGCGATTACTTTAATTACTTTATGGTTTATCCATTCTTATGTTCCATTAAAAGATACAGCTTTTAAATTTTCACTGATCGTGGCTAGTATTCCTGCATTCTTTGATTTCTTAAATGCAGTACCTGAATCCTTAAAAGTGGCTATCATTCCTCGTGTAGTCAGCTTTGCTGAACAGTATATCCCTTTATTTACCATTGGATTAGGATGGATTATTCCTTTGATGATCGCTATTGTACTTTCTCTCATTCTATTCAGAAAAAATAAGTAAAGAAATAAACCGACAGGTGCCTTTCATTTAACAAAGGCCCTGTCGGTTTTATTTTTCTTCAGAAAATTAACGACTAACAATTAGGTCACATTTTGCATATTGAACCACATAATGGGTCACTGACCCGATTAATAACTTAGTCAGTCTTCCTTTACCGGTCGCCCCCATAATAATCAAATCAATGTCCCAGCGATCAACTAACCCTCTTGCGATTTCGGCACGAGGATCACCATAAACAAGGTCTTTCGTTAAAGGCACACCTTCTCTGCGAGCATAACTTTCCAGTGCATTTAGAAAAGATTCTCTTTCTCCCACATGGGCAACGTTATAGTCTTCAGGCAGAACTTGTACGACATACACATGGCTATTCCAATTTTTAGCTTGATGAACGCCCGTCTTAAATGCGTCAATGGACTGCTGAGAACCATCTACGGGTAATAATATACGATTGTATAAATTGGCCATTCCTCTAACCCCTTTCACCTCGAAAGAAAACGCAAACATTTTATTATAGATATTATACCCCAATGGAAAAATTAAACAAAGGAAAAAGAAATACATTTCCAGCTTTTGATCAACCAATGAATTGAACATTAAAAACCGAAACTAAAAAAATCCTCTCCCTATTGATTAGCAAGACTCCTTTTTAAAAGCTAAGCGCTCAAAATCTTTACCATAAATATCCTCTCCCACATTTAGACAAAAAACCTCAAGCAAAAAGTTTTTAGACTTATGACTTGAGGTTCATTTTTATTTTATTGGTTGATGTTTTCTTTTTGAGAAGCTCGATAATAATTATCAACGATCGGCACGATGGCTTGGTCTGAAGTGACATTAATCGAAGTTCCAAATGAGTCTTGTGTTAAGTAAAGCGTAATTAATAATGAAGCAATAACTCCTGTTGAGTCAATACCAACAATTCCTAAAAATGGAATAGCAGCCATAATGGCTCCTCCAGGAACACCTGGAGCTGCTGACATGACTAATGCAAGGGTTAAGAAGAAACCAATCATTGAAGCTGGTGAAGTATCTCCTCCTGTCATCATTAACACCGCAAGAACACAACTCGAAACAGAAATCATCGAACCTGGAAGATGTGTATTGGCATAAAGGGGGTAAATATAAGCGGCGATTTCATCGCTAATCCCATTCTTCTTTCCAGATTGTATATTCACTGGGACTGTTGCAGCTGATGACTGAGTACCAAAAGCTGTTGCATAAGCAGGAAATGAATTTTTAATGGTTTCTTTAAACGAATAACCGGATGCTCGTGTGCCAATGAAAAACATGATCCCTAGATATAAGAAATGTTGAGCAATAATCAAAAGATAGACGGGTAGAAAAGTACCGATGACTTCAAAGGCATCACCTTTATAACTTAAATTCAAGAAGTTACCAAAAACATAGAAAGGCAACATAGGAATAATAAAGTTATTTAAGACCGCCGAGATCGACGCTTGTAAATCAATAAAAAACTTCTCTAACGTTTCGCCTTTGCCATGTTTCTTCAATGAAGTTAAAGAAAGACCAATCACTAAAGCAAAGATCACTCCTTCAGCGACAGTAAAAAACGGTTCTATCGGTAACTCAAATAAGGCGGTTAAACCAGCTGTTTCGTCAAAGATTCCTGTCTCTGTTTGGGAAATGAAAAGCGGGAAGACAGATTGTCCAATAACATAAGCAAGCAATGCTGCAAAAAATAAAGAACTGAATGATAATAACATCGTTAATCCCAGAAGTTTCCCTGTATTATTAGAAATTTGTGCAATACCCGGTACAATAAAAGCAACAATCATAATAGGTAAAATAAAATTCATCACGGTACTAAAAAGCCCGACCGCTGTCATAATAAGCTCCAAGAAAAATACTGGAATAAAGCTTAGTGCCCCTACGATAATCCCTAAAATAATTGCAATAATAAGACGGGGTATAAGTCCTATTTTTTTCATAATGAACGCCTCCGATATTTTTTATATAATTTCATCCATAACATCTATTTTAAGATGCTTTTCAATCATTTTATTTTAGAAAACAAAAAAAAGTATCCGCCCCTTCGCCTCTCATAATGTTAGGCAAAGGGACGGATACTTCCGTGTTACCACCCTTATTCATATCTTTTGTACAAAAGATACCTCAACGGTACAAAAATTATACCCGGCAATCTATCGGTTGCAATCCGTTTAAAAGTTTAAACTTTTAAATTTACTCAGAGGTAGTTTTCACTTATTTCTGCAGTGCCTCTTCTCATCTCAGAAGGCTTTCTGTATCTGTATCGATAAGTTACTCGTCTCGTCAAAGTAAGTGATTATCTAAAATGTATGATTAACTTTAAAAGATTGTAGCTGTAATAAAATATATTGTCAAGTGTTTTCTAATTTAATTCTAACCTTATGTTAATATAATATTTTTACTCGCGAATTTGTCCTTCACCTTGAATCACGTATTTATAACTTGTGAGTGCTTCAAGTCCCATTGGCCCACGAGCATGTATTTTTTGAGTACTGATCCCAATTTCGCCACCAAAGCCAAAGACTTCGCCATCTGTGAAACGAGTAGATGCGTTGACGTAAACTGCAGCGGAATCGACATCATTCAAGAAATCTTGCGCTCGTTGATAATCTTTTGTCACAATGGACTCTGAGTGATGCGTTGAATACTTCGCAATATGATCAACAGCTTCCTCATAACCATTCACAACCTTCACGGCTAAGATTAAAGCTAAAAACTCTTCTGCGTAGTCGTCATCTGTCGCTTTTTGAATCTTTTCTTCTACCAATTGTTCTGTTTTTTCGTCTCCACGAATCTCAACATTCGCATCGATTAAAGGTTGTAAGAAATTAGCTAATTCCTTTTCTGCAATTTTTTCATCGATCACGAGTGTTTCGATCGCATTACACACTGATGAACGTTGTGTTTTTGCATTAAATAAAATATCCGCTGCCATTTCGACGTCCGCTGTATTTTCAATGTATAAGTGACAATTACCACTCGCTGTTTCGATCACAGGAATCGTTGCATTATTTTTGACCGCTTGAATTAATCCTTGTCCTCCACGTGGAATCAACACGTCTACATAATCACTGAGGCGCATTAATTCGTTTGAATATTTACGATCCGTATTTGGAATGACTTGAATGGCTTCTTTAGGGACTTCCGTTTGGGCAAGCCCTGCTTGAAGAGCTGCAGCAATCGCTAAATTACTATTGATGGCTTCGCTCCCCCCACGTAAAATAGTAGCATTTCCTGATTTTAAAGCTAAAGCTGAAGCGTCCGCTGTAACATTTGGACGAGATTCATAGATAATACCAATGACCCCTAAAGGTACACGGCGACGTCCGATACGTAAGCCATTTTCATTGATCCATTCTTCATCGGTCACTGTTAAAGGATCCGCTAGCGCAGCTACCTCGCGGATGCCATTGACCATTCCTTGAATACGCTCTTCATTTAATGTCAAACGCTCGATTAAAGGTTCAGCAATCCCTCGTTCTTGAGCAGCTTGAATATCTTTTTGATTCGCTTCGATAATTTCTTCTGTTTGATCTTCTAAAGCAGCTGCCATGGCTTCAAGGGCCTGATTTTTTTCTGCCGTTGTTAGAGAAGACAATGTATAAGCGGCTGTTTTAGCTTTTTTACCTAAATCTATCATTTTTTGACTAAATTCCATCATATCAAAATCTCCTTTATTATTTTTATTGACCGAATAATGTGCCGACGTTTTTCCCTTCCAGGACTTCAAAAACGATTCTTGGATCTTTTGCATTCGCAATCACCATATGTCGATCATTTTCTAGCATGATCTCGGCCGCGCGTAATTTTGTGGCCATCCCACCTGTCGCAAATTCCGAACCTTTACCAGAAGCCATGTTTCGAATCTTTTCGTCGATTTCTGGCACATGAGCAATCAATTGAGCGTCTGGGTGTTCGGCAGGATTAGCGTCATAAAGGCCATCTACATCACTTAAAATAACTAATAAATCAGCATTAATCGTTCGAGCCACATAAGCGGATAACGTATCATTATCTCCGAATTTTGTTTCATGATTCAATTCATCCACAGCGATTGCATCATTTTCATTAATAATCGGGATAATATTTTTTTCTAAAAGTCTGTTTAAAGCATTTTGCATATTCTTATAGGAAGTAGGAAATTCAATGACATCTTTTGTAAATAATATCTGCCCTACATATTGATTATAATGATTAAAAAATTGACTATATAAAGTCATTAAAGTCGTTTGACCAATAGATGATATCGCTTGTTGGTCAGGAATCGTTTGCGGGTAATTATCAAGCTTCATTAAGCTTGCTCCAACTCCGATCGCTCCTGAAGTCACCAGGACCACTTCAATGCCACTTTGTCTTAAACTTGTACAGACAAAAGCCATGCGATCCAATTGACGATAATCCACTTCTAAGGGGGATTTCATAATGGAATTTGTTCCAATTTTTATAACAACACGTTTTGTATTTTTAATAAGTTCTCGATTCAACGATTCGACTCCTAATCTTTTCATATTATGTCCACATGTAAGTTTACAATAGAAAATCAATTATATAAAGACTTGGCTTCAATTTTATATAAAATCAGGAGTAAAAAAGCATTTTCAGAGACACAAGGTGCAGTGAAATTCACTTTAAACAAAAATTATCCAAGAATTAATGAATCGTCGGATAAGTCAGCGCCACTTTTTGTTTGAAATAAGTTAACCAGTTCCATCACCGTTAGATTTTGTTTCTCTTCGCCACGGACATCCACCACAATATTTCCTTCATGTAGCATAATCAGACGATTGCCTTGTTCAATAGCGTGTTGCATATTATGGGTGATCATTAACGTTGAAATGCCTTTTTCATAAACGAGTTGATCGGTAAGCGCAGTGACCATTTCACTTGTTTTTGGATCAAGTGCTGCCGTATGTTCATCGAGTAAAAGGACTTTCGGTGTTACGATCGTGGCCATTAATAAGGTTAAAGCTTGCCGTTGACCGCCTGAAAGTAAGCCGACATCCATGCTTAACCGATTTTCTAAGCCTAATTGTAATTTTTTAAGTTCTTGTTTAAAAAAGTCACGATCTTTTGCTTTGATTCCACGACTTAATCCTCGTTTTTGTCCTCGTTTCATAGCTACTGAGAGATTTTCTTCAATCGTTAAACGACTTGCTGTTCCCATACGGGTGTCTTGAAAAACACGACTGATATATTTTGCGCGTTGATTGGCAGGGAGTTCGGTAATATTTTTATCTTCTAACACAATTTGACCTCTATCAACAGAAAAAGAACCCGCAATACTGTTTAGGAAAGTAGATTTCCCTGCTCCGTTCCCTCCAATAATAGAGATAAAGTCTCCTTCATTCATTTGAAGGTCAATACCTTTTAAAACATGGTTTTCATTCGGTGTACCCGCTTCAAACGTTTTGTGTAAATTTTGTACATTTAAGATGTCTGTCATTTATTGAACCTCACTTCTATTATTTTTGCGCTTCATTTGCTTGTAGTTCCAACGTTGTCTAACCGTCGGAAGAGCGAGTGCGATGGCCAGTAAAACAGCTGAAACAAGTTTTAAATCTTGCGGATTGAAATTGACTTCCAATGCACCAAGAATCAATAAGCGATAGATGATAGATCCAATCACTAGTGTGATTAAACGTCTAGCAAATGTCAGATTTGAAAAGAACGTTTCGCCAATAATAACCGAAGCCAGACCAATGACAATCGCTCCAATTCCCATATTGACATCTGCATAGCCATTATTTTGAGCCAATAAAGCACCTGATAATGAAATCAATCCATTGCCCAACATAAAACCTAATATTTTTGTAAATTGAATATTGATGCCATTCGCCTCAGACATTTCTAAGTTATCACCTGTTGCGCGGACTGCCATCCCAATTTCAGTACTAAAAAACAAATGTAAACATACAATGACAAGCAAGATAGCTATAAGCCCTAAAATTAACACTGCCATTGTTTTATCGACACCGAATCCTTGAATCTGATTAATCAGCGTGGTTGAATTTAACAATGTGAGGTTTGCTTGCCCTAAAATTCGTAAATTAATGGAATAAAGTCCAGTCATCGTTACAATTCCCGCTAAGAGAGCTGGAATATTCAGTTTGGCATGTAAAAAGCCAGTAATTAAGCCCGCTAAACCTCCCGCTAAGAAGGCAGCAATCGTCGCAACCCAAGCAGGAACATCCGCCACAATCATTGCACTAGCGACTGCTGCTCCTAAAGGAAAACTCCCCTCCACTGTCAGATCCGCCACATCTAAAATACGATAAGTTAAGTAAACACCCATTGCTAATATTGACCATAATAAACCTTGCGAAATACTTGATAATATTAAATCCACTATTTTTCCTCAATTCTTTTTCGTTTTAATCGTTACTCTTCTATTTGGATTGAACTTGGATCAATTCCTAAAGCTTCTGCCATCTCTTCATTCACAAATAAATCTAATTTTTCTGCCGTTTCTACGGGAAGATCTGCCGGCTCTGTCCCTTTTTCGAGAATTTCCACGGCCATCTTACCTGTTTGTTTTCCTAATGAGTGGTAATCAATCCCGTATGTGGCTAATCCACCTTCCGCCGTATGATCAATGGAGCCCGCTACAATCGGAATCTGGTGCTCAATAGCGATGTCACCGACCGTGGTAGCTGCACTGGATAAAGTATTGTCGGTTGGAATGTAGATCGCATCCACTTCGCTTGCCAATCTTTCAGCTACTTGTTGTACATCATTTGTACTGGTGACTGTCATGATCACTGCTTCGCGCCCTGAGGCTTCAATAGCTTGTGAAGCGAGATCAGCTTGTACTTGCGAATTTGGTTCGCTTGAATTAAAAATAATACCTACTCGCTCTGATTCGGGAACAATTGAAATCAATAGATC
Organism: uncultured Atopostipes sp.; assembly: GCA_910588235.1. GTDB lineage: Bacteria > Bacillota > Bacilli > Lactobacillales > Carnobacteriaceae_A > Atopostipes. The sequence goes on along the minus strand of CAJUOQ010000010.1, from coordinate 2,940 downwards.
AATTTGTTCTTCAAAAGGGACCATGTCACTCGTTCCTGTCACATTCCCTCCCGGTGCTTCTACTGATTCAACCAAACCTGCTCCTTCTGGATCTGTTGTCGCTGTAAATAGAATCGGTGTTTCTTCATCGACAGCCGCTAATGATTGGGCAGCTGACGTTGAAATTCCTAACATTAAGTCACTATCATTCGCAAGTTGCTGAGCCATGTCATGAAGATTGCCCGAGGAACCTTGTGAATTCAAAATATTAATGTTTATATTTTCACCGTCAATAAAATTATTTGCTTCTAATTCTTCAATAAAACCTTCTTGAGCAGAAGTTAAAGCACTATGTTCAGCCGAAAGAAGAATTCCGACCTCATAGGGTTCTTCACCAGTACTCTCTGTGCGTCCGCAAGCTCCTAATCCCAATACAATCAACAAAAAACCAAAACCAAGTAACCCTTTTGAAAATTTCTTCATCATATCCATTTTCTTTCCCTCTTTCTCTTCATTATTTGAAAATAAAAAACACCTACATCGATAAAATAATCTCAGTAGGTGTGAAAGGGTCTTATAAATGGAATTGAATAGCCACTGTAGATTATTTTATCTACGTGACTAGTGTTCATTTTATAGCCACCATAGATACAAACATGTTAAATGTCGTCTGTATCCATGTAGTATGCATACAAACGTTATCTATAATAGCTATAATAATAGTGGAAAAGTGACACTAAATGATTGAATGATTCAGTTGTTTTTAGCATGTTTTCCACTCCTTTTTTAATGATGCACTCATGATAATCTAATTAAAAACACAAGTCAATCCTTTAATCATTTTTTCCTAATTAATTTTGATAACAGGGAAACTTCCACCTACTGTTTGTTGAAGTTTGCCTGGTACTTGATAGTAGTTAAAAATTATTCGGGTATTTGAATAGATTCTGGGTCAATGTCTAAAGCTTCAGCAACTTCTTCATTCACAACAAGGACTAATTCTTCGGCATTTTCATAAGGGGTGGTTGCTGGTTCAGCTTCACCGTTTAATATATCAACTGCTAACTCCCCTGCTTGATAGCCTAGTGAATGATAATCAACACTATAGGTAGCAAGTCCTCCTGCTTCCACCATTTCAGGGGCCCCCAGAACTGATGGAATTTGGTTTTCGACAGTAATATCTTTTACTGTTGGCATTGTCCCGGCGATCGTATTGTCTGTCGGAACATATAAAAGATCGATATCGTTAATTATACTCGTTAAATTTTGTTGAACATCATTAGTAGAAGTAACTGTAGTCACTACAGGCTCAAGTCCTGCCTCTTCAATGAGCTGAACGGCTTCTTTTGCTTGCACGCTCGAGTTCGGCTCACTCGAATTATAAATGACTCCGACCGCTTCAGCTTGATCATCAAGTGAGAGAAGAAGATCAATTTGCTTGTCGATCGGCATATAGTCACTCGTTCCTGTAATATTTCCTCCAGGTGCCTCTTGACTTTCTACTAAGCCAGAATCTACGGGGTCCGTTACAGCTGTGAATAGAATCGGCTTTTCTTGTTCAACATTCGCGAGTGCTTGTGTCGGTGCTGTCCCTAAAGATAATATCAAATCATTTCCACTTGCTAATTGCTCCGCCATCGGATTTAAATTATCTTGAGAGCCTTGAGCACTAACGGATTCAATTTCAAGTTTTTCTCCCTCCACATAACCATTGTCTTCCAACGCTTGATAGAATCCTTCTTCAGCAGCCGTCAAGGATTCGTGATCAATAAAATTTAAAGTCCCAATTTTAAGGCTTTCATCAGCACTGCCTGCTTCTTCTGAGCCACAAGCTCCTAGCACAACAAGTCCGACCATCAATAGACTAATTAACCATTTTTTCATTTCTATTCCTTCTTTCTTTTTCATTTTTTCTAAAAAAAATCCACTTAGGTTTATAACCTAAGTGGATGTGTTAAATTTTTATTTATGTATGGAGATGAAACAACCACTTAGATTATTTTCTCTAGGTGGCTTTCCCAACTTAAAAAGCTTTAGCCATTAGAGATACAATTCAGTTTGATGACTGCGTTTGTATCCATAATGCTTTGTGTTACGTCTACAAACGGTACCTAAAAAAGCTAAAGAAGAAGAAGTTATTTAATTGTTGCATTTGTTGTTTATTCATTTTTATCTCTTCCTCTGTTAAGTTGTTGAAAGTATAATAACATTCGCTTTTTTCCAAGTCAAGCATTATTCTAATTTTATTTTAATCGAATGTTAATTTATTTAAGCGTCCGAAAAAGAAATGTCCCAACCCTATCTTGCTTGTTTTCTAGCTACTTGAATTTTTACTCTGGGTGTCGATTAATTCATCGACAGCGATCAGAACAGCTACCGATAAATCCATAAACGTTTCATCATAGATCGTGATTTCATAGGTATCTCCCCAACTCAACCATTTTTTATTAATACTGGCAAGTTCTATCTGTTCATTATATAAAGAATAGTTGTGCGCCAGAAAATCGCCCTCTACATTCAATACAAAGCCTTCAATTTCAATGGTAAATTTATGGCGAAACCAAGAAAAATCGTTTCGAATGGTGATTGTTTCTCCGTTTGCAAAAGTAATGGTGTAGACTGGGAAGAAGAAAGTAAATCCTCGTTCTAAAGTAAATACAACCTCTCCATTTGTGTCGGTCACTGTATAAAACTTGCCGACGAATTGGAAGGTTTGATCGACATAATAAACTGCCTCTTGATTTTCTTTTACAATGGGATAATGATCCGTTAGCTTGAAAACAGCTTGTTGAATATAAAGTTTCTGCATAAGTAACTCCTTCGACTTTTTGATTAATGAGAATGAAGAACAGTTATATATTTACATTATACACAATATTTTTATGTTAAGTAGGTATGGGACAAATACGTCTGTGTCAAGTTGTTCTCGGCCTTGTTAATCTATCAATATTTCTGGCACTC
>CAJUOQ010000009.1 GCA_910588235.1 uncultured Atopostipes sp. | reverse complement strand
CGGATCCGTACGTCTGGTGGTGTGAGAGGACGATTTATTTCGTCCTACTCGATTATACTATCGACGAAAATTCATGGAATTTTCAGAGGGATGGCTGTATTTCTTAAAGAATGTGTTTTACACTGAATAAAGGGAATAATATAGAGAACCGCTTCTTTACCACAGAAATAAAATAGAATAATAATCGCTTGAAGACAACCATAGGGAACCTTATTTTTTGTTGGAAAATCAAAAGTAGAATCCTTAAAATACCTAGTTTCAAAAAGCCTTATATGTTATAATTATTTCATATGTGAAAAAGCTTCTCGATCTACATATTTATTGACGATTGCGCAAGCAATGCAGAGATTTTAAACAACCAATTTTATCAAATTTAAGTAAAGTGGTGGGTGAAACGCATGAATGAAATTGGCGAAATTTTAAAAGATGCTCGAATCGAACAAGGTTATACATTAGATGATCTACAACAAATTACAAAAATTCAAAAAAGATACTTACAAGCGATTGAAGAAGGAAATACTGATATTTTACCGGGACGTTTTTACGCCCGGGCTTTTGTTAAACAATATGCAGATATTGTTGGCTTAGATGGGGAACAGCTCTTAGAAGAAAATATGGAACAAACCTCGAAAGAAGCGAGCGAAGAATTTGCGGAGAGTGTTAACGTAGCGCCAACACGTAGTACGCAAAGCAAAAGCGATCATTTCTTAAGTGATTTTAGTGAATATATTCCAACCATTCTCATCTTTTTACTAGTAGCTGCCATTTTTATCGTCATTTACGTGGCATGGCGGCAAACAGATGGTAGTACTGACGATGAAAATGCGCTGATCAACGAAGAAAATACAGAGCAAGTTGAGCCGGCCTTAACTGATGAAGAAAATGAGAATGCGACGGAAGAAGAACCAGCAGCTGAAGAAGAGAATACAGCTGAAAATACCGAAGACGAAGAAAACACGGACGAAGAGGAAGAAGAAACGGAAGAAGAACAAACCGTTGAAATTTCTGAAAGTACCGGCGCCGCAACAACGTACGCGGTGACGGGTACGCCTCCTGAAGAACAAACCGTTACGTTAACAGCGAATGGTGGCGACTCTTGGGTGAGTATCAGTGTGGATGGCGGCAGCGAGGAAGCTGCTTTACTATCTGATGGTCAGTCGATGGATGTCAATTTTGGCACCGACACTAGTGAAGTCAATGTTGTCGTGGGGAATGCTGCCGTGACTGACGTTGCTTTAAACGATACAACCCTTGACTATGCACCAGAGTCAGAAGGGATTGTTCGCCAAGATTTGACCTTACAGTTTAATGAATAAGATTCTTCTACGAGGAGGCAGAAGCCATTGAATTTACCAAATAAATTAACGTTTTTACGCTTGTTATTAATTCCATTTTTTATTCTATTGACCGCGATTCCGTTTGATTGGGGAACGATTGAACTTTTAGGTTCACAAATGGATGTCGCTATTTTACTAGCAGCCCTTATTTTTATTGTCGCTAGTATTACCGATTGGTTAGACGGCTATATTGCACGCCGTGACAATTTAGTGACCAATTTTGGAAAGTTCGCAGATCCCTTAGCGGATAAATTACTCGTTGCTTCAGCACTGATTATGTTAATTGAGCTTGGAAAAGCCCCGGCATGGGTAGTTGTGATTATTATTGCCCGTGAATTTGCGGTCACAGGGCTCCGTTTATTATTAGTGGAACAAGGGGGAACGGTCTTAGCCGCTGCTTGGCCAGGAAAGATTAAAACCGTCACCCAAATCTTTGCGATTATTTTCTTACTCGTCAATGATTTCCCACTTGCCTGGACCGGCTTGCCGATTGGATCCATTTTATTATATGTATCCTTGGCTTTCACGATTTATTCAGGGTATGATTACTTTTATAATGCCCGCCATTTATTTAAAGATAGTATTCAGTAAAAGTTGATAAATAACAGATAAACAGGTAGTTGGTGAGCTTTCACCACTATCTGTTTTCATTTTTTAGACATTCTACCCCGAGCCCTGTAAAATAATTTTAAAAATAAAAGTGAATTTACGAAAAAGATGCAAATATTATATATAGGAGTTCTTATCATGAAAGCAGAAATTATTACGAGTGGAACAGAATTACTTTTAGGAGAGGTGGTCGATACAAACACCCCTTATTTAGCGCGAGAATTAGCGGCGATTGGTGTCAATGTGTACCATCATACAACGGTCGGCGATAATCCAAAACGTTTATTGCGCGCGATTCAAATTGCTGAAGACCGAGCTGATATGGTCATTGTCTCGGGTGGTTTAGGTCCGACCCAAGATGATATTACCAAAGCTATTTTGGCGGAACATCTCCAGGTAGAACTGGTGGTGGATCCTATGTCTTTACAAAAAGCAAAGACGCGCTATAATACCGATGAAATTTCAAAAGGAAATTATCAACAAGCCCTTATTTTAGATGATTCGACACCTTTGCAAAATGATGTGGGGATGGCCGCAGGTATTTATAAAGAAACTAGCACGCATACTTATGTGCTTTTACCTGGACCGCCGAATGAGTTTGAATATATGGTCAGTAATTATTTACTGCCTAAATTAGTGGAAGTCATTGGCGAAGAAGAGATTTTACGATCGCGCAATATGAACTTTTATGGCTTGCCGGAAGCGAAGGTGGCTGAACGCTTAGACGATCTGATTCAAAATCAAACCAATCCCACGGTTGCTGTGTATGCGAAAAACGGAATTATCGATGTTCGGGTTACAGCAAGTGGGCCGACAAGTGCTGCTTGCGAAACGCTTTTAGATGCTAAAGAGGAGGAAGTCTTAGCGCGAGTCGGGGATTATTTCTTTAGTTATAACCAAACCCGTCTCCATGAGAGCGCCTTTTCTGAATTAGCCACCGAAGAAGCGACGATAGCGCTGGCGGAAGTGTTGACGGATGGAGCAACCACCGATTATTGGTCCCGGGCCTTAGAATATCCCGACGTCTTTAAAGGTGGGAATGTCTTTACTGCACTGGAACACGCGCATACTTTCTATCAGATGAAAGACGTGGAAGATTTATCCCCCGCTGCACAAGCCGAACACTTTGCCAAAGCGGCTAAAAAACTATATCAAACGGATTACAGTGTCGCGGTGATTGGCTGGGGCCCTGAAGACTTGCAAGATGCAGCACAAGAACGGGTCGCGTGGATGAGTATTTCTTTACCCAATGATGAAATCATTACCCAAACAGTCGATTACTCGCGAAGCCAAAATCCCGCACGCTGGATCTTAAGTTTACGAGTCAGTGACTTTGTACGACGCGCGGTCTTAGGCTTACCTGACTTACGGAACGTCGAATAAAAATGCGAATGAATGTTCGGCTAAGCCTTGCTTTTTCCGTTAAAAGAGAGTAAAATAATAGAGTGACAAGTGACGATTATAAATAAACAAATAGATGATACTGAATTGAACGAAATAAAAAACGGAGGTTGACTATGGTTTCAGATGAAAGACAAAAAGCACTCGACAAAGCCATGAAACAAATTACTAAAGACTTTGGAAAAGGTGCGATTATGAAGTTGGGTGACCAAGCGAACCAGAAGATCCCAACAGTTTCTAGTGGTTCTTTGGCGATAGACGTCGCACTAGGTGCAGGTGGCTACCCACGTGGCCGTGTAGTAGAAATTTATGGTCCTGAAAGTTCAGGAAAAACAACAGTCGCTTTACATGCGATTGCCTCAGTTCAAAAAGAAGGCGGAACAGCAGCCTTTATTGATGCGGAACACGCATTAGACCCTTCTTATGCTAAAAAATTAGGGGTCGATACAGATGAATTATTACTCTCACAACCCGATACAGGGGAACAAGGTTTAGAAATTGCGGATGCTTTAGTTTCCAGTGGAGCAATTGATATGGTCGTTGTCGACTCCGTAGCCGCTTTAGTTCCGCGTGCTGAGATTGATGGGGAGATGGGTGACACGCACGTGGCTTTACAAGCGCGTTTGATGTCCCAAGCGATGAGAAAATTATCCGGAACCATTAATAAAACCAAAACGATTGCGCTCTTTATCAACCAAATCCGTGAAAAAGTCGGCGTAATGTTTGGGAACCCAGAAACGACACCAGGTGGACGAGCTTTAAAATTCCACTCTTCAGTTCGTTTAGAAATCCGACGAGCAGAATCCATTAAAGAAGGTTCTGAAATGGTCGGGAACCGTACGCGAGTTAAAGTCGTTAAAAATAAAGTAGCTCCTCCATTTAGAGAAGCAATGGTTGACATTATTTATGGAGAAGGTATTTCGCAAGTGGGCGAATTAGTCGACATGGGGGCAGAGAAAGACATTCTGGACAAAGCAGGTTCTTGGTACTCTTATGGCGACCATCGAATTGGTCAAGGTCGTGAAAGTGCGAAGACTTACTTGTTAGAAAACCCAGATATCCGCGAAGAAGTAGACCGACGTGTTCGTGCAGCTTACGGAATTGGGGACGAAGAGGACTTGCCTGCAGAAGAAGCAGAAGAAGAAACAAAAGAAGAAAAAGAAACAGACACCAAAGATAAAAAAGACAAGAAAGACAAAAAAGAAAAAACTGCAAAATAAACTTCTGTCTTTTCATATCATATAGAAAAATAATCACCCTCTTTATTGCAATGAAAAAACATTCAAATAAAGGGGGTTTTATTGTTAATACATAGTAAATTATTAGATAATAGAGAAGGTTACAAGTCTTTAAATTCGATAAACGGAGGAATAACCATGAATAACATAAGGATTGGCATTGTAGGATATGGAAATTTAGGCCGGGGTGTAGAAGTGGGTTTAAACAATCATCCGGATATGGAACTGGTCGGAATTTTTTCCCGTAGAGATCCGGAAACACTAGATACAACTTCTCCTACATATGCTTTAGATGATATTTTGGACTTTACAGATAAAATCGATGTTTTAATTTTATGTGGTGGTTCAAAAACAGATATTCCAACGCAAGGACCAGCATTAGCGGAGCATTTTAATACGGTCGATGCTTATGACACGCATGCCTTAATCCCTGAATATTACAAAAAAATGGATAAAATAGCGCAAGAAAATGAAAACGTCGCGGTTATTTCCACAGGTTGGGACCCTGGCTTATTTTCAATGAACCGCTTGATCCAAGAAGCGATTTTACCAACCGGTGATACTTACACTTTTTGGGGCCGTGGTGTTAGCCAAGGCCATAGTGATGCAGTCCGTGGTGTGGAAGGTGTCAAACATGCTGTCCAATATACAGTACCGGATCCTTTGATGATCGATCAAATCCAAGAAGGGAAAAAAGTCCCTTATGAAGCAACAGAAGCTCATACGCGCGAAGTGTATGTAGTGTTGGAAGAGGATGCCGATCCAGTAGCTGTTGAAAAAGCAATCAAAGAAATGCCGGATTATTTTGAAGATTATCGTACCAGTGTCAGTATGATTTCTGAAGAAGAATTTAATCATGAACACCAAGATATGCCACATGGAGGTGCCGTGATTCGTCAAGGACAAACTTCTGAGGAAGAGATGTCAATTATTGATTATTCTCTGACTTTAGAAAGCAACCCAGAATTTACGGCGGCCGTAAATATTGCTTACGCTCGTGCGGCTTATAAATTAGCAGGAGAAAAACAATTTGGTGCACATACAGTCTTAGATATCCCACCTTATTATTTATCTTCGAAATCAAAAGAAGAACTGATTGCAGAATTATTATAAGTGAATCAATACGATAAAAAGCAGAGTCTTCTGCTTTTTATTTATACACAAAAATAGTGTGGATGCGCAGTTTACCAAAATTAAAAAATAATTTGTGTTCTGTAAGCCCTATAATTAGAGCATTACAGCTTATTTAAGCAATGAATCTTCATTGACTTCTTACGCAAAGAGAGATATTATATACTAAGATGTACTTTGATATACAAACTTATATTGAAGTGCAGCTTTCGTGTAAAAAACTGCTTTAAATAAGCAAATGATTGATAATATCCTACATGAAAATTTAAAAATAGAATGATACGGAGGTGTAAATATGGAATTACCTTTTGCTATAGCCTCTGCTATCGTTACTTTAATTATTGGGTTAGCGGTCGGCGCGCATTTTGCTAAAAAAAGCGCGGAACAAAGACAAGCTGATGCCAAACAAACAGCTGCACAAATTGTTGAAGATGCAAATAAAGAAGCTGACATTGTAAAAAAAGAAGCGTTATTAGAGGCTCGAGAAGAAATTCACTCTCATCGAAATGAAGTTGAGTGGGATCTAAAAGAGCAACGCCAAGAAGTTTCTCTACAAGAAAGTCGACTAGATCAACGTGAAGATAATTTAAATCATAAAGAGAAGAATCTAAATGAAAGAGATGCCAATTTACAACACAAAGAGGCGAAATTAGATCAACGTACTGAAAAAGTAGACAAGCTTGAAAAAGAAGTTGAACAAGACAAAGAGAAACAAGAAAAAGAATTAATGCGAATTTCAGCTCTTACGGAAGAAGAAGCACAAAACATTGTTCTTCGTAGAACTGAAGAAGAATTAGTCAATGAAATTGCCGTCATGGTTAAACAATCTGAACAAGAAATGAAAGCAGATGTGAGCCGACGAGCGAAAAGTTTAATTACCGAAGCAATCCAAAGAAGTGCTGCAGATCAAGTGGCAGAAACGACCGTTAGTGTCATTCACTTGCCAAATGATGATATGAAAGGCCGCATTATCGGACGCGATGGTCGAAATATTCGAACAATCGAAAGCTTGACGGGAATGGACTTAATTATTGACGACACACCAGAAACGGTCGTATTAAGTGGTTTCGATCCGATTCGTCGTGAGATTGCGAAGATGGCGCTTGAAAAATTAATTGCCGATGGTCGTATCCATCCGGGTAGAATTGAAGAAGCTGTCGAAAAATCACGCAAAGAAATGGACGAACGTATCCGAGAAATTGGTGAAGAAACCGTCTTTGACTTAGGCATTCACTCAATTCATCCAGACTTAATTAAAATTATCGGACGTTTACAATTTAGAACAAGTTATGGTCAAAATGTACTTACTCACTCGATTGAGGTGGCCAAGATTGCAGGCATTTTAGCTGCTGAATTAGGCGAAGATGTACAATTGGCTAAACGAGCAGGCTTACTTCACGACATTGGAAAAGCGCTAGATGGCGAAGTTGAAGGGTCCCACGTCGAAATCGGTGCCCAGATCGCTATGCGTTATCAAGAAAAAGAGACCGTCATTAATGCGATTGCTTCTCACCATGGAGATATAGAAGCAACAAGTATTATATCCGCACTTATTCAAGCCGCAGATGCAGTCTCAGCCGCTAGACCTGGTGCTCGTAGTGAGTCACTTGAAAACTACTTGCAACGTCTTGAAAATCTTGAAGAAATTTCAAATAGCTTTGATGGCGTCAAAGAAAGTTATGCGATCCAAGCAGGACGCGAAATTCGTATTATTGTCCAACCAGATGAAATGGACGACGCACGAAGCATTGGACTTGCTCGCAATGTTCGAAAAGAAATTGAAGATAAAATGGATTACCCTGGAAATATTAAAGTAACGGTAATACGTGAAACAAGAGTTGTTGAATACGCAAAATAAATATTAAATAACCGACGTCTATCTTTGATCTTAAGTGATCGAGATAGGCGTTTTTTTATGGGAAAATTGGAAGTTCTTATGATTTCAAATGTTACAAAAGGATCACCTATCGACAGAAATTTGCAAAGAAGTTATCAATTCTATAACAATGAGGCTTAGGATTTGTGTCTGAAACTCGCATCCTTTATACTTTCATTCGCGCTAAAAAAGCGTTAAAGGAGATCGAGTTTAAAATGATAATTCATATGTTTTTTAGTTTATTTGCAGTTGTTAATTTATTATTACCTGCTGATATTCAATCTGCGTTGGCAAACGAAACAGATCTTGCACAAGCAGAAACGAAGAATGAGGAATTAAAATTACCGAAATTTGAAAACTATATCAAAGATGTCTGGAACTTTTTAACCGAAGAAGAACAACCCGTCACGACTTTAGAAACGGATAAGCGAGCAGCGGCTGAAGCAGCTGAGCCTGAACAAGAACTAACACGGGAAGAAGAACAACTCCTTGCTTTCAAAGAATGGCAGATGCGTTTTCCCGTATTTGAAGAGGCCTCCACACAGACAGAATTTATTGAAACGATCGCACCCGCAGCGGTCTTAATTGCGGATGAACATGATATTTATCCCTCAGTGATGATCGCGCAAGCGAGTTTAGAATCAAGCTGGGGCCAATCCGAGTTGGCGCAAACCTATAATAATTTAATGGGGACGAAAGGCAGCTGGGAAGGCGAGAGTGTTACGGCACGTACGCGAGAAGATGTCGCGGGCGACAGTATCTATATTCAAGCAGACTTTAGTGTTTATGATTCTTGGGCTGATTCCCTTTACCGTTACGGAAACTTGATGAAAAATGGTTTAGAGTGGGATGCCGAATACTACAGTGGCACTTGGCGTGAAAATACGGAGAGCTATACCGACGCGACCGCTTGGTTACAAGATCGTTATGCTACCGACAGTGCTTATGCTGAAAAGTTAAACGAAACGATTCAAAGTTATGATTTAGAACGCTATGATGAAATGGAAGCTTTTGATGAAAACCTAGAAGAAACATTGGCACAGCTTCACATAGAAGATGAAAAATAAAAGAGGAGTCAATCGGACGTGATAAAAAAGCGTCCGATTTTTTAATGCAAGCAAGTGATTGAAAAGGAGATTGCGCGTCACAACTTGGAAGTTTTTGAGCTAGACTAAATAGTGGACACAGACTTATCGTCAGTTTATATATATAATTTAATTACAATAATATAAAAGGTGTGTTCATTATGAGCCAAAATTATGATTTAGAATATAAAGAATATGTAAGTCGTATGGTTATGGAAGAAGACAGAACAGTCTCAGAACTTTCCCGCGAACTCAATATTTCACGAACAACTTTGTCGGGTTGGGTACAAGATTATAAGAAAAAAGTGGGTTGGTTTGAGAAGCATGAGCAAAAGAAAAAAGATCAAGAACCCGTCATTTATAAGACTCCTACGGATTATGAAAAAGAAGGAAAAGAAAAAGATAAAAAAATTGAGCGTTTAGAAAGAGAAAATAAAATATTAAAAAAGGCCATGCATGTCTTCACAGAGAACCACGAGTAAAATTTAATTTTATCGAAAAGCATACCGATGAATTTACTGTGGTGGAGATGTGTCACGTTCTCGAAGTCTCGACGAGTGGTTATTATAAATGGTTAGCCAAGCAAGAAAGTGGACCAACGGAAACAGAAAAACGTCGCAAAGAATTAAAGCAGAAAATCCGTCAGTTTTTTCATGAGAGTTTTGGCACCTATGGTGCTGAACGTCTTCACAAAGACTTATTGGACGCTGGTTATAGGGTCTCAGAACGCACCGTGGGGCGATACATGCAGCAAATGGGATTAAAAGCTATTCCTGACAACCCATATACTGTAACGACGGACTCTAATCATAATTATCCAATTTATGAAGATTTACTTGAACAAGATTTTGAGGTCGAAAAAACTAATCAAGTTTGGGTAACTGATATCACCTATATTTGGACAACTGACGGTTGGTTATATTTAGCAATCGTATTAGATTTATACGCTCGTAAAGTAGTAGGCTGGCACGCAGCAGATCATATGCGTAAGAACTTAGTATTAAATGCCTTAGCCATGGCCGTTGCCTCTCGGCAACCAGACGAAGGGCTGATTGTTCACTCAGATCGTGGGAGTCAATATGCTTCTCATGATTACCGTGAAAAGTTAGCTGACATAGAGGCTTTGGGAAGCATGAGCCGTAAAGGAAATCCATTCGATAATGCATGTGCAGAAACATTCTTTGCGACTATTAAGAAAGAGCTTATTTATCGTCGTGTCTTCATGAACAGAAAGGAAACCATTAAAGTTGTAAATTGGTATATTTCCTCATTCTATAATGAAAATAGGCGCCATTCTAAGAATGGCTATTTATCACCCAATCAATTTGAACGTGGCGAATCAAAGATAGATGCGAAAAAATTAGAATCTTATTTATTCGTTGCATAGAGAGCTACAAAATCATCATCTTCTTGTCCAAATGTTTTAGGTTTTGATCTTTTTTTAAGAATGATGTGTCCACTTTCTTGACAGTACTCCAGTTTTGCCGAGCAAGAGCTGTCTCACTCGGCACACTTTGAGACTTGTGACGAGCAACCCCGGTCTCGCCTGTCGCACTTGGAGAGTTGTGACGAGCAAATCAGCCCCCGCTCATCACAACCCACAATTTGTGATACGCAAAGCATCTATCCACGATAAAATTTACGAAGGATGCGCCAAATAAACGATATTCTTGATATAATAGAAAAGAAGGAAGGTTTCAAAGGGAAAACTAGTGAAACCTTTTTTGCTTTCACCCCCTTAGTATTGATAAAATAGAGAAGAGAAATCTAGAAGAGGTGTAGGTGTGAAAATATTATTTATTGGCGATGTGGTGGGAAAAGTAGGCCAAAAAATGGTGGCTGACTATCTTCCCCGTTTACGCCAAGTCTATAAACCACAAGTGGTGATTGCAAACGGAGAGAACGCTGCGGATGGACGCGGGTTGACGGAAAAAATTTATAAGAAATTTTTATCGCTCGGTGTGGACGTGATTACAATGGGCAACCACACATGGGACCATTATGATATTTATAATTTTATCGATGACGCAACGAGTCTGATCCGACCGGCGAACTATGAGCGTAATGAAGAAGTTCCCGGCGTAGGGATGCGAATTATCCGTTTGAATGACCAAAAACTGGCCGTGATTAATTTATTTGGGCGTTCTTTTATGGGCAGTTTTGATGATCCTTTTCGTGTAGGGGATGAATTAATTGCGGAAGCCAAAAAAGAAACGGATCATATATTTATTGATTTTCATGCGGAAGCAACGAGTGAAAAACAGGCCGCGGGTTGGTATTTTGATGGCAAAGTTTCTGCGATTGTGGGGACGCATACCCATGTACAAACTAACGATGCCCGCATTTTACCCCAAGGGACCGCTTACCAGACAGATGTGGGGATGACCGGTTTTTATGAAGGCATTTTAGGCATGAAAAAAGAATCGATTATTGAAAATTTCCGAACCCAAATGCCGACACGCTTTGTGACACCGGATAGCGGTGAAGGGCAGTTAAATGCTTGTCTAGTGGAAACCGATAATAAAACAGGATTGGCTAAAAGTATGCAGGCGATTCGAATCGACAGTGATACTTTATTTATGAATTAAAGCAAGATATTTAGAGATGTTAGAGGAGTGAAAGGATTGCCTCAAGATACAGAACAGACACCAATGATGAAGCAATATTTTGAGATTAAAAAAGAATACCCGAATGAGTTTTTATTTTTTAGACTTGGGGATTTTTATGAATTATTTTACGAAGATGCAATTAAAGCTTCGCAAATTTTAGAAGTAACCTTGACGAGCCGCAATAAAAACGCCAAAGAGCCGGTACCGATGGCGGGCGTTCCGCATCATTCGGCACAAGGTTATATTGATACGCTAATTGGAAAAGGCTATAAGGTAGCGATTTGTGAGCAGGTGGAAGACCCCAAAGAGGCTAAAGGGATGGTGAAGCGCGAAGTGGTGCAAGTTATCACTCCTGGAACCGTGATGCAAGGGGATGTTGTTCATGAAAATGAGAACAACTACTTAGCGGCTGTGTTCGAGCAGCAAGGCACTTTTGCTTTAGCGTATGTCGATTTAACGACGGGTGAGTTGCGAGCAACTAAGCTAGGTTCACAATCAGAAGTGTACAGTGAAATTGCGGGCCTAGAAGTGAAAGAAGTGCTTTTTTACGAAGGAGAAAATGTGGCCTTACGGACGGATCTGGAAAAACGTTTAGGCATTGTCTTTTCTTTTCTAAATAAAGAAGCAGAAGGTATGGATGCAGAAACGTTTGCTGAAGTGACCACCGCCATTGAGGATGAAACATTACTGCCGGTATTGGAATTATTATTAAATTATTTAGCGAAAACGCAAATGCGGAGTTTAGATCATTTACAAAAAGCGGAAGCTTACGATACGACGCATTATTTAATGTACACGCAAGAAGTGCGCCGCAATTTAGAGTTAACGACTTCGCTGCGGGATGGAACACGCGATGGGACGCTCTTATGGGTCTTAGATCAGACCAAAACAGCGATGGGCGGCCGGATGTTGCGTAGTTGGCTCGACAAGCCTTTAATCAATAAAGAAGCCATCACGAACCGACAAGACTTAGTCGAGAGTATGATGAACCATTTCTTTGAACGCACGGATCTGAATGAAGTCTTGACGCGTGTGTATGATTTGGAGCGTTTAGCCGGACGAGTCGCTTATGGTACGGTCAATGCGCGTGATTTGATTCAGTTGAAACGATCTCTGGAACAAATTCCACAGGTGATTGACATCTTATCGTTGATGAATGTGGATGGGGTTTGGGACCAGCTGCTGGCGCAGATTGATCCCGTCGAAGAAGTCACGACTTTGCTGGAGCGAGCCATTGAGGATGAACCACCGATTTCCATTACAGAAGGTGAAATTATTAAAGATCACTTTCATGAGCAGTTGGATAAATATCGTGACGCCATGACGAACGGCAAACAGTGGCTAGCAGAATTAGAAGCGAAAGAACGAGAAGCTACCGGAATTCGCAACCTAAAAGTTGGTTTTAATAAAGTGTTTGGTTACTTTATCGAAGTGACGAAAGCGAACCTGGATCGTTTAGAAGAAGGGCGTTATGAGCGAAAACAGACGTTGACGAATTCGGAACGTTTTATTACGCCCGAACTTAAAGAGATGGAATCGACCATTTTAGAAGCGGAAGAAAAATCGCAAGCGCTGGAGTATGAATTATTTGTGAGCGTGCGTGAACAAGTGAAGGAAGAAATTGAACGACTGCAGAAGTTAGCGCGTCTAATTGCGCAAATCGATGTGCTGCAAAGTTTTGCACAAGTGAGTGAAGATTACCATTATACTCGTCCCACTTTCCATGAAGAAAGCCAAGATATTCGGATTGAAGAAGGGCGACACCCGGTCGTTGAACGCGTAATGGAACAACAAGAATATGTGCCCAATGATGTAGCATTAGCTGATGGCACGGATATTTTGCTGATTACCGGACCGAATATGTCGGGTAAAAGTACGTATATGCGGCAAGTTGCCTTGATTATTATTATGGCGCAGATGGGTTGTTTTATTCCAGCGGACCAAGCAGCCTTACCGATTTTTGACCAAGTCTTTGCTCGAATTGGGGCGATGGATGATTTAATCTCCGGACAAAGTACATTTATGGTCGAAATGAATGAAACGAACCAAGCCATTTCGAATGCAACACCAAATAGTTTATTGTTATTTGATGAAATTGGTCGTGGAACGGCGACTTATGATGGGATGGCTTTAGCGGAAGCGATTATTGAATTTGTGCACGATAAAGTAGGCGCTAAAACTTTATTTTCTACCCACTATCATGAATTGACCGTGTTAGAAGAGCGGTTGGAGCATCTTCAAAATATTCATGTGGGAGCGGTGGAAGAAGACGGTAACTTAGTCTTTCTGCATAAAATGGCGCCCGGTTCAGCCGATAAAAGTTATGGCGTGCAAGTAGCCAAACTCGCAGGTTTACCGTCGTCTTTACTCCAACGAGCTTCCACTATTTTAGAAGCCTTGGAACAGAAAAACGCAGAATCACCGATCGTTTCCGAACCCACAACAACCGAAACGGAAACAACAACAGAAACCACACCAAAAGAAGCAGAAATAGAAACAGAAGAAGATGCAGACGCCGGCCAACTGTCTTTATTCAATGGCACTTGGTCCCAGGAGGAAGAAGAAGTCTTAAAAGACTTGCAGAAATTAGACGTGATGAATCTCACGCCCCTCCAAGCGATGAATGTGTTAAATGAATTACAAAATAAATTACAAAGTTAAAAAAGGTGAAATGTAGAAGGGAGGCGGATGTAATGGCCACTATTGAAATACTTAATCAATCACTAGCAAACCAAATCGCCGCGGGAGAGGTGGTCGAACGACCGGCTTCCGTGGTCAAAGAATTGGTGGAAAATGCGATTGATGCGGGAAGTACACAAATCAAAGTAGAGATTGAAGAAGCGGGGCTGCAAAAAATTGTCATCACCGATAATGGTGCAGGCATTGCGGCGGACGATGTGGAACGGGCCTTTGAACGTCACGCAACCAGTAAATTATATACGACGGATGAGTTGTTTCGGATCCGGACTCTAGGTTTTCGTGGCGAAGCTTTACCGAGTATTGCTTCCGTTTCAGAGCTTACGATTGAAACGGCACAAACAGGGAAAAAGGGGAAACGACTATATTTAGAAGGTGGCGAGATTGTCGAAAATACTTCCGCGCCGGCGCGCCGTGGTTCTACCATTAAAGTGGAACAATTATTTTACAACACTCCAGCTCGCTTAAAACATATTCGCTCCTTGAAAACCGAGATCTCACACGTCACTAATTACATGAACCGCTTTGCCTTGGCTAATCCGAGTATTTCCTTTGAATTTTACAATGAAGGCAACTTACTGTTGAAATCAGTCGGAAATGGTGATGTGCGCCAAGCGATCGCAGGTGTTTATGGGGTAAATGTGGCCCGTAAAATGCGCGCGATCGAAGCAGAGAACTTTGACTTTAAAGTAACGGGTTATACGTCCTTACCGGAATTAACACGAGCGAATAACTCTTATATCACTTTAATTGTCAACGGCCGTCATATTCGAAATTTTGCGCTCACGCGGGCTATTACCGCTGGCTACGGTTCAACATTAATGATTGGTCGTTTTCCAATCAGTGTGATCAATATTGAGATGGATCCCTTATTGCTTGATGTCAACGTGCATCCGACCAAACAGCAGATCCGTATCAGTTCAGAAGACGAACTGGGGCAGTTAATTAAAGAAGTGATCCATGAAACGATGCACCAAGAAGTTCGTATTCCTGGTTCAGCGGCAGAAGAAACGCGTTCAGCACCGCAACCACCGACAGAAAAAACGGAACAAATGAATTTTGAATTTCGAACGGAACAGAGACCGAAAACAAGTTTTGCTTTTCCAGAAGAAAAACCAAAAGATCTTCAAAATGAGCCGCCACAACCGCCACTGCCGGAATATGACCCAGCAGCCACGGAGTATGTAGCGGAAAGCGAAAACGACCTTGAGGAAGCGGAAACCTCCTCGCATTTGACGCATCGTGTAGATGAGGAAGACTCAGCGCTCGCTTTGGCGGAAACAGCGGAGCGGAAAAATTATAATGAAGAAGCGACCGGGCAATTCCCAGAACTGGAATATATCGGACAGTTGCATGGCACTTATTTACTCACGCAAAACGCAGAAGGTTTATTCTTTATTGATCAGCATGCCGCACAAGAACGGATCAAATATGAATATTATAAAGAACAACTAGCCGATACGGGCGTGTCGATGCAGGAGTTGCTGGTGCCGATTGTGTTAGAGTATCCGAGCGATGAAGTGCTCATCATTTCGGATCATTTGGATACTTTAGCGGATGCGGGCGTGAGCTTGGAACCTTTTGGTCAAAATAGTTTTATCGTGCGTGAACATCCGACCTGGATCATTCCCGGTCAAGAACAAGATACCATCGAAGAGATGATTGACTTCTTCTTAGAACAAAAAAATCTGTCCGTCGGTATGTTTCGGGAAGCTACGGCGATTATGATGAGCTGTAAACGGTCGATCAAAGCCAACCATCGCTTAAGTGATGAGGAGGCAGTCGCTTTAATTGAACAGTTACCTCAATGCGAAAATCCTTATAATTGTCCCCACGGGCGTCCCGTCGTCGTGAAAATGACTACGCGTGATTTAGAGAAAATGTTTAAACGTATTCAAGACAGTCATTAATTTTCGAAGTGGGTCTAAGCATAATGCTAGAAAAAATCATAACTGTGATCTAAAATGATGGTGAGTCACAAAGAGTGATTAGAACAGAACACTTACTTTTGAAAGGAAGCGGTTATTCATGGCAAAAGATGAACAGTCAAAAAAAGAACATGACGAAACGCAAGACGATACTCAAAAGAAAGAATTAATGGACGAGCAGTATGAATTTGGTTTAAACGAAGAGGTTCGTGAAGAGATTGAAGACCAAGAAGATGACGGCCACAAAGAACCTAAAGATAAAGCAGATCGCGATGATGTCGTGATTGATGAAAAAGAAGTTAAAGACGAGACCGACGAATAATCGTTGCATTGAAAAGAAGCAAAAAGTGCTCGAAGGCCCGTTAAATTACGGGTTTTGGAGCACTTTGTTTTACATGAAATCCTATTCTTGGTAAAATAATAAAGAGGGGATATTATGATGAATAGAAAAGAAACAACCGAAGAATTAAAAAATCGTTTAACACCTGAACAATATGCGGTTACGCAAGAAAATGCGACCGAACGTGCATTTACTGGTGAATATGATGACTTTTACGAAGATGGTATTTTCGTCGATGTGGTGAGTGGTGAGCCGCTCTTTTCATCTAACGATAAATACGATGCAGGCTGTGGTTGGCCTTCTTTCACCCAACCGATTAAAAAACGTGGCGTGACGGAACACCGCGATCAATCGTTTGGAATGGAACGAACCGAAGTGAGAAGTCGGGAAGCAGACTCTCATTTAGGCCATGTCTTTACCGACGGCCCACAAGCCAAAGGGGGCTTACGCTACTGCGTCAATTCAGCAGCCATGCGTTTTGTTCCGAAGAAAGAGTTAGAAAACGAAGGTTATGGCGAATACCTCGCTGAATTTGAATAAAGGCACGCGCCCTATAAAATGAAAAAATAGATCGGCCCTAGCATTTAGGCTAGGGCCTTTCTGTGTTATAATGAGAAGGAATTTTGGAAATAAGTGAGGAGCTATTCGAAAAATGTACGAATACATCAAAGGAACGGTGCAAGAGGTGACGCCTAGTTATTTAGTGCTAGATAATCAGGGCATCGGCTATCATGTGCTGATCGCTAACCCTTTCCGGTTATCGAGTCAGATGCACCAGGAAATGACAATTTATATTTATCAAAGCGTGACGCAAGATGACATCCGTTTATATGGATTTATTAATCGCGCTGAAAAAGAGTTATTTTTGAAATTGATTGGAGTCTCAGGCATTGGTCCGAAAAGTGCGTTAGCGATTTTAGCGGCAGAAGATCATGTGGGACTGATTCAAGCAATTGAAAATAATAACATCAAATACTTACAAAATTTTCCGGGCGTCGGGAAGAAAACAGCTTCACAGATTATTTTGGATCTGCAAGGGAAACTGTCAGAACTTTCACCCGAAGTGACGGAAGTCTTTGGGCCTACTGAGAAAGAAACAACGGCCAATCATGCTTTAGATGAAGCGGTCGAAGCTTTGAATGTTTTAGGCTACACTAAGCGGGACATTAAGAAAGTCCTACCTAAACTAGAAGCATTAGACGAAATGCCAGCGGATGACTATATCCGAGAAGCGCTCAAGTACTTAATTTATTAATCATTTTGAGGAGGTAAAAGATTGTGGATCAAGAACGGATGATTTCGGGAGAGTTAATGGACGAACAAGAGAGTAGTGAAGAAGTATCTTTACGCCCGCAAAGGCTGCATCAGTATATTGGTCAAGAAAAGCTTAAAAAAGAAATTTCCATTTATATTAAAGCCGCGCAAAATCGTCAAGAAGCGCTTGATCATGTCTTGCTGTATGGACCTCCTGGTTTAGGGAAAACAACGATGGCGATGGTCATTGCCAATGAAATGGGCACGAGTATCCGCACCACCAGTGGGCCAGCGATCGATAAAGCCGGGGATATTGTCGCTTTGCTGAATGATTTAGAGCCGGGCGGTATTTTATTTATCGATGAAATTCATCGCTTGCCTCGCTTTGTGGAGGAAATGCTGTACTCGGCGATGGAAGATTTCTACATAGATATTATTATCGGAGAAGGCGATACGGCCCGACCGGTTCATTTTTCACTGCCGCCTTTTACCTTAATTGGTGCAACGACGCGAGCGGGTCTTTTATCGGCGCCTTTACGGGATCGTTTTGGAATTGTGTCGCATATGGCTTATTATACCGTCGACAGCTTGAGTGAGATTATCTACCGCACAAGCAATGTGCTTCGCGCGGAGATTGAAGAAGCCGGCGCGTTGGAAGTGGCGAAACGTTCACGCGGAACACCACGGGTGGCGAACCGCTTATTGAAGCGAGTGCGTGATTTTGCGGAAGTGGAAGCGGATGGCCTGATTACCGAACCCGTCGCGACTGAGGCCTTGAATATGTTGAATGTCGATAAAGCCGGCTTAGATACTGTTGATCAGAAAATATTAGAAGTGATTATCGAGTTATACAAAGGGGGCCCGGTCGGTTTAAATACCTTAGCGGCCAATGTCGGAGAAGACATTGATACAATTGAAGATATGGTAGAGCCCTATTTACTCCAAGAAGGTTTTATTCAACGGACACCGCGCGGACGCGTCGCGACCGAAAAGGCCTATCGTCATTTAAATTTACCCTTTTGGGAGAGCAAGGGACAGTAAAAGGTGCTTTTAAACAATAGACCACTAGCCGTGACCAAAGAATATTTTTAATTTTAATGGATAAGAAAGTGATGAAAAACAGTGCGTAATTTTAAGACAGAAGATTTTGATTTTAATTTACCCGATGAGTTGATCGCGCAAGTGCCCCTAAAAGACCGGAGTGCCTCGCGCTTAATGATTCTAGATCATCAAAAAGAAACGATTCAAGACGCTAAATTCACGGATATTATTGACCAATTACAACCCAATGATGCGCTCGTGATGAACAATACGCGAGTCTTACCTGCCCGTTTATTTGGAACCAAAGTAGAAACGGGCGCGCATTTAGAGGTGTTATTGTTAACGAATACCGAAGGCGATTGTTGGGAAACATTAATGAACCCAGCGAAAAAAGCGAAAATTGGAACGGAAATTTCGTTTGGAGATGGCCGCTTAACCGCCACTGTAATCGATAAATTAGACACTGGCGGACGCTTGTTAGAATTTTCCTATGATGGGATCTTTTTAGAAGTTTTAGAAGAGTTAGGGGAAATGCCGTTACCGCCTTACATTACCGAAAAATTAGAGGAACCGGAGCGTTACCAGACGGTGTATGCGGAAGAGAATGGTTCCGCGGCAGCCCCGACAGCTGGTTTGCATTTTACGGAGGAAGTCCTCCAAAAGATTAAAGACAAAGGGGTCAAGTTGGCCTTCTTAACGCTGCATGTCGGTTTAGGTACTTTCCGCCCGATAAAAGCTGAGGATGTTGAGAATCATAAAATGCATAGTGAATTTTACCGTCTGTCCGCAGAAACCGCTGCATTGTTAAATGAAACCAAAGCAAAAGGTGGACGCGTGATTGTGGTCGGGACGACCAGTATCCGCACCTTAGAAACGATCGCTCAGCAATTTGAGGGTGAATTACAGGCAGCGAGCGGCTGGACCGATATTTTTATTAAGCCCGGTTACACCTTCCAATATGTCGATGCTTTTTTAACGAATTTTCATTTGCCTAAATCCACACTGATTATGTTAGTGAGTGCTTTTGCTGGCCGTGAATTGATCTTAGAAGCTTATCAACATGCGGTGGCAGAAAAATATCGTTTCTTTAGTTTTGGCGACGCGATGTTTATTCAGTAAGTAAAAATTTTGAAGTGATCAAGAAAGGGAATATCAGTTTGAAACATCCAGTAAATTATACATTAGAGAAAAAAGAAAAACATACCGGTGCCCGGTTGGGGAAGCTTGAAACACCCAACGGGACTTATGAGACCCCAATGTTTATGCCGGTGGGGACGCAAGCGACCGTAAAGGCGATGACCCCCGAAGAGTTAAAAGCGATGGGCGCAGGGATTATTTTAAGCAATACCTATCATTTATGGCTTCGTCCAGGGTCGGAATTAATTGAGGAAGCGGGGGGCTTGCATGAGTTTATGAATTGGGACCAAGGGATCTTGACCGATTCCGGCGGCTTCCAAGTCTTTTCTTTAGCCGATACACGCGAGATTAAAGAAAATGGCGTGCATTTCAAAAGTCATTTAGACGGAAGTGCGCAGTTTTTATCTCCTGAAAAATCCATCCAAATTCAAAATGAACTGGGAGCGGATGTGATCATGAGTTTCGATGAATGCCCGCCGTTTAATGAGTCTTATGACTATATGAAACAATCGGTCGCTCGGACGACGCGGTGGGCAGAAAGAGGATTAGAAGCCCACGAAAATTGGGACACGCAAGGTTTATTTGGGATTGTCCAAGGGGGCGGCTATAAAGATTTACGCATCCAGCATGCCCGGGATTTACGAAGTATGGATTTCTCCGGTTATTCGATCGGTGGTCTTTCAGTGGGAGAGACGCACCAAGAAATGTATGAAGTTTTAGAATATACGACACCGGAATTACCGGAAGATAAAACGCGGTACTTAATGGGCGTAGGGACGCCAGCAGCTTTAATTGAAAGTGTGATCCGTGGGGTTGATATCTTTGACTGTGTGCTGCCGACCCGGATTGCGCGGAACGGTACAACGATGACCAGCAAAGGACGCCTCAAAGTGAAAAATGCGACGTATAAAAAGGATTGGCGCCCGATTGATGAAAATTGTGATTGCTATACTTGTCGTAATTATTCCCGAGCGTATGTGCGTCATTTATTTAATACAGATGAAATTTTAGGTGTGCGTCTCACGTCCATTCATAACCTGCGTTTCTTAACGCATTTAATGGAACAAATCCGGGAAGCGATCCGTAACGATAACTTGCTTGATTTTAAAGAAGCCTTTTTCGAAGAATACGGTTATAATGAGCCCAATGCCCGGACCTTCTAAGGAAAGAAAAGAAGCAGAAACCGATAAAAGCAGGATGAAAATGTCGAGAAAAGTAGATTTTTTGTCTAAAATTTGATAGGGTTATAAGGTACAAAAGAAGTCGAAGAAATTATTTTTATTCAAATCTGAAAGGAAGATCAATTTGGAATTTCTTAGTCCACTAATTATGTTTGCGATTATGTTTGGAATTATGTATTTCCTACTTATTCGCCCACAAAAGAAACAACAGCAAAAAGTACAAAATATGCTAGACAACTTAGGTGTTGGTGACAGTGTGGTCACGATCGGTGGTTTACACGGCGTTATCGACGAAATCAATGATGAGTTGAAAACAATCGTATTAGACTGTGAAGGAATTTATTTAACATTTGAACGTCGTGCTGTTTCACGAATTACAGCCAAAGCGACTGACTCAGTAGCTGCTGAACCTGAAGATTTAGGTACAAACGAGCCAGATGCTGTAGAAGAGGATAATGAAGAAGCTTAAACTCTTTCAGCGAAGTCGAGAGTTTGGAGGTACAAGATGGCAGAAGAAACAAAAGATGAGTCGCAGTACGAAGTTTGGTTAAATATCATTAAAGATTCTTTTGCCAAGCAAGGTTACCAAAAAGTGACAACCGATGACTTATGGGAATTTTGCGTAAATTATTTGTGGAAACACCAACGACCGACTCGGTATTTCGAAGAGGTACGTGATATTATGGCAATTGAACCGAATGATTATTTTACGTATGCTTCGTTAAAAGCGCAAGTCTATAATGTTTCATCTTTAGATGAAATGAATTTAGAAGACTTATTTTAAACAGAATATCCAAAGGAATCTACAAGCAGCAAATGTTGTTTGTAGATTTTTCTGTATTTCCAGTTAAAACGGAAATGGCCTGCTTTTTGAAAAGAAGGGGAACTTTTACTCAAACGGGTGTTCGCCCTGTGAACTTTATAGTATAATAGAAGGTGAAGAATAATCCATCTAAAGGAGGTGGCGCGATGGAATATGGTATTTTACGTTTTAAGGAACCCGAGCGGGATACGTCCCGGAAGATTATTCATGTGGATATGGATGCTTTCTATGCTTCAGTCGCTATCCGTGAAAATCCTGCTTTACGAGGGCAACCCGTAATTATTGCCCGTCATCCCAAGGAAAATGGCGGACGCGGCGTCGTTGCGACGGCGAGTTATGAAGCGCGCAAATATGGCGTGCATTCAGCGATGAGTGCGAAAAAAGCGCTCGAATTATGTCCAGACGGTGTTTTTGTGCCGGCTGATTTTGATTTATACCGAGCGGTCTCGGCGCAAATTCACGATATTTTTCGTCGTTACACCGACATTATTCAGCCGCTTTCACTCGATGAAGCTTATTTGGACGTGACGCATAATAAAAAAGAGATCCAGTCAGGCACTTTGATTGCGCGCGCAATTTTACGTGATATTTATCAAGAGCTAAAACTAACGAGTTCTGCTGGCGTTTCTTACAATAAGTTTTTGGCTAAATTAGCTTCCGACTATAAGAAACCGGCCGGCTTAACGGTCGTCCCGCCGAGCAAATCGCATGAATTTTTGATGGCGCTCGAGATTGATAAATTCACAGGTGTGGGCGAGAAAACGTTAGAAAAAATGCATGATTTTGATATTTATACGGGGCAAGATTTATATGACAAAACCGAATTGGAACTGTCCAAGCGTTTTGGAAAATTAGGGCATTCCTTATTTCGACGCGTGCGTGGAATTGATGACCGGCCGGTTGAAGTCGAGCGCGAACGGAAGTCTTTAGGAAAAGAACGAACTTTTCAAAAAGATATTACGCGTGATGAAGAAGTGATTCAATTTTTACGTTATATCTCAAACGAAGTCGATGCTACCTTACAAGCGAAGGAAATGCATGGGAAAACCGTCGTTTTGAAAGTGCGCTATCGCGATTTTGAAACTTATACTCGTCGGAAAACACGGCTGAATTACATTGAAAATGCGGAAGAGATCTTCTCGATTGCTTATGATTTATGGCAAGATATTGGCGCTGCTGAACGGGGCGTGCGTTTATTAGGCGTCACGCTGACGAATTTAGACCCTATTTATTTTGAAAATATTCCGCTGCCGCTCTGGCCACAAAAGCGAACCCAAGAAGATAAAAGAGATTAAAGTGTGTTAAAATAAAGAGCTAAAAATAAAAAGAAAGAAGTGGATAAGATGACGCAAAATGAACAGCAACTGGAAATCAAAAAACAAATCCTAACTGAAATCAAAAAGTGGGAGACGATTATTATTCATCGCCATGAACGCCCGGACCCGGATGCTTTAGGTTCACAAGTCGGACTGGCGGAATTAATCAAGACAAGCTTTCCGGAAAAAATGGTCTATACAGCAGGGGTCGATAATAAAACCTTGGCCTTTATGGCCACCATGGAAGTGCCAGCGGATGAAGATTACGAAGACGCGCTCGTTATTGTCGTCGATACGGCCAATCAACCGCGCGTCGATGATAAACGAGCATTAGACGATCCGCAACGCTTAATCAAAATCGACCACCATCCTGAAGAAGATAAGTACGGCGACATCCAGTGGGTGGAAACCAGTGCCAGTTCTTGTAGTGAAATGATTACCGAATTTTGGCAGACTTTCCCAGAAGACTTAGTGCTGAGTGATGAAGGGGCGCGCTTATTATACGGAGGGATTGTAGGCGATACGAACCGCTTCTTGTACCAATCAACGACGCCACAGACGATGCGTTTAGCAGCCACTTTAATGGAAAAAGACTTTTCAGCGACCGCTCTCAACAATGCAATGAATGAGATGGGGCCGAAAGTCGCACAATTAACCGGTTATGTGCTGGAACATTTAAAAGTTTCCGCTAACGGGGTGGCTCATATTATTTTAACGCAAGAAATATTAGATCGTTATAGCTTAACCGACGAAGAGACGCATGCGGTCGTTTCCTTGCCCGGTTCAATTGCGGGCGTCTATAACTGGGGCATCTTTGTCCAACAGCCGGATGGGACTTATCGTTGCCGCTTACGTTCCAAAGGGCCGATTATTAATGAAATTGCGAAAGAACATGATGGCGGCGGACATCCATTGGCGAGTGGGGCTAATGCGCAGGATCTTGCTGAAATTGAAACGATTTTAGAAAAATTTGAACAAGCCGCGATCGATTTTCAAAAACAAGTCGCTGACGAATAAAGGCTTCAGTGAGCGGATACTGAAAACACCATGCCAAAGTCGGATGATATTTATTTGACAGGTATGGTAAAATAAGAGGGCTGAGTAGATGTCGTAAGAAATAGGTGATTAAATTACATGGATAAATTTAAAAGAAAATTAAAAGAAAGTTTACTCGCTGTCTGGGCTTTTTTGAAAGAGAAGCTCCAGCTTTTTTGGCAGATGTTACGACGGGTATGGAAAAAATACCATGTGACGAAAGTCGTTATTTTACTGCTGCTTTCAGTCGCTCTTGTGTTAAGTGTCGCCCTTTCGATCCAAGCACGGCAGGCGAATGTGGATTCTCTCCGCGTCGGCTTAGAGCAAACCACTCAAGTGATGGATGACCAAGGGGAAGAAGCGGGAACCTTGTATTCACAAAAAGGAACCTTTACTTCAATTGAGGATATTTCCCCTGCAGTGCAAGATGCAGTCATTTCGACCGAAGACAAGCGCTTCCCGGATCACCGGGGTTTTGATGTGATTGGGATTGGACGTGCGGCGGTTGATTATCTGTTGAAAGGCTATATCGTCGGGGGTGGGAGTACGATCACCCAACAGTTAGCTAAAAATGCTTATCTAACCGCCGATCAGACCTTCGTCCGGAAATTAAAAGAGTTATTTTTGTCAATTGAAATTGAAAAAACATATTCAAAAGCAACGATCCTGGAAATGTATTTAAACAACTCCTACTTCGGCCAAGGGGTTTGGGGCGTTCAAGACGCTTCCAAAAAATACTTTAATAAAGATGCAGCCGATTTAAATATCACGGAAGGGGCGACATTGGCCGGTATTTTAAAAGCACCAACCAATTATAACCCGATCGATAATTATGAGGCTTCCATCGAGCGACGGAATGTCGTGTTAATGCTGATGGAGGATAACGAAGTGATTACCGCTGAAGAAAGACAAAACGCGGCCAATAGCGAGCTTGCGCTTTCGGATGGGTATAATGCCGTGGATGATTACCATTACCCGTATTATTTTGATGCGGTCATTTCCGAAGCGATCAATCGTTATGGTTTTGAAGAACAAGATATTTTAAATGGTGGTTATACGATTTATACGAATTTAAATCAAAACCAACAACGGCAAATGCAAAATATTTACAGCCAAGATTGGCTCTTTGAGACAGCGGCCGATGGTATGGATTCGCAAAGTGCATCGGTGGCTTTAAACCCACAAAATGGGGGCGTCACAGCGATTGTCGGAGGTCGCGGCGACCATAGTTTCCGTGGCTTTAACCGCGCGACACAAATGCGCCGTTCACCCGGTTCGATCATTAAACCATTAGGCGTTTACGCACCGGCTTTAGAAGCAGGCTATGAGATTGATTCGATGTTAGTCGATGAGCTTCAAAGTTATGGTGAAAATGAGGATGATCCCGAGAGTGGCTATCGCCCAGGGAATGTAGACCATACGTATGATGGGGAAGTGCCGATGTATGAAGCGTTAGGCCGTAGTAAAAATGCGGCAACGGTCTGGCTCTTGAATGAAATTGGACTCAGACGGGGCTATAATAAATTGAAAGACTTTGGGATTAATATCGGAGAAGAGGACTATAACCTCAGCTCGGTGGCACTAGGCGGCATGGTCGGCGGGGTCACACCGCTAGAAATGGCCAGTGCTTACAGTGTCTTCGCCAATAACGGTGTGCAAGTAGCGCCGCACTTTATTACGAAAATTGTCGATGCGACCGGAGCTGTAGTCGTTGATCACACAGATCCGAAAGAAAAACGTGTGCTGTCGCAATCCATCAACGATGATATGAACCGGATGTTGCTCTATGTCTTCTCGAACGGTAGTGCACAAAATGCGCAACCAGCCGGCTATGAAATCGCTGGAAAAACAGGAACGACACAAACTGCCGGAGATGAAGGAGCGACGGACCAATGGATGGTGGGTTACACCCCCGATCTCGTGGTGGCTTCGTGGGCTGGATATGATCAAGGAAGTGATGATCATTACATGCGCACAAGTACAGTAGCCGGCATCGGACAAGTATTAAAGGCAGAATTTGAAACCATGTTGCCTTACACGACAGGCACCGAATTCGCCGTCGATGATAGTGACATTGAAAATATCGCCCAAGAAAATGAGGAAAGCGAAGCCGCACGAATGCTTCGTGAAGGCTTAGACCGTACCGGCGAAGCTTTGAAAGACACGACGAAAAAAGCCGTCGACGGTGCGAAAGATTTCTTGAAGTCCTTTTTAGACTGATAAAGATAAAATAGAATCTTTTTAGGAAGCAGCTCAAAGTGGAATTAAGCCTCCACTTGAGCTGCTTTTTCCTTTTTGGGGGAGGTTGTAGTGGGTTGGGGACTCGAAAGTGGGAAACGTGCTCACGAGCGTATTTAGACAAACTTCTATCCAAAGAAAAAGAGCAGAAGTCAGGAAATTCCGGCTTCTACTCTTAGAATATTTAGTCGATCATTGAAAAATGTGCGTTTAAGACGTCTTCGGTGACGGGTCCAACGACACGTTCTTGAATGACGCCTTTGGAATCAATAAATAAAGAAGTGGGAAGAGATTCGACATAGAAGAGGTCAAACATTTCCTCCGCGCCGTAAACGTTAGGGAATGTTAAGCCGTGCTCATCAATAAAGCCTTGCACGTTGTTTAAGTCACTTTCGGAGACCGTGACGTTCACACCAAGTACGACCACGTCATCTTGGGATTCCGCAAAGCTTTGAAGATGAGGTGCTTCAACGACACAGGGCGGGCACCAACTCGCCCAAAAGTTTAAGAACACTTTCTGCCCTCGAAAATCAGAAATCTTAACGGTTTCGTCGCTACCAATTTTTTGTAGTTCAAAATCATAAATCGTATAACCCGGATCCGCACCGTATGTCATAGGAGAGGGGGTTTCTTCAGCGTTCTCTGATTCGGTTTCACTTTCCGTCTCCAAATCTTCACTGTAACCAAATTCCGTGTCTTCTGCAGGCTGTTCGTCCGTTTCATCTGCTTCTTCAACAGTTGAAATTTCCGTTTGACTGGCTTCTTCGCGCACTTGTTGTTCATTTCGATAATCGCGGACGAAGTCAAAGACCACAAAGACGACCACCGCCGCGAGTAAAATTTGTAAGAGAATACGTACACTTTTTTTATTCATTTTTTCCTCCTAACCTAACCATTGAAAAGGGGTATCTTGTAGCCAAATCGCTAATTTTTCTGATAGAAAAGCTAATTGACCGGTAAATAGTAAAATCCCCATGATAATCATTAAAATACCGCCAATTTTCATCAGCTTTTCGCTATGTTTTAAAAGATTTTGCATGCGTCCTAAAAAGAAGGAAGCGAGTAAGAAAGGTAACGCAAAGCCCAGAATGTACAGCAATAAAAAGACGATCGGGGTTGAACCAGTTGAAAGTCCTAACAATAAAATACCGGAGAAAATAGGACCGATACAAGGGGTCCAACCGGCTGCAAAGCCTAAACCAATTAGAAAACTGGAAGCATAACTCGTAGTTCGCTGTGTGGTATTGGTTCGTGTATCACTCAATAACAGCGGAATTTTCAACCAACCACCGATCACGAAACCTAACACCACCATAAAAATACCTGCTAACCGCTGCAGCAAGGTCGCGATTGAACCGGTCATGATTTTGGTTAAGAAATTCCCTAAATAACTCACACCGAGGCCTAAACTTAAATAAACAACGGAAACGCCTAATAAGAAAAAGATTGAATGGAAAATAAGTTTGCTTCGAAAGGCTTTCGAGTCATTTTCCCGGACTTCCTGAACGCTTTTACCGGTAATATAAAATAAATATAAAGGTAAGAGCGGTAAAGTACAAGGCGATAAAAACGAAAGCACACCCGCGCCAAAGGCAATAATACCTGTAATATCAGTTTCGATGTATATCCCTCCTCAACCATCGTAATAAAACGCCTGTCAGTAAAAAGAGACTGACGATTTGATACGGATAAAAAACAATTTGATAATAAATAATCACACGACCGAACCCATATAAAAAGAGGCCATGAACCAGTCCCAGGACCAACAAGAGGTATTCCACTTTATAAGGATGCGTCCATTTCATTTTGAAAAAATAAACAAGAAAATAAGTGACCACCAAGACCACGGACAGAATATCTTGATACTTATAATAATAAAAAAGATGATTCAATAAGCCTAATATTAAAAGGTCATCCAAAATACTGTCCATGACGTCTTTGTTTTTAGGAATACTTTCGTGATACTTATAAAACAACAAGCCTAACGCTAATAACGCAGCCAGAAAAGAGACCGTACTTGAAAAAACAAGGATACGGTAAGGTTGTTGCAACACTGCTTTAAAATTGAGCAATAAATTCAAGCCTAGTATTGAAAAAATAAAATAATAGGCGGCATCGGTGACGACATCAAAAGCTTTTCTTTTCACAGGACGTTTGGTTGGGGTCAAAAAATACCAAATAGCTGAACTGACGAAAAATAGAACAATGACTTGGAAAAATGGATTTTGAATAATCGTTGCCAATCGTTTCCTCCTTCGAATAGAGCCATTCTATATTAACAAATGAAGCAATTTTTAGTGTACAGTGATTGGACTTTGGAAGCAAATAACCAAATTGAGGAGCTTCTTGAGCGCGATTTTTTAAAAAATAAAAAAATCAGGCAATATCCGAAGCCAATTCTCGTTTTTAGTGGAAACCCTTCTCATATTTTTGTTATACTTCACAAGGACAGGAAGGAGGCACTCACATGGCAAATATTTATGATACAGCAAACCAAATTGAACGTGAATTACGTGAAACTCCTCAATATACTGGTTTAGAAGAAGCTTTTGCAACCGTTAAAGAGGACGAAGAAGCCAACAGTATTTTAGAAGAGTTTCAAGGTGTGCAAGCTCTTGTATACCAAAAGCAACAAACAGGTCAAGAGATCACAGAAGAAGAAGCGGAACAAGCGCAAGAGATCTCGCAAAAAATGACTGAAAATGAAAAAACAACAGAATTGATGGAGAAAGAACGCGAATTGAACCAAGTTTTAAATGATATCAATGGAATCATTATGAAACCTATTCAAGAAATCTATCAATAAGGATTCATTTGGCTGGCTGAAATAGGCGAGCCAATTTTTCCCTACAAAAAAGAACATACGTACCCATCAGGAGGTGAGAACATGATCAAATTTATTCATGCAGCCGATTTACATTTAGATACTCCTTTTTCCGGCTTAGAGCAAACGTCGCAAGAATTGGCGGAGAAATTACGCCAAGCGCCTTATGAATCTTTGGCGAAAATAGTCGACTTAGCGTTATCAGAAAAAGTGGATTTTGTCCTATTAGCGGGGGACTTATATAATACAAAACACGTCAATATTAAAGCACAGAGCTTATTTATTGATGAATTAAAACGACTAGAAGCTGCGGAAATTGCGGTCTTTTTAATTCGTGGAAACCACGATTATATGACAGAAGAATCTGAAATCTTATCTTTACCCCTGCCAAATAATGTCTATACATATCCCGCCGAAGTGACGACGCACATTTGGGAAACGAAAGAGAAAGAACGAGTGGCGATCACGGGATTTAGTTACGATTCGCAATGGATTTTTGACCGGAAAATTAGAGAATATCCGAAGCGACGTCAAGATGTGGATCTGCAGATTGGACTGCTGCATGGGGCACTGGAAGGTGTCCAGGCGAAAGAAGCCAACTATGCGCCGTTTACGATCAAAGAATTACGCACGAAAAATTATGATTATTGGGCGCTCGGACATATCCACCAACACCAACAACTCTCGTCAAAGCCACCGGTTTATTACGCAGGCAATATTCAAGGCTTGCATAAGAATGAAACGGGTGAAAAAGGGTGTTTGTTAGTTGAATGGACCGCGCGCGAACAAGAGGTGAAATTCATCCCGACAGCGCCGCTTATTTGGGAATCGTTAACGGTCGATATTTCGAACGTGCAAAATGTTTCGGAACTTTTTGCGAACATCCGGGAAGCTATTAGCGAAAAAGAATATCGGCAAGATGTGTTGATTCATTTAACTTTGCGTTCAAATGAGGACTATAATGAAAAGATTGTTCATTTTGTGCAAACCCTGGAATTTTCCACCCAATTAACGAAGCAACTCAACTTACCGAACATTTGGGTCGTGGCGGTGGAATTTATGCTAGAAGAAGTTTCTGATCAACAAAGCCTGGAAAAATTATATCCAAAAATGTGGGCCCAAGTGGTAGAGAAAACAACGGATGCCGCAGTTTTTGAAGAGATGACGGAAGGCATTTTGGATCAGATCCCTCGTAAATATTTAAATGAAACCAATGAAAAAGAATACCGACAGGCAATGATCGAAAAAGCGATCGCCAAAATTCATTTGAAATAAGGTCACAATAGAAAGAAGGTGAGCGGATGCGCATTCAGCGTTTAGAAATTTATGGTTATGGAAAATGGGTGGATACGTGTTTTGATTTAGCAGAAGATGTGCACTTATTTTACGGCGAGAATGAAGCGGGAAAATCGACCTTGATGTCTTTTATCCACAGCATTCTCTTTGGTTTTCCGACGCGTAATAGTGCTTTCTTGCGGTATGAACCCCGCGAAAGTTCAAGATATGGGGGTAAAATCATTGCTGAAGACGCTCGTTTTGGCGAAGTCATTATCGAGCGGATTCACGGCAAAGTCACTGGAGATGTCACGGTGACGTTAGAGGATGGCACCACCGGCTCGGATGAGTTATTAGAATCGGTGATGTATGGGCTCGATCGTGATATTTTTCAAAATATCTTTTCTTTTTCCTTAACTGAAATTGAGAATGTTCATCGTTTACACAAAAATCAATTAAGTCGTTATTTACTCAATATCGGCGCGCACGGCACCGAATATTATTTGGAATTGGTGGATCAGTTCCGTACGGAGGCCGACAAGTTGTACCGCCCATCAGGACGCGTGCTGGACTTGAATAAACAGCTAACGATTTTAGAAAAACAAGAAGAACGACTGGCTGCTTTAGAGCAGCGCAATGAAAGTTATTTAGGATTAATTGAAAAAAATAAGGAACAAAATGAAGCGATTCAAACATTAGAAATCAAACAAAAGAATTTGGAACAAAGACGCGCGGATCTAACGGAGTTTAAAAAGAAATGGCATGTATTAGAAGAAATTCAAACGCTAGAACAGGAAATTGCGGCTATCCATTTACCGCCGTTAAAAGAAGATGGGCGCTACTTACTCGAGGAATACAAACGTAATCGCGCGAAATTAACGGAGCAACTACAGGCTCTCGAGGATAAACAAGCGGCGCAAAAAGAAACGTTAGCGGATCCGGAAATGATCGATAATTATGAAGAAAATCAAGCAGCGGTTTATGCTTTAGAAAATGAGCTGCCAGAAATTATCGAAGAAATGCGTGATTATGAGGCCATCACTGACAAAAGATTGGAGTCCCAAAAGACGTTAACCCAGATCGAGCGTGAATTGGGTATCGAGCATAATACGCAGTACCCACCGGCATTTTCAGAACAAGAAAAGGCGGCCGTGAAAAATTGGGCGTCGTTTTATGAGGATTCTTCGGCGAAATATCAAAAAATGACGACTGAGCTTCAAGCTTCGGAAAATAAATTGAGTCTAAAAAATCAAAAACTTGATCAATACGAAGCGATGATGTGGGACAATCAAGAGCTTAAGCAAGCAGAAGAACAATTAAATCATGCAGATCCTGCGCAAGAACCGGTAAAACAAACTAATTCATTACTGATCGGCGGAATCGGGCTCTTAGCGGCGATTGGAGCTTTCTTTGTAGCAGCACCGATTCAGTGGTTATTAGGACTTGTGGCCGTAGTGGCCTTTGTCTTTGCGGGACTGATGGCGCGTAAAAATACGCAGACAGCGACGCCTGCGTCCTCGAATGAATTCCTCGAAAAAGAATATGAAAAACAACTGGTGTTAAAAGAAGAGTGGCGCGAATCACTAGGCGCTGTTGACTCGATGCAAGCTACTTACCAACAACAACTCGAAGCACGCGATGCGCTATTAAAACAACAACAAGAAGTGGTCGCGCAATGGCAAGAAATGTTGGCGCAGCATGATTTACCGACGACCAGTAGCCTGGAGCAAGCCGCTTATATTTTTGAAAAAACAGCGCAATTGCAGCAACTGCTTACGCAAGACCAACAACAAAATCAAAAACAAACCGCATTGCGTGAGCAGTTAGAAGCGAAAACGACTCCGATTGCGGACATTATCGAGCTGCCTGCGGCGATTTCACTCGCCGAAAAAGTCGCTCAATTCCGACAATACTTAGCGAAACTTAAAACCACGTTGACGCAAGAACAAGAAAAAATCAATCAGCTCAATGCGTTGAAACAAGAAGCGCGCCAGTTAGAAGCGCGCATCCAATCGACAGAAGAAAAGATGCGAAGTTTAATCGAGATGGCGGATGTCGAAACGGAGGAGGAGTTCTTGGCGTTGTATGCGCAAAAAGAACAATACGAAGCGAAGCAAAGTCGCTTGCGCTTTTTAAAAGAAAATGTGCCGGCGTTCGACTCCACGAAAGACTTGCCGACGAAGGAAGAATTAGCGACGCAAGAACAACAATTAGAAACGCAGCTAGAAACATTAGAAGCAGAGAAAGGGCAGGCTTTCCGTGAACAAGCCAACACTGAGCTTTCCATTGAAAACTTAGAAAAAGATGGGACGTATACGGAAGAACTTCAAGCCTTTGAAAACCAAAAAGCCATCGCGCAGCGGTTAGTCGATGACTGGGTCTCTTATAAACTGGCTGCAGGGATGATTCAAGAAACGTTAAATGGCGTGACGCAAGATCGTTTCCAAGAGATTATTGCAGATGCGGAAACTTATTTTCGCTTGTTAACGGATGGAGAATACGAGAGAATAGTCTTTAAAGAGGAAAAACTATTCGTGCAACTAGCAGCGGGACAAGTGGTCGATGTGCGTGCATTGTCGCGTGGAACAGCCGAACCGCTTTACGTAGCCATCCGCTTAGCGTATATTAAGAACACGCAAGATATGATCGAATTGCCGATTATTATGGATGATCCGTTTGTGAACTTTGACCGCGAGCGTCAACAAAATATGTATCGTTTACTTGAAACATTAAGTGCCGATTTACAAATTATTTATTTTACATTTGATCCGGAAGCGAAAGCTTACTTTACCGAAAAACAAATCACCAACTTAAATGAAGAAAAGGAATGAGGAGAAAAGAATGGATAAAAAATTATATGAGTACGCCATGGGCGACACGGCTGAATTATTTCTACTGATTAAAAGCACAGCAGAACGCACAACAAGAGCGGGCAAACCTTTCTTAACGATCACCTTTCAAGACACCAGTGGCGAGATGACCGGTAACCTCTGGGATGTTTCGGAAGAACAAGTGGCGATGTATCAACCTGGAACCGTTGTCCATGTGAAAGGAAAGCGCGAAGAATATAATAGTCAACCGCAATTACGGATTGATCGCATTCGCTTAGCGGAAGAGGGCGAGCCGAACAAGCCGGAATTGTACGTGAAACGCGCGCCGATTAATCGGGAAACTATGATTGAAAAGCTGAACGATATTATTTTTGAAATTACCAATCCCGATATGAATCGAATCGTGCGCTATTTATTGAATAAATACAATCAAGACTTTTTCTATGCTCCCGCTGCGAAATCTAATCATCACGCTTTTAACGGTGGCTTGGCTTACCATACGCTCTCAATGATTGAAATGGCGCAAACCGTCGCAAGTTATTATCCAAATATTAATCGCTCATTGCTGTATGCTGGTTTGATTTTACATGATTTAGGAAAAGTGATGGAATTGAGCGGACCGACAGCGACTGAATATACGTTAGAAGGCCAATTGGTTGGTCATATTGTACTCATTGATGAAGAAATTACCAACGCTTGCGCGGAATTAAATATCGAAACCGATGCGGAAGATGTTTTATTATTACGCCATGTGATCTTAGCGCATCATGGGTTCTTAGAGTATGGTTCGCCGGTGCGTCCGCAAGTGAAAGAAGCGGAAATCATTCACTACCTCGACCAATTGGATGCGAAGATTAATATGATGGAAGATGCTTTAGAAAAAACAGAACCGGGCGAATTTACCGGCAAAATCTGGGCGCTGGAAAATCGTCGTTTTTACAAACCGACATTTACGGATCGTGACATCGATGAAACTTAAATGAAATCAACTTGTAAAAATGACGATAAAGCTTGATTCAAAGGAACGGGGACTTTTGAAAAAAATGTGAATGTTTTAGGAGACGTTTAAACTCCCTATTTTATGTGGTATATTAATCCAGTGCAACACCCTAATTAATCGAGAAACTAGAATACAAAAATAGGAAGTGTAATTTCAAAATGAAGAAAATTTTACTATCAACATTTGCTACTTCAGCCTTGCTACTTGCAGGTTGTTCAAGCAACCCAGAAG
The DNA here is from genome assembly GCA_910588235.1 of uncultured Atopostipes sp. Lineage (GTDB taxonomy): Bacteria > Bacillota > Bacilli > Lactobacillales > Carnobacteriaceae_A > Atopostipes. The sequence continues at coordinate 29,055 of CAJUOQ010000009.1, read as the reverse complement.
TGGCTTCAACAGAAGCTGGACGCATTCGAGAAGAAGACTTGTACGCAGAAATGAAAAGTGAACCTTTACAAGGTGGCATGACGGTAGGGGAAACAGTCCTACAAAAAATGCTACTGGACGATGTGTTCAATCATTTATATGGTGACCAAGTTTCGGATGAAGATGTCGATGCCGAATTTGAACAAGCAGCGGAAGAGTTGGGCTCTGTCGAAGAGTACGAACAACTGCTTGAAGCGCAAGGCATTGATATCGATTATGTGAAAGAAAATATTCGCTTAACTCAATTAATCCGTGCGGCGGTTGCCGATAATGTAGAAATCACGGAAGAAGACCTCGAAAAAGAATATGAAGCACAAAGACCATTTGCGACCGTGCAACATATTTTAGTAGAGGATGAAGAAACCGCGAATGAAGTTCTCACACAATTAGACGAAGGGGCAGATTTTGCTGACCTCGTTGAAGAGTACTCACAAGATCCAGGCAGTGTTGAAAATGAAGGGAAATATACATTTAACGAAGGTGAAATGGTTCCTGAATTTGAAGAAGCAACAGCTGAGTTAGAAGAGGGCGAAACCACTTCTGAACCTGTCGAAACCGACATGGGCTTCCATATTATCCGTCGTTTAGAAACAGAATATGCGCCATTTGATGAACAGCGCGACGCTTTAGAGCAATCTGTTCTAGAAGGTTATATGCAAGACCAAGCGTTCATGTCAGAATTAATCACGAACCTAGCAGACGAAGCGAACGTTCAGATTGCAGATGATGACTTAGTCGGCGCTATGGCTGCTTACATGCCACAAGAGGAAGAACCGACAGAAGCTCCACAAGATGCAACACCAGAAGAAGGAGCGGAAGAAGCTCCTGCTGAAGGCGAAGAGCCGGCAGAAGAGGAAGCACCAGCAGAAGATGAAGAACCTGCTGAAGAAGAATCTACTGAAGAAGAACCAGCAGAAGATGCTGAGTAAATAAAAGTAGTTAAAAACCCAAGGGACTTTCCCTTGGGTTTTTTTATGGGTTAAAAGAGGCTTGGCAGCCAAGTTTTCTTCTGCGTCATAAAATATTGATGAAAATTTCGGCTGAAATTTTACCGCTGCTGTTTTGGGTTGAGGGTACAGAGGAAAATAATGTTTGGTGAGGAAAGTCCGGTTGTGTACACTGAAAATCGTTGTCGTGATCACGTTTTCGAGTTTCGAGCCTGCGAGGAGCTGGCTCGCGATCACGTATTCAGATTTTGTGATCACGAGCAACCAACTCGTCGTCACGTTTTTCATTTTCGAGCTCACGAACATCCAGCTCGTGGTTACGTTTTCTATTTTCATGCCCACGAGCGCTCATTTTGACAATAAAAGATTCAAAAGGAGAGGGCAAAGAGAAAAGAGCCTAAATTCTCAGAAAGAATTACAGGCTCTTTGGGGGATTATTGGTTGTTTTCCATTTTCTCAGGTAAATCTGTTTTTGCTTGGATCCGGTTCTTCAGGAGATCGACTTCGGTGTTGATCTCTTGGATACCGTCATTAATGCGGCGTTTGTAAACTTCTGCTTCAGTTTGGAAGTTGTGGACGTCATGCATGATGTCTGGTACAAAATCCAATTGTAATTTATTCACTTCTTGATTTAAATTATGCAGGGCATCTTGGACATTGGCTGTTTTGTCGGAAACATCTTCTACATTATCCTTAGTGGTGTAGTAGAACTCTTTGACGAATCTTTGATTTTCTTTTCCGGTTCTTGGAGTGTTTAAAAGCACATAAGAGCCACTGAAAAGGGCACCGCCGATTGCGCCAAGCATGAAAGTAAACATTTAAGATTCCTCCACTTCATTTGCAATATTTTCTTGCATATTATCCAATTCTTCATCGGAGTGTTGATCTTCGTTATGAGCCCACTCTAAACCAAAGTCGTCGTCCTCGGTATAGCGTGGCAGTAAATGGATATGACTGTGGAAGACCGTTTGTGAAGCGACTTCCTCATTGTTAATTAAAATATTTAATCCTTTCACTTCAGGATCGAAATCTCTTAAAGCACGCGCAACTTTTGGTACAGTCGCAAACACGTCACTTGCTAATTCTTCGTCATAATCATAAATATTTCGGACATGTTTTTTCGGAATGAGTAGAGTATGTCCGGGTGTAACTTGTGAATTATCTAAAATCGCAAAGACATTTTCATCTTCATAAACTTTTCGACTGGGGATTTCACCGTCGCGAATCATACAAAAAATACAGTCTGACATAATATCGGCTCTCCTTTATGTAATTCGTTAGGTTCATTTTAGCACGAAGCGGGCGATTTGAAAAATAGTTCCCACTGACAAACAGAGGGTTATGAGGAAATTAATTTTTATGATTCATCTCGCGGTAAAATTCTCCGATAAATTCTTCCATAAAAAGGGTGCGGCGCTCAGCTTCTTCACGGCCCGCTGTGGTATTCATTTGGTCTTTTAAGTGAAAGAGTTTTTCGTAAAAATGATTCAAGACACTCGTGTTGTCGCGATAATTGGCTGCTGTCAATTCAGAGGCAGTACGGGCTTTTTCTGCATTATAAAGTGCATCTCCTTGGCTGCCACCATAATAAAAAGCGCGGGCGATCCCAATCGCACCGATCGCATCGAGACGGTCAGCATCTTGCACGATTTGTCCGACAGCATCTAAAGTAATTTTTTGTTCAATATTTTTAGAATAAGAGAGATTTTGTATAATAAATAAAATTTGCTTCGTTTGTTCGACAGTGGCGCCGTTATCGCGCAATAAGGCTGCAATAGTCGCAGGCGTTTGGCGACTAGCTGCCGCTAACTTTTCATCAATCGTATCGTGTAACCAACAAGCGGCACGGACACTTTCGATTTCTTGTTCAGTTAAGGACGGGGGACAAATGTTGCGTGCATTTTCTTCGACGCGCACCGCATGTTGCCAGTCGTGTCCGGTGGCATCTTCTGCAAGGACGGCTTTCGCAAATTCTTTAATCGTAGCTAACTCCAAAATTTCACGCTCCTATAAAATCGTTATAAAAATTATACCATAAGGACAACGAAAACTTCGTCTAAAAGCTAGCGAGGAATTTGGGTGGCGTTTATTTTAAAAGAGAAGCCCCGGAAAATAAGCACAACGTTTTCTCCCTTTTAGGCTTTGAGGTAAAATGAAGGCACTTATGATTCAGTAACGAAAAAAATTAAAGGAGTGAATGTTTGTGACACACGATATGCATTATGGGGATGATTATAAAAAACTGCCGATCACGAGTACAACGTCCGGTGAGGGGATTGAGGTGCGACCCGATGTTTACATGTTTACGGATCAAATTGTCAACGTCGTTTTTATTGGCAATCCTCGGAGTAAGGAATTTGTGATCGTGGACACGGGCATGCCAAAACGAGCGGAGGAAATTATTGAAGCCGCGTATGAACACTTTGGCGAAGGGGCGCGTGCGCAAGCAATTATTTTAACGCATGGCCATTTTGACCATGTGGGTTCCGTGATTGAATTGATTGAAGAATGGGATGCTCCGGTTTATGCGCATCCAGAGGAGTTTCCGTATTTAACCGGTAGTGCTTCCTACTTAGGGCCTGATCCATCTGTGGAGGGCGGTTTAGTGGCTAAAATGTCAATCATTTTCCCCACTGATCCGATTATGCTCGATGACCATTTGCAACCCTTACCTGAAGATGGCAGTGTCCCGTATTTATCGGATTTCCGTTGGTTACATGTTCCGGGGCATTCGATCGGGCAGATTGCGCTTTATCGCCCACAAGATGGTTTACTGCTATCAGCGGATGCTTTTGTGACGACAAGACAAGAAGATTTATACCAAGTCATTACCCAAAATGTCGAAATATCAGGACCACCACGTTATTTAACAACGGATTGGGAGGCCGCTAAGGAATCGGTCGTGAAATTACAGCAACTCGATCCACAATACGTCATTTCAGGGCACGGTCGTCCTGTAGAAGGGGCCGAATTAAAAGAAGGATTGGACCGCTTAGTTGCTGATTGGGACGAGCTGGCTTTGCCGGATCACGGAAAATTTGTGGACGAGGAAGACCAAGAGTAAATCTAACAAGAAAGTGGTGCTTACAACTCAGTCCTTTTTATTTGCTTGTCTGGAAAATATAGGCCAATTGAGGTTGAGAAATCTTGCCGTTTATCGTATCATTATCATCTTGCGTCAATGAATTCTGAAGAATATTTTAATGAAAAAAGCTTGGCTTATTTCTATCGTCGAGCGGAAGAATTGTGATAAAATAACAGAACTATGGATGAACGAAGGATGATTCAGTAATGAGTTTAAAAGTCAGTCACTTAACAGGTGGATATACACATACACCGGTCATCAAGGATCTTTCATTTGAGGTGGAGGATGGCGAGATTGTGGGCTTAATTGGCTTAAATGGCGCCGGTAAGAGTACCACGATTAAACACATTATGGGCTTGATGGAGCCTTTTTCTGGCGAAATTGAAGTCGATCAGCTGACCTTGAAAAAAGATCCGATCGCTTATCGGAAAAAGCTTTCTTTCATCCCCGAAACCCCACTCGTTTACCGCAGTCTCACGCTGAAAGAACATTTAGAAATTACCGCGATGGCTTATGACATTCCTTGGGAAACCTTAATGGAACGCGCGCAACCTTTATTAGAATTATTTCGCCTCGAGCAGCGCTTGAATTGGTTCCCGCAAGATTTTTCTAAAGGGATGCAGCAAAAAGTGATGATTATCAGTGCGTTAGTCACGGATCCCGATGTCATGGTGATCGATGAACCTTTTATCGGCTTAGACCCGATTGCAATTTGGGATTTTGAACAATTATTGCTTGAAAGAAAAGCGCAGGGGAATGCGATCTTGATGAGTACGCATGTGTTGAGAAATGCGGAAAAGATTTGCGATTCTTTTGTGATTCTAAATGATGGTGTTGTTTTTGCGAAAGGGACGACCGCGGAATTGGCGGCACAATTTGATTTGCCGGCTTCCGATTTAGAACAGATTTATCGTTTTGTGGCCCAGGAAGAAGGGTTCCGCAATGACTCTTGAAGCTTTATTTAAAAAGCGCCAGTCGCTTTATTTAAAAAACATTTTAAAATATGCGCGGATTATTATGAATGACCATTTCGTTTTAATCTTATTGATTCTGTTCGGAGCGGGCGGTTTTACTTATTCGAATTATTTAGAAACGGTCACTGTCGGCATGATTCAACCGCGTCTGTTAGTCGGTTTATTGTATTTACTAATAGTGTCTACCGGTAGTCTGACGTTATTGTTAGAGCCGGCGGATAAAGTGTTTTTGCTCCCAAAAGAGCAAGCCTTTAAACAAATTTTTAAAAGAGAAACGGCTAAAAGTTATGGTCAATCTCTATTTTCTGTGGCATTCATTGCACTCGTCACGTTTCCGATTTTGCAGGCAACGCGCGGAGCAAGTGGCAGTGATTTTCTCTGGCTGTTGCTCACACTCGCGGGGCTTAAATGGTTGAATTTACTTACGACGATCGCGCCTTTTTTTGAAATTCCACCAGAGAACATTCAAAAATATCGTTGGTTAACGACAGCTTTTAAAGGGTTAGCACTGCTGAGCTTGTTATTTTTAAACTTACCACTGACAGCACTGGTCGTTAGTGCCGTCACACTTTATACGATGTATCAATTTTTTACGGAAAAGATTTTCTTCCAACACTTCTTTCAATGGGAAACGATGATTCAAGCGGAAGAAAAAAGAATGCAGCGTTTGTTGCGCTTTATTGGGCTATTTACGAACGTGCCCAATATTGAAACAAACATTAAACGCCTCTCGTGGCTCGATCCGTTGCTCGCAAAACTTTCAAAAGGCCAAACGAATGCTGCTTACTATTATGTGCTACGCGTGCTAGTGCGCAATACGGATTATAGTTTATTGGTGCTGCGTGCGACGCTGGTCGGCGGTCTTTTACTAACAGTGACCGACTCGTGGTTGGTTTCAGCAGCACTGGTCATACTCTTTTTATACATGATTGGCTTCCAGTTACTGACTTTAGCGGCTGAAATTGAACGCGTCCCACAGTTTAAAATTTACCCGTTAACGGTAGCGGACAAAAACAAGGCCATCTTTCAAATTATTTTTCAATTACTCATGGTCGTCAGTTTGCTACTCGGACTTGCGGCCTTGTCTGGACTCGGATTAATTGCTTTTGGTTTATGGCCCCTTGGTTTTCTCTTCAGTTATTTATTTAGTTATTTATACGCGCCGCGGCGCTTAACTACAACAAGTGAATAAAAAAGAACATACTGTCTCTTGACGGTTTTTCTTTTCGCTTATAAAATATGGAGTGTAGAGAAGAAGTGAACGGGCAGGAAAAAATGAAATAAAAGAACGAACAAAATATTTTATACAAAGGAACGGATAGGTATGGAAATCGAACAAGAATCGGGGTGGAATTTACATCCTATCGGTGGTGAAACTGGTAAAGCGTATATGGGGATTCGTGACGAAGAAAAAGTCTTTTTAAAGAAAAATTCGTCACCTTTTTTAGCGGCTCTCTCGCTTGAAGGCATCACACCGAGATTAATTTGGACGAAACGGACGGGGAATGGCGATGTACTCACAGCCCAAGAATGGTGTAATGGACGCACGCTTGAAGAATCGGAAATGTCTTCCAGTAATATCGCAGAGATTTTAGTTAAGCTCCATCGCTCAGACACGTTGAAACGTTTATTGTATCGGGTAGGTGGCCAAGAAGTCAGTCCGGTCGACTTACTCGCTGATTATGAAGAAGATTTAAGTAGTGATTTGGCGAATCATCCAGTGTTAGAAAAAGCTTATCACGATCTGTTACAACGACTTCCACTGGGTTATACCGAAGAAGATATTCGGGTTTGCCACGCCGATATATCGAGTAAGAATATGTTGTTGTCGGATGAAGGTGCTTTATATATTGTCGATTGGGATACGGCTGTTTTAATGGACTACTTGTTTGATATTGGGCAGTTGTTTGCCCGTTATATTGAGAAAGAAGGTTGGTCGCAGTGGATCGAGAAGAATGACATGAACTTTTCCGAAAATGAATTGAATCGTGTGCGCTGGTATGCTTTTATTAATTTGTTATTTGATATTAAATATGCGCACCGAAAAGCTCGCTATCACCAGATGAACGCTCTCATTTTAAAATTAAATCGCTGGCTAGAACACGAATAAATTGAATGATTGGAATCAATAAAAGAAGCATGCACCTTTCGGGGCGCATGCTTTTTAATATTTAAACGCAAATTTTACACTTTATAAAGATCCATTAAAGCACCTGTATAGGCATCGGCGACAAATTCATATTGAGCCACTTGGCCTTTTTCCATTTTGGAGATTCCGCCATAATAAACTTTTGTCTCATAAGAATATTTTTTCCAAGGAACTTTCGTCATTTCGATCCATGAACCTTCAATCGGTCCTTCTTCTCGAAATTGGTCTTTCACATTATTTAAAATCTTATCAGCGCTGACCGGTGTATTTTTATCGACTAAGAAAAAGGTTAAAGCGCCTAAAATAAACGAGATGACCGCTCCTGTAATTGCGAGGGGCAACAGTCGCTCATTATGTTTGTTATTGTTCATATGCATCCTCCTTGCCATTTTAAAAAATGCTTTCATTGCATTGCAGACTTATTTTAGCACAATTCTTTCCGCTTTGTCATTTATTAAAAGATGTTTGTAAAAATAGAAGCGGCCGTCGGTTCAATCTAGGGCATATTTTGTGTATAATAGAAACAGATAAGAACTTTTAAAGGAGGCAATCTAGATTACTAGTACATATATGGATAATAAACGATTTGAACGAATTAAAAAATTGACCGAAGTTCAAAGTACCAGTGGTTTTGAACACAATATTCGCGAAGTGATTCGGGAAGAGATCGCACCGAACGTGGATGAAATTCAACAAGACGGCCTCGGAGGCATTTTCGGCCTGCGCCAAGCAGCGACGGCAGAAGCTCCGACAGTGATGATTGCAGCACATATGGACGAGATTGGTTTTATGTTGTCTGCGATTACGGATGAAGGCTTTTTCCGTGTGATTCCTTTAGGCGGCTGGAACCCGCAAGTGGTATCAGCTCAACGATTTACGCTCCAAACACGACAAGGCGAGTACCCAGTCGTCTCTTCTTCAATTCCGCCGCATTTACTGCGCGGAAAAGAAAATAAATCACAAAAAGTCACGGATATTCTATTTGATGGCGGTTTTGAATCCAAAGAAGAAGCAGAAGCGTACGGCGTTCGTCCCGGTGACACGATTGTACCGGATGTCGAAACGATTCAAATGGCGAACGGCAAAACCATTTTAGGAAAAGCGTGGGATAACCGATACGGTGTTGCCGCGGTGATCGAAGCGTTACATGACTTAAAAGATGAAGCCTTACCGAACCATTTAGTCGCCGGCGCTAATGTCCAAGAAGAAGTGGGCTTGCGCGGCACAAAAGGAGCGGTCCGTAAATTTGATCCGGACGTTTTCTTCGCGGTAGACTGCTCGCCAGCGGATGATGTGTATGGTGGTGCGAATGCCTTTGGTAAACTGGGCGAAGGCACTTTGATTCGGATTCAAGATCCAGGCTTTATCATGTCCAAAGAAATGCGCGAATTTATGTTAGATACAGCCGAGACACATAATATTCCTTATCAATATTTTGTGTCCAAAGGCGGTACTGATGCAGTGGCTGCCCATCAGTTGAATGAAGGGATTCCGAGCGGTGTTATCGGGATGTGTGCACGTTATATTCACACACATCAAACGTTATTCCACATTGAGGATTATGAAGCTGCGTTAGAAATGGTAAAACAAGTGATTTTAAGTTTAGATCAAAGTACAGTGGACACCATTCGTCCAAAAAATTAATGAAAAAGAGGGTATAGGATGTTAGTTGCAAGTTATAATAATCAAGCATTTTCTGACTTATTAGTGGTCCTTTTAAAAGACGCTAAAGCAGAAAAACAAAATTATGAGAGAAAAGGCGATATTACAAAACTCGTCGAGGAAGCTTCCGGTGAAACTGTCGGATTCAACTTCTTTAATGTTTCGCAATGGTTAGAGATTGAAGGCGAAGGACCGGTTACGCTTTCGGAAGAACAAGTAGCGACCTTAAACGAAGCTTTAGAAAACGAAGGTTTTGAAGGCGAACTTGTCGCAGATACGGCGCCTAAATTTGTGATCGGTTATGTGGAAGAATGTGTGCCGCACGAAGATTCCGATCATTTATCAGTGACACAAACAAAAGTCGATAACGATGAAGTCCTACAAATTGTTTGTGGAGCGGCCAATATCGCCCAAGGACAAAAAGTCGTCGTCGCAAAACCAGGAGCAGTTATGCCGGATGGTTTAGTGATCTGGCCGGGTGAGTTGCGCGGAGTAGCGAGTCACGGCATGATCTCTTCTGCGAGCGAGTTAGGAGTAGAAGTTCCGCCCGAAAAAGAAGCCGGGATTCTTGTCCTGGAAGATGAAGCCGAAGTCGGCGCAGCTTTCGAAGTTTAATTGATAAAATTTTAAAAGAAAGGAGGAGTTTCAATGAAAAATTATGATGGTCCGAGCTTTTATAAAAAAGATCATCCGAAGTTGAAACCCATTAAAAAACAGAAGAATCGGTTTGAACAAGTGCACAAAAGAAGCATGCCGAACCAAGTGCGCACCCGAGAAGATCTTAAAAAAGAAGCGTTCGACTACATGGAAACTCCTTCTATAAAGCCAAAACCTGAAAATTATTCCTTTCGCAGCAAAGAAATACCCAAAAGTTTGCAGTATTTAGAAGGTTGGCAAAAAACGAAGAAGAATCATCAATTAATTGAAGCAATCGAAGCGCGCTTAGAGAAAGAAAAAAGCTCGTATTTATTATTTGATGGTTATTTAGCGGAGGAAGAATCGGCGGAAAATATCGCTGAGGAAGCAGAAAAACAAGCAGAGTCGGAGAAGAAAGAGTCTGCTAAAGAAGAACAACCAGCCAAAGAAGCTCAAAAAGCTGCCGCTAAACAGAAAATCCGCTCCAAAGAGACGAAGCAGACGGCAACGCCCGCGCAGAAGAAAGCGGAGCAGGTCAAAGAGAAGCTGACTTCTACCGCCGCAAAACCGACCAGTGGTTTACATCGTTCACTTTCAAAAATTATCGCAGAAGACCAAGAAGCGATGCAAAATGGGAAGAATAATTTAAATAGTTTATTTTCGGAAGATCGTTAAAATTTTTTAAAAATAGTGAGCGTCTGAGTCGCAATTTGCACGAAGGGTTGCTATAATATAGTTGAAGAAAGAGAGTAACGATTGACCCCTTAAATAAGTGTTCAGCTTCTCGAAAGGATGATTGGTAGGTTTGGGTAGGACGATGACTTCAGATCGCTTGAACTCATTGGACAAACTCTACGACTCACTCGAGTAGGGAAGGCAATCGAATAAGGTACAAAGCAGGAAGGCTCATCCGCAATAGAAGGTGAGCCTTCTTGTTTTTGTGTTGGAGTTGTTGATACATAAAAAAATATCCGTTTGAAATGAGAACAACTAGCAATTCCAACGCATTTGCTTTATGATTAATAATCGAGAATAAATATTAAAAATTAAATTTAAAACCAATATGGAGGAAGACAATGAATCGCGAAACTACTTACCATTTTGTTGGCATTAAAGGTTCGGGTATGAGTGCTCTGGCGTTAATTCTGCATGAAGAGGGCTATAAAGTACAAGGATCTGATGTGGCTAAATATTTTTTTACACAACAAGCACTAGAAGATAAAAACATTCCGATCTATGTTTTTGACGCAGACAATATCCAAGAAGGACAAACAGTGATTGCGGGAAACGCATTTCCGGACTCGCATGAAGAGATTGTCCGTGCGAAAGAATTAGGCGTACCCGTTATTCGTTACCACGAGTTTATTGGCGATAAAATTATGGGCCATACCAGTGTGGCAGTGACCGGTTCGCACGGGAAAACGACCACTACAGGATTACTCTCGCATGTCGTCAGTAACATGGAAGATACCAGTTACTTAATCGGTGATGGCACCGGCCGTGGAATTGAAGATGCGGATTATTTTGTGTTAGAAGCTTGTGAATATCGTCGACATTTTCTCGCTTACAAAGCAGACTATGCGATTATTACGAACATTGATTTTGACCACCCGGATTATTTCACCAGTATCGAAGATGTGGCACAAGCCTTTGATACCTTCGCTTTACAAACACGAAAACGCGTGATCGCTTGCGGCGATGATAAACGACTCCGAGAATTAGACGCCGCGGTTCCCATTACTTATTATGGCTTAGAAGACGGCAATGATGTCCAAGCCAAAAATATCGTCAAAGATACAGAAGGCTCATCCTTTGATGTATACATTAACGACGAATTTTACCATAACTTTATGATCCCTTCATTCGGGAATCACAATATTCAAAACGCGCTCAGTGTGATCGCTTTTGCTTACCATGAAGGTTTAGACCCCGAAGAAGTAGCCAAAAACTTCTTGAGTTTCCCAGGGGTTAAACGTCGCTTTTCAGAAAAAGTGATCAGTGGCACGGTCATTATCGATGACTACGCACACCATCCCGCTGAAATTGAAGCAACGATCGATGCCGCGCGTCAAAAATATCCTGACCGTGAAATCGTGGCTGTTTTCCAACCCCACACCTTCACGCGTACGGTCGCATTGATGTCGGAATTTGCCGAAGCTTTAAACAGAGCAGACAGTGTATACTTAAGTGAAATCTTTACCTCTGCCCGTGAAGAAAACGGCGACGTAAAAATTCAAGACTTATACGACAAAGTGGACAAAGCTCAAGGCATACTTCCCGTCGAGGATGTTTCGCCATTACTCGAGCATCAAGGGGATGTTGTGGTCTTTATGGGCGCCGGCGACATTCAAAAATATGAACAAGCTTATCAAGAATTATTAACCTCACTCGAAAAAACAACGCATTAATACAAAAGCATAAAAGATGTTCGCACACTTTGACGGACATCTTTTCTTTTTGCTTAAAAAAGTTTTCTTTCAGGTGGTAGCGGTTGGGCTAGAGCGGAGTATCTGGTGCTTGTTTCGGTGAAATTGAATTTGAGCAAGATATTTCGGATTTGTTTCGGTGAAATCAATTTTGAGCGAGATATTTCAGATTTGTTTTGGTGAAATCGGATTTGAGCGAGATAAATTGGATTTGTTTCGGTGAAATCGAATTTGAGCAAGATATTTCGGATTTGTTTTGGTGAAATCAAATTTGAGCGAGATATTTTAGCTTTGTTTCGCTGAAATCCATTTTGAACGAGATAACCCGACCTACTTTCACAGTATTTGTGAAATCTATAAAAAGCAGCATCGTTTCCACCGAAATATTCGCAATCTGCTTTGTTTCTTTAGATAACCGCTGATTTTTGTTAAAATGAGAAGGACAAAATACGAAGTAGCGCAGAAGGAGTTTATACTTTGAGTAAAAATAAATTATTATTGATTGATGGACACAGTGTGGTCTTCCGAGCTTTTTATGCACTACACAGTCAGTTGGAACGTATGAAAAATTCGAACGGTCTACATACGAACGCACTCTACGGCTTTCATAATATGCTGGATAATATTATGGCTAAAGAACAGCCAACGCATGCGATGGTCGCTTTTGATGCAGGCTCAACGACTTTTCGTCATGAATTTTTTGATGACTATAAAGGCGGGCGGGACTCCATGCCGGGTGAACTGTCGGAACAGATGCCTTATTTGAAAGAGTTACTGCAAGCTTTTGGCATTAAAAGCTATGAATTACCGAATTATGAAGCGGATGATATTATCGGTACGATGGCGGAAGCGGCAGCCGATGAAGGCTATGAAGTCGTGATCGTCAGTGGCGATAAAGACTTGGTGCAGTTAGCGACCGACGAGATCCGGGTCGACATTACCGTGAAAGGTGTCAGTAACGTCGAAGAGTACACGCCTGAAACGGTGAAAGAATTGATGGGTGTTCGTCCGGATCAAGTCGTCGATTATCTCGGACTTTCAGGGGACCCATCAGACAACATTCCGGGAGTGACCGGAGTCGGCGATAAAACAGCGATTAAGTTGTTAGACCAATACGACACGATGGAAAATCTGTACGACCATATTGATGAAATGAACCCCTCGAAACGAAAAGAAAATTTAATCAATGAAAAAGATACCGCCTTTCTCAGTAAAAAACTCGCGCAGATCAACACCGAAGCACCGATTGAAGTCAGCGTAGAAGAGGTGGATTATACGGGTCGCGATATGGAAAAACTGATCGACTTTTATAAAGAGATGGACTTCAAATCACACCTCGAACGTTTAGATACTACCGAATATATGGATCTATTAAGTGACGAGGCGAAACATGAAGTAGAATATACATTTGTCGAAGAGATTACACCTGAAATGTTCACCGAGCAGTCGGCTCTTTATTTAGAAATGTTAGCCGATAATTACCATCAAGCACCGATCGAAGCGGTCGCTTGGGGCACGGATGAACAAGTTTATGTGACAGATATCGAGACCGCTTTAGACGCAGAGGCTTTCAAAGATTATATTCAAAATGAAGCCCAACATAAATTCACGTATGACGCGAAAGCAGCTTATGTCGCGTTGACATTGCGTGAGTTGGACTTAATGGGTGTGAATTTTGATACGATGTTGGCTTCTTATTTACTTACATCCGAAGATAGTAGTGGAGATTTTGCAGATATTGCGGAAAAACATGGTTATCAAGGGGTGTTACCGGACGAAGCCGTTTATGGAAAAGGTAAAAGCATTGCGGTGCCGGAAGAGAAAGAAAAAATGTATAAACATGTCGCTACTAAAGTAGACGCGATTTTTAATTTGAAAGACAAGATGTCCGAAGAATTGATCGCGAATGAACAGGAAGAACTGTTGTATGACATTGAACTCCCTTTGACTTTTATTTTAGGGGATATGGAAATCGATGGGATCAAAGTCGATCGGGAACAAATTGAGAAGTTACAAGTCGAATTCGCCGAAATCTTGACGGATATTGAAAAAACCATCTATGAATTAGCGGGCGAAGAATTTAATATTAATTCGCCGAAACAGTTAAGTGTGATTTTATTTGAAAAGATGGGTTATACACCGATCCGGAAAACAAAAACCGGTTATTCAACGGCACAAGATGTGCTAGAGAAGTTGCAAGATGAAGCGCCGATTGTCGAGTATATTTTAAGATATCGTCAAATCGCGAAAATCCAATCGACTTATGTGGATGGCTTATTGAAAGTGATTGACGACGAAACGGGACTTGTGCACACGCGTTACCAACAAACGATTGCGCGTACAGGCCGCTTAAGTTCAGTCGATCCTAACTTACAAAATATTCCAGTGCGTTTAGAAGAAGGGCGTAAAATTCGACAAGCGTTCGTGCCGCGAAAAGCGGATTGGAAATTATTCTCAGCAGACTATTCACAGATTGAACTGCGGATTTTAGCACACATTTCGGAAGACAAGCATTTAATTGAAACCTTCCAGCGCAATGAAGATGTCCATACAACGACTGCAGTGCGGGTGTTTGGTTTAGAGAGCGCAGAGGAAGTGACGCCGAATATGCGCCGCGATGCGAAAGCGGTGAACTTCGGCATTGTTTACGGTATTTCAGATTATGGCTTATCGGAAAACTTAAACATCAGTCGCGCGGAAGCGAAAGATTATATCGACACGTACTTTGAGCGCTTCCCAGGTGTGAAAGAATATATTGATGATATTATTCGCGAAGCCAAAGAGGCCGGCTATGTGGAGACGATTTTCCACCGCCGTCGTTATTTACCTGATATTAACTCGCGCAACTTTAATATTCGTTCCTTTGCGGAAAGAACCGCGATGAATACGCCGATCCAAGGAAGTGCGGCGGATATTATTAAAGTGGCGATGGTCCAAGTGGCGGAACGTTTAGAGAAAGAAAACTTAGAAGCGAATATGTTACTACAAGTACATGATGAGTTAGTCTTTGAAGCGCCGGAAGCGGAAATTCCCGCCTTGGAAAAACTCGTCGAAGAAACGATGGAACATGCTTTAGAGTTGTCGATTCCGTTACTCGTCGAAAGTAACGCCGGCGACACTTGGTATGATTTATAAAAAGAAAGTAGTTCGTTAGAAAGAATGGAGCGGAAGATTTTTGCCAGAATTACCAGAAGTAGAAAATGTCAGACAAGGATTAAATAATCTCGTCGTCGGCGAAACGATTGCGAAGGTCGAAGTCCGTTGGCCGCGCATCATCGAATCGCCGGCGGTGAATGAATTTTCAAGACGGCTCGTGGGGCAAGAAATTGAAGCCGTGCGTCGCCGTGGGAAATTTTTATTGTTTTATTTTACCGACGATGTCTTGATTTCGCACTTGCGGATGGAAGGAAAATACCAACTGGTGGAACCGTCGGCGACCGGACAACTTCCGCGTCGTACGAAACATACGCATGTGATTTTTCATTTAGAAAGTGGCAAGAAATTATGGTATCTCGATGTGCGCAAATTTGGACGCATGAGTTTAGTGGCGAAAGGGGAAGAATTTGAACATAAATCGCTCGCTAAATTAGGACCCGAACCGACCGCGGAAGATTTTGCTTTAGAGGATATGCAAGAATTCTTAACACGGCGCACCAAAGCGATTAAAGGCGTCTTGTTGGATCAACAAATTGTCGTCGGCATTGGAAATATTTATGCGGATGAGATCTTATTTCGAGCGCAAATTCATCCGGTGACTCCTGCCAATCGCTTAACCGAGAGTGAAGAAATACGATTGCACGAAGCGATTATTGAAACACTCGACGAAGCGATCGAAAATGGGGGAACGACGATTCGTTCTTATCAAAATGCCTTTGGCGACGTCGGGACCTTTCAAGAGCAATTGCAGGTGTATGGCAGAGACGGTGAAGCTTGTGTAAACTGTGGCAATGAAATTGAAAAAATAAAAGTTGCCGGTCGCGGGACGCACTATTGTCCTGTTTGCCAGCCGATGAAAGAGTGAATACCATGACCAAAGTATTAGGCCTGACCGGCGGCATTGCTTCCGGAAAATCAACGGTCAGTCGTTATTTAAAAAGTTTACAGATTCCGATTGTGGATGCGGATCTGATTGCGCGGGAAGTGATGCGCGCAGGAACACCCGCCGTCCAGAAAATCGCTGAGACCTTTGGCCCAGAATTTTTGCTGGAAGATGGGGAAGTAGATCGACAACGTTTGGGCACAACGATTTTTAACGATCCCGAAAAGCGGCAGACTTTAAATGAGATTGTCCAAGGAGAAATCCGGCAAGAAATTTTAGCGGCGAAAGAAGCGCTATTGGCGGAAAATCATCCTTTAATTGTTTTAGATATCCCGCTCCTTTATGAGGAAGCGTATGAAACAGAAGTGGATGAGGTGTTGGTGGTCTTTGTCGACCAAGAAACACAGTGCAAACGCCTATTACAAAGAAATCCTGAACTCTCAGAAGCCGAGGCGCGTCAGCGGATTGCTGCACAACTGCCGCTAACGGAGAAAGCAGCAGCCGCTGATATTTTAATCGACAATAATGGAACTGTGGAAGCGACCTTAGAACAAGTCGATGATTGGTTACGAGCGAACTTTGGCGATCAGTTGATCAAAGAGTAACAACGAACCGAGAACGATTCATAAGTAGTTGAAGCTAAAATATTTCATATAGACGTCCTTTTAGCCAATCTTTACTTGGGGATTGTTCGTTTTTACACTAAAAAAGCAGCCGATCGTTAGATTATTTCAAAAATCAAGCAAAAGATCTTGAATTTATTTCCGTCCCTCGTCTTCCTTATGCTATAATTGGAGACAAGAAAACAAAAAGGACTGATTTGAATGAAGTGCCCATGTTGTTCACATATCGGCAGTCGTGTCATTGATAGTCGGCCTTCTGACGAAGGGATGGCTATTCGGCGACGTCGCGAATGTGAAAATTGCGGATATCGATTTACGACTTATGAACGGATTGAACAAACCCCACTCTTGGTGGTGAAGAAAAATGGTGACCGTGAAGAATTTGATCGCTCAAAAATTCTGCGCGGGATTCATCGTGCCTTTGAGAAGCGGCCATTTTCTGCCGAAGAACAAGATGAGATTGTGAGCCGGGTCGAAGCGAAAATTCGCGATGAAGGCTTACGCGAGATTCAATCGGAAGAAATTGGCGAGTATGTGATGGATGAACTGGCGCAAGTGGATGATGTGGCTTATATTCGGTTTGCCAGTGTTTACCGTCAATTTCAAGATATCGAAGTCTTTATGCAAGAGATGAGAAATATTGGCGATAAACAGGATGAGCCGGAAGAATAATGGCTAAAAAACAAAAGTAGAGAGGAGACATGTAACGGATGACGACGAATAACTACCCGTGGAAAGTGATTGATCCCAAAGATTATGTTCAAATTGAAGCAAATCAATCGATAACGTTTAAAGATGTGCATGTCTTAACTAAGCTGTACCGCCCTTTAATCGGCGCGCAGGCCTACTCTTTATATCTTTCGTTTTTTGCGGATTTAGAGTTCCAGACGAACGTGAAGGGGACGACGATTTCAGAGTTATTAACGAAATTGGATATTGGCATTCCTGATTTTTACCATGCACGCATTCGACTCGAAGGCTTAGGCCTTTTACGGATTTACCGTTCAAAAGAAGAAGAGGGTAGCTATTTTTATGAACTAATGCCGCCCCTGTCTGCCGAAGCTTTCTTTAAAGATAGTTTGTTACGCACGTTGTTAATTGAAAAAATTGGTGAGCGTTTATTCCAAGAAGCGTTGGATACGTTACTGATCCCGACGGAAGATAAGCAAGCGTACGAAGAAACGACGCGTTCTTTCTTAGATGTTTATCACTTTGATTTTCAAAATACTGAGGTCCTCAGTCAAACAGACTTTATGCCGTTTGATAGTCCCCAGCGACCAAAAATTGCGGAAACGATTGAAAATACCGATACCTTTGATTATGACTTTTTCAAAGCCGGTTTGGATAAACATTTTGTGAGCCGCGAGAGTTTAACGGCAGAAATTAAAGAATTAATTTATACGTTTCATATTGTCTATGGCATTGATGAAATGACCATGCAAGGGTTGATTTTAGAAAGTGCGGATGTAGACTCGGGGAAAGTGAATAAAAATAAATTCACGAAAAATGTACAAGACAATTACGCGAATAAGCAAAAAGCCAAAGGCATTAAAAGTGAACAGCAACTTCAAGGCGAACCAAAAGCAGCGGAACCGGCCGTGGATACGAGTGAATTACAAAAAGAGGGTTTTTCGAAATCAGAAATTGCGATTATTCATCACGCGAAAAAAACACCGCCTGCCAATTATTTAAGTTCCATCAAGGAGCAAAAAGGTGGCTTTGTCACGACGAACGAACAATGGGTTCTGAAAGAACTCGTAGAACAATCGCCGTTGACAAAAGAAGTGATCAATATCTTATTGAATTATATTTTAGTGGGCAAAGAGTCCGTGATGTTGGAGAAAAACTATGCGATGACGATTGCCAATGATTGGGCACAAAATGGCGTCAAGTCAGCAGAACAAGCGATCTCTAAAATTAAGACGCTGTACACACAGCCGCGCAAAACGAATAACCGCGGGCAACAGCAAGGAAAGAGAAACTACAACAATCCTTATCAAAAACCGCGCCGCGAAGAAAAATTACCCGACTGGGCCAAAGGCGAAAAGAAAGATACCGAGCAAGAAGATCAATTAGTTTCAGCGGAAGAATCGGACTCCTTGCAAGAACGTCTGGCTCGACTCCGCAAATTACGGGAAGAACAGGAGGATAATTAATGGAGAGCATTTCAGATTACTTAAATAAAATGACGAATTCAGCGGAAGTCCGCGATAAATATCAGCAAATGATTAACGAGGTCTTGCAGGATGAAGATGTCTTTCACTTTCTCACCGAACACCAAGACCAGTTATCGACAGAAGCGGTGGAGCGAAGTGCAGCCAGTTTGTATGAATTTGTCGTGGAAAAAGAAAAAGCGAAAAAAGGCAAAGGCCAGCTGATGCCTGGCTATGTGCCGCAACTGATCATTAACAATAAGCGTATCGAAGTGACTTATGTCGCGACGGCAGATCATATGCACAAACGAGCAGAAGAAGATTTAAAACGTCGGATTCATTCGGTCTATATGCCAAAAGACATTAAGGACGCGACGTTTACTGAATATGAAGATACGCACGGCCGCCGAGAAGCATTGGAACAAGGCGTACGCTTTGTCGAAGAGTATGTCCAAAATCCAGACCGATTCCATAAAGGCCTGTATTTACATGGCGCTTTTGGGGTCGGAAAAACTTATTTACTCGGGGCGATGGCGCATGAATTATCCACCTTTGGTTATCCTTCAACATTAGTGCATTATCCGACTTTCACTTCCGAAATGCGGAGCTCCATCGGCGACGACACGACCGCCGAGAAGCTAGATGCCTATAAAGAAGCACCGATTTTGATGTTGGACGATATCGGAGCCGAGTACCCGACCGACTGGATCCGGGACGATGTGTTAGGCGTTATTTTACAATACCGCATGCAAAATGAACTGCCGACTTTATTCAGTTCCAACTTCGACCTGAACCAGTTGGAAGAACACTTAACGTATAATCAAAGAGGCGAACCCAGTCCCTTAAAAGCGCAACGAATTATGGAACGCGTAAAATTCTTGACGCGAAGTGTGGAAGTCTCTGGGAAAAACCGTCGAAATGTGGAGTAAGGAGTCAAAGCAGTGGCGTAAAATACCTGGAGCTATTCGAAAACGAAGCGCTCTTGCGTGCTCCCAACGAATGAAAACCACAAAAAGCAAAAAACATTTGCACAAAAAATGATTAAGTGGTATCTTATTAATAACTAAACAACAAAAATCACAGAGAAAGACATCTTTGAAGGTCTTTTATTTTACAGAAAAGAAAACAACCGATGAGAGTTTTCGAAAATAAAGCTTCACTGACCCCTTTCGAGAGTTGATGAACTTGTTATAAATCAACCGCCCACTTAGCGTTATCAAGTATACGAGTCTGACACAGAATAAATTTCTGTCGTCATGAAGTTGGGTGGAACCACGTCGAAATTAACGTCCCATTAGGTTTATGTTGAATAAATCTGATGGGATTTTTTATTTGGAAATGTTTAAAAGAATAAGGAAGGACGATGAAAAAAAATGGCAGAAATTTTAGTTACTTTACCAGATGGAACAGAAAAATCTTTTCCCAAAGAAACCACTGCAAAAGATGTTGCCGGCTCAATCGGCAAAGGCCTACAAAAAGCAGGCATCGCTGCACGTTATAATGGAGAACTTGTAGACTATACACGCCCATTGACAGAAGATGGCGCGATTGAAATTATTACGAACGATGACGACGAAGCATTAGATATTTTACGTCACTCAGCGGCGCATATTATGGCGCAAGCGATCCGACGTCTACACCCGGATGTGAAGTTTGGTGTAGGACCAACGATCGAAAACGGCTTTTACTATGATACCGACATGGAAGAGCAGTTAACAGAAGATGAGTTGCCAGCGATTGAAAAAGAAATGATGGAAATTGTGAAAGCCAATTATCCGTTTGAACGCCGGGAAGTTACCCGTAAAGAAGCGTTTGAAATCTTCAGCGCGGATCCTTATAAAATTGAATTAATCAATGATATGCCGGAAGATGAAATTATTACAGTTTATTCTCAAGGCGAATTTACCGACCTTTGTCGAGGCGTGCACGTGGAATCTACTGGTAAACTGCAAGTCTTCAAATTGCTATCACTAGCAGGGGCATACTGGCGTGGAAACTCTGACAATAAAATGATGCAACGTGTGTACGGGACAGCTTTCTTCAACAAAAAAGACTTAAAAGCTTATCTAAAAATGCGCGAAGAAGCGAAAGAACGGGACCACCGTAAGTTAGGAAAAGAATTAGATATCTTTATGATCGACCCGCAAGCAGGCGCTGGTCTTCCTTTCTGGTTACCAAAAGGCGCGACGGTCCGCCGCACGATCGAACGTTATATTGTCGACAAAGAAATAAGCCTGGGCTATGACCATGTTTATACACCGATTATGGCCGATATTGATTTATACAAAACTTCGGGCCACTTAGCGCATTACCAAGAGGATATGTTCCCACCGATGGATATGGGGGACGGCGAGGAACTCGTGTTACGTCCGATGAACTGTCCGCACCATATGCTGGTTTATAAAAATGATACGCACAGTTACCGTGAATTGCCGATCCGAATTGCGGAATTAGGCATGATGCACCGTTATGAAAAATCAGGTGCTTTATCTGGTCTACAACGTGTCCGTGAAATGACTTTAAACGATGCGCACGTCTTTGTACGTCCGGATCAAATTAAAGAAGAATTTAACCGGGTCGTCGAACTATTAATTGAAGTCTATGAAGACTTTGATATTGAAGACTACCACTTCCGCTTAAGTTATCGTGACCCAGAAGATAAGGAAAAATACTTCGACGATGACGAAATGTGGGAAAGCGCGGAAGCCATGTTGAAAGAAGCGATGGATGAGCTTGGTTTAGAATACGTCGAAGCAGAAGGGGAAGCAGCCTTTTACGGCCCCAAACTAGACGTTCAAGTGAAAACAGCGCTCGGCAATGAAGAAACCTTGTCCACGATTCAATTGGACTTCTTACTGCCTGAACGTTTCGACTTAACTTACGTCGGCGAAGATGGGGCAGACACACACCGTCCGGTTGTTATTCACCGGGGCATTGTATCGACAATGGAACGCTTTGTCGCTTACTTACTCGAACGCTACAAAGGCGCGTTCCCAACTTGGTTAGCACCGGTACAAGCCGTGGTCATTCCCGTCAATGAAGAATTACATGGGGATGCCGTCGTCGATCTTGTCGGTGAAATGAAACGAAAAGGTCTGCGTGTCGAATCCGACTTACGCAATGAAAAAATGGGCTACAAGATCCGCGAAGCGCAAACACAAAAAATCCCTTACCAAATCGTTATCGGGGATAATGAAATTGCGGACAATGAATTATCTGTTCGTAAATATGGCGAGAAGAAAACCGTCAATGTGGACCGTGAGGAGTTCTTAGAGAACTTGCTGGACGAAGCGACAAAATGATAATCAGAAATGAAAAAAGAACCTACTATCTTTCGGATAGTAGGTTTTTTAGCGTGTAAAACGTCTTTGTGGAATATAAACAAGCTATTTTTTTACAGCAGAATCTCATAAATCATTTATTTAGGCGCTGAAAAATCCTTCAAACAACGACAAATCTTAAAAGATGGTCCGCATAGCTTAAGGCTTGTGCGTTCATCGGCTAGCTTGTTGGTTATTTATAAAATTTCTCCTCAATAGAGTGAGTCTATTCTGATAAAATGTGGAAGGAAACGATAGAGTTACAAAGAGCGGACCGTCATTTTATAAAGAGTTAAACAACCATAGAAGAATGAAAACCGATACCTACGGGATTTTATCGAAGAAAAATGCTCATAAAGTTTGCTTATGAGCGGCTACTGTTATAAAATATGATAAGGATCTCTATCTATGCTCATTTTCTATTCAAAAGTTTTTAAGGATTCGTTAAGTTTTTATGTCGCAGAATTGTATGATTTGTGTTCGTTATCTCCTAAAAAGAGGTAACTTTTATTTTGCCCAGAGAAATATATTTTCATGGACTATTTATTTGAACAGCGGACGCTGGAAGTGATTACAAAATGAATGCTTTAATTATTATAAAAATACAGGATAGATTTAGGAAAGAAGGAAGATTTCATTGATAAGTTTTCAAAATGTAACGAAAAAATTTGATGATTTTGTAGCTGTAGATGATATTTCAATTGACTTTGAAGCCGGTGAAACGATTGTACTCATCGGACCAAGTGGTTGTGGGAAAACAACGACCTTGCGGATGATTAATCATTTAGTCAAAGCTACGGAAGGAAAAATTACCGTTGATGGGAATAATATTGATGAGATGGATGAAGTAGAATTACGAAGAAATATTGGTTATGTGATTCAAAACGTTGGACTTTTCCCTCATATGACCATTGCTGAAAATGTGAGCTTAGTGCCTTATTTAAAGAAAGTCTCGAAAGAAGATCGGGAAAAACGAGCCAGAGAATTGCTGGAATTTGTGGGCATGCCTGCTGAGAAATTCTATGATCGTTATCCAGAAGAATTGAGCGGCGGACAACAACAAAGAATTGGTGTAGCTCGAGCTTTAGCGTCCGATCCAGATATTATTTTGATGGACGAACCATTTGGAGCATTAGATCCGATTACTCGATCGATTTTGCAAGATGAATTTTTACAAATACGTGATGAACTAGATAAAACGATTATATTTGTCACACACGATATTGATGAAGCTTTAAAACTAGCAGATAAAATTGTTATTATGAAAGATGGAAAAATTGTTCAATATGATACACCTGAAAACATTATAAAAAATCCATTGCATGGGTTTGTGGAAGAATTTCTGGATCATGATAGTTTATTAAAACATCCAGAATATATATACGTAAAAGATATAATGGAAAAAGATCCTGTAACTATTTCACCTGATAGTCGTTATGGTCAAGCACTTGCTAAAATAAAAAAAGCAAACGTTAATCGGTTAGCGGTAGTGGATGATCATGAAAAATTTGTAGGTTTTGTAACATTACATCATATTTTAAATCATTTAGAAGATGAACAAGTGAACTTAGAAGATATTATGAAAACCGATTTACCCATAATTACAGATCAAGAGATGAATGTTAGTCAGGTTTTATCCTTAATGGCCGATGAGAAAGTTGGTCAACTACCTGTTCTGGATGCGCAGGGTAAATTATTGGGAGTTGTTACACGAGCTATTTTAATCGATATATTAGGTAAGAATTAATTAAAGAATCAAGAAGGGATCGGAGTATATGAAACTCTTAAATTTTTTAAATAATAATTTAGATACTTTATTTCATTTAATCATTGAACATTTACAAATGACAGGAACGGCATTACTGATCGCTATCTTAATCGGCGTGCCTTTGGGAATTTTAATCACTAGATATCGTCGCTTGGCGGAGCCTATCTTAGCGATTGCGAATGTTTTTCAAACAATTCCTAGTATTGCATTTTTCGGAATTTTGATACCTATTTTAGGAATTGGTAAGCAGACAGCTATACTAGTTCTTTTTTTATATGCTTTATTACCAATTATTAAAAACACCTATACCGGAATTGAAGGAGTTTCGCCTTCGATGGTGGATGCAGCTAGAGGAATGGGAATGACGGATATGCAGATATTGCGTATGATTGAATTGCCACAAGCTCTTTCTGTGATTATGGCCGGTATTCGTGTCTCGACAGTCATTAATATCGGAACAACTACAATCGCTGCTTATATTGGCGGGGGCGGCTTAGGTGAATTTATTTTCAAAGGCATTCAGTTATATCGTAATGAAATGATCTTAGCAGGAGCGATACCTGCTGCTTTGTTAGCGATTATTGCGGATAAAATATTAGAATATGTTGAAATTAAACTGACACCAAGAAGTGCAGGTAAATTAAAATAGGAGGATATTTATATGGAATTTAAAAAGTCAAAATTAGTTTCGTTTTTACTAGCTAGTGTTGTATTTATATTGACATTAGCAGGTTGTTCAAAAAGTGATGAAATCGTTGTGGGTGGAAAAGACTATAGTGAGCAATATGTAATGTCTGAAATGCTCGAAATATTAATTGATGAAAATACAGATTTAAAGACAAGAATTGAAGATAACTTATCAGGCCCTGTTATTTTTGAATCAATTAAAAATGATGAAGTAGATTTATACTTAGAATATGTAGGTTCAGTACTGTCAAATATGCATTTAGGTTTAGATGGTGATTCTGACGAATTATTGGACAAAGCTAAGACAGCACTTGATGAAGAGTTGGATATCACTTGGCTAGAAAATTATGGTTATAATAATACTTACGCGATGGTTGTGACGAAAGAAACAGCAGAAGAATATGACTTAGAAACAACCTCTGACTTAGCTGAAGTTGGGGATGAATTAGTTTTGGGAGCAGATCATACCTTTACTGAGCGCGACGACGGCTATCCAGGCCTTAGCGAGCGTTATGATTTTGACTTTAAAGAAGTAAAAGGTATGGAGCCGGCTTTGATGTATCAAGCCATTGACCAAGGCGATGTGGATGTTATTGCTGGATATACAACAGAAGGGCGGATAATTGCATTTGATTTAGTAATCTTAGAAGATGACAAAGACTTCTTCCCACCGTATGATGCAGCGCCTATTATTCGAAACGAAGTGCTGGAAGAACATCCAGAACTTGAAGATGTGTTAAATTCATTAGCTGGTCGTATCGATGAAGAAAAAATGTCAGAATTGAATGCGGAAGTGGATTTGGAAAAGCGCGAACCGCATGATGTCGCTCGCGAATTCTTAGAAGAAGAAGGTTTAATCGATAAATAAAGTTTGATTTTAAATACTAAATTAACTGGTAGATTTCTGACAAAATGTTGGGGATTTACCAGTTTTTTTTATTTTAATTTTTGTAGAATGAGCGTGCAGAAACGAGGATAGTAGCTACAGCGGTTTTGAAAATGAAATATGAAGCCGTGACGTGTTTCTTGCGGATTTGAAATTAGAAAATGAAATCGGGGAAAGTTTCTTGTGGTGAGGAAGTTAAAATACGAAACTACGGAGCGGAGAATTTCCAGTAAATTGACAGAAATGGAATCCTATAATTTTTCGTTTGCGCTAGTTGTTGATAAAACTAGAGAGTGGTGAGGTGCATAGGAAAAGATCTAAAGAGGTATAAAGAAAAAAGAGATTTTAAGCAAACAACAGACCCTGAGGGTAAGATTGAAGAAGAGCAGAATGGTTTGCTGTTTGTCGTACAGCATCATGTGGCAAGTTCGGATCATTATGATTTTCGTTTAGAGTGAGAAGATGTGTTGTTAAGTTGGGCTGTGCCTACGTAAAAAATTCCTTATCAAATCGTGATCGGGGGTAATGAATTATTTGTCCGTAAATATGGTGAAAAGAAGACGGTCAACGTGGACCGCGGAGAATTCTTACAAAATATTTTAGAAGAAGCGACTAAACAATAATTATAATAAAAAATAAATGATGCATTTGTTCTTTTTAGACAAAATGCACCATTTTTTATTGTTTTACAGGAAGGGCTTGCAATCTATTTGAGAATGATTTACCATAAAAGTGTAACCGGTTCCGTTTTTTTGGGAAAGTACAAGAAAATTTTAGGAGGATGCTAAAATGAAACATGAAAAAACAGTAAAAGAATTGTTAGAAGTCCTTGGTGGTAAGGACAATATCTCAAACTATGAGCATTGTGCGACCCGCTTGCGTGTCGTTTTAAAAGACGATGACGTGGTCGATAAAGAAGAAGCAGAAAATATAACAGAAAATAAAGGTTATTTTTATTCGACTGGCCAACACCAATTTGTATTTGGTACAGGGTTGGTTAACGAAGTATACGCTGATTTTGAACAAGAAATGTCAGGAAGTGCCGCTGCCGACACCGATTCATCGGTCAAAGAAGACGCTTATGCAAATTTAAACCCACTGCAAAAGCTGGTGCGGATCTTAGCTGATATTTTAGTACCATTGATTCCTGCTTTAGTGACGACCGGTTTATTAATGGGTATTCGTGAATTGCTCGGTGAATTAGGGATGACGATGTCACCGGATATTGAGTCACTATTTACCATGCTAACCGATACGGCTTTCGGTTTTCTACCTGTATTGATTGCCTATAGTGCTACACGTAAATTTGGTGGTAATCCGATTATTGGTATTGTTGTGGGGCTAATGATGGTTGCGCCACAGTTACCGAATGCTTATGATGTCCTCGGAGATACTGCCGAACCGCTAGCTATATTCGGCATCAATGTTTATGGGTATCAAGGCTCTATTTTCCCGGCCATTATTGCCGGTTGGTTAATTTCTAAATTAGAAAAATGGTTCCGATCCTGGGTTCCACAAATTATGGATTTAATTGTGACGCCCTTTTTAACAATCACAGTCACCATTGGTATTATATTATTTGTTTTAGGGCCTATTATTCAAGGAGCCGAATCTTTCGTCATTAACGGCTTGGTATCAGTGATTAATGCACCGTTAGGCATTGGTTATATTTTATTTGGTGCTTTGCAACAATTGCTAGTGATTACAGGTTTACACCATTCACTTGGTATTATAGAAATAAGTTTACTAAGTGATACAGGCTTGAATATGATTCAACCATTAACAACTATGAGTATGGCAGGTCAGTTTGGTGCCGCATTAGGGACAGCTTTCTTAATGAAAGATGCCGTTCGTCGAACAAATATGATATCTTCAGCAGTACCGACTGTATTTGGTGTGACAGAACCCTTATTATTCGGTGTTAACTTACGCTCACTTCGTGTATTTACTTCAGGAATGATTGGAGGAGCAGTTGGAGGCTTATTAACTTATATTCTTAATTTAGCAGCGCCAGGGATGGGGATTACATTTATTCCAGGCTTGCTATTATATGTAGGAGATAGCGGCGCACTTGTACAATATTTGATTATTACAGCTGTTTCATTTGTCGTAGGATTTGCATTAGTCAGAGTTCAAGGCAAACAAATTCGTGCAGAAATTTAAAACATATTAGGAGATGAATACAATGCATTTAAAAGATTTACAAGAAAAAGTCAAACAAGATCCGTGGCGATTGAATTATCATGTGATGCCAGAAACGGGTTGGTTAAATGACCCGAATGGTGCCATTCAATTTAATGGTACCTACCATATTTATTATCAATATGTACCAGAAGATCCAACAGGAGGTGCGACTCATTGGGGTCATATGACATCCAAAGATATGGTGAACTTTAAACAAGAACCAATCTTTATGTCGCCTGAAAATATTTATGATCCGGACGGTGTTTATTCAGGAAGTGCAATAGAAAAAGATGGAGAAGTGCATTTTTTCTATACAGGAAACGTGAAAAAACCGGGAGATTATGATTATATATTTAGTGGACGTGAACAGCATGTGGTGCATGTCGTGAGTAAAGACGGCTTTGAAGTTGACTACCGTGAAGTAGTCATTGCCCATACGGATTTTCCAACAGGTTTTACCGACCATATTCGTGACCCCAAATTACTAGAAAAAGATGGTCATTATTATATGGTACTAGGTGCACGGACAGAAAAAAATACAGGAAGTATTTTAGTCTATGACTCGGCGGACTTAGAAGACTGGACCTACCACGGAACCCTTTTAGAAGGGGATGAAGAGCAAGGCTATATGTGGGAATGTCCTGACTTCTTTGAATTAGAAGAGCAGTCAGTTTTAGTCTTATCTCCTCAAGGAATTCTTGCCGAAAAATATAAACATAATAACCCCCATGTCGCAGGTTATCTAGTCGGAGACACCGATTGGGAAGAGATGAAAATGACTCCTACAACAGAGTTCCAAGAATTTGACCGTGGATTTGACTTCTATGCGCCTCATACGTTTGAAGATGATCAAGGCCGTCGGATCATGTGGAGCTGGATGGGCGTGGGTGATATTATGCCAGAATATACCAACCCAACGATTGCTCGTGGATGGCAGCATGCGATGGCGTTGCCGCGGGAATTAGTATTCGTTGATGGGCAATTACACCAACGGCCACTAGAAGAATATAAACAATTACGTCACAATGAAATAAAAAGAGATTTAGATCAAACGACAGATTTAGCAGGAGAAGTTTATGAATTACTGATTGACTTTGACCAGTCAGCGCCATTCCATTTAAAATTGCGACAAGATACAGAACTTATCTATGATGGCGAAATCTTAACCTTAAAACACGGCAAGAGTGGTTATGGCCGTCGGAAGCGAATGACGCCGGTTGCTGAGATTAACCAGTTACAAATATTCGTCGACACTTCATCGATTGAAATTTTTGTAAATGATGGTGAATATACATTAACTACCCGTGTGTATCCAGAAGAAGGACAAGATACCATTGCCTTAGAAACTGAAGCTACAGGAACTGTCACATATTGGGATTTAGAAAAAACAGTTCATTAATTTTTGAAGGTTTTAACTTTGTGTGTCAATCACAAATGAAAATGTCCTGAATTTCCTTGTTTTTGAGTTTGACTAATA
>CAJUOQ010000008.1 GCA_910588235.1 uncultured Atopostipes sp. | reverse complement strand
GTTCTTTAGGGACTTCCACCCTAGACATAGCACATGCCCGTCATACTAAAAAAGCGCACGGTTCTCACCGTACGCACTTAAGTCATCTATTTATGATTTATACTCAAAACTGATGGCTTCATAAGGTTCTAATTCCAAAGTCATATTAAACGATTTTTCGCCATAATTGCCAAGGAGATAATGCCATGCCTGATCAGCTACTTCACTTGAAAGATCAACCTTTAAAGGTTTGCCATAGAAATTTGCGAACGTAATAATCTCTTCGTCATCTAAAATTCGACGATAAGCCCAAAGTTGTTCATGTTCTAAAAACATGGGTTGGTAACTTCCCTCACGAATAATTTTTCGTTCTTTTCGTAATTGAATGAGTCGTTGGTAATAAGGAAAAATTTCGCCTTCTGCTAGCTCACGCTCAACGTTAATTTCTGGATAGTTATGGGCAACTTGCAGCCACGGAGTACCTTCAGTAAAACCAGCATTTTCTTTGGCATTCCACTGCATCGGTGTGCGGCTATTGTCGCGAGATTTCTGAGCAAGAATAGCCATCGCTTCTGCATGTGGAACTCCTTTTTCTTTTAACTGCTTGTAGGCATTAATACTTTCGATATCTCGGTATTGTTCCAACTCCGTGAAATGTGGATCGGTCATTCCTATTTCTTCCCCTTGATAAATATAAGGCGTGCCTTGTAAGAAATGGAGGATATGAGCTTGGCTGGTCGCTGTTTTTTCACGGTATTGTGTATCATTTCCAAAACGGCTAATCGCTCTTGGTTGATCATGGTTGTTCCAGAATAAAGCGTTCCAGCCCCCATTTTCACCTAAGCCAATTTGCCAGTCATTGATTAACTGTTTTAATTCTAAAAAATCAAAAGGAGCTTTTGTCCATTTTTCTTTATTAGGATAATCGACTTTTAAATGATGGAAATTAAAAACCATCGTTAATTCATCATTTTTAGGATTGGAATATTCAATGCTACTTTCAATGGATGTGGAACTCATTTCACCGACCGTAATGATTTCTGGATCTTGACCAAAGCTGTTGTGGTTTAGCTCGCGCAAATATTCATGCACAATTGGTTTGTCGGTATATAATGATTTTTCTTGATCAATATCACCCGTGGAATTTATGAGTTTTTCATCTTTTCCAATTACGTTAATCACATCTAAACGAAAGCCTTTGACGCCTTTATCCATCCAAAAATTTACAATATCCGCTGCTTCTTTCCGAACTTCCGGATTGCGCCAATTTAGGTCTGCTTGTGTAGGATCATATAAACTTAAATAATATTTCCCAGTATCGCCAAAAGGCTGCCAAGCGGGGCCACCAAATTTTGAGTCCCAGTTCGTAGGGTATTCTTGCCCTGCGACAGCCTCACGTAAAATATAATAATCTTGATATTTTTTGTCTCCAGCTAACGCTTTTTGAAACCATGCATGTTCAGTTGACGTATGATTCAACACTAAATCAAACATAAAATCAATCTGATATTCTTTTCCAACGGCGATCATTTCTTCGACATCTTCCATTGTGCCATACATGGGATCGATCGCTTTATAATCTGCGATATCATAACCATTATCATTTTGAGGAGAGACATAAAATGGATTTAGCCAGACCATATCTACCCCTAATTTTTTTAAATAAGGAAGTTTCTCAGTGACTCCTTTAATATCACCATAGCCATTTCCATCCGTGTCGTTAAACGATTTCGTATATGCTTGATAAATAACCTTGTCTTTAAAATGCAAGAGTTTATGCTCCTTTTCATATTTCTTTTTTATTTTTAATCATTTTGTTCACTCATGAAAAGAGTGGCTAGACAGTTTTTGTCCAACCACTTTTTCATTTTAACTATTTAGTGCTTAAACATCACCAATCATTGGCGTATCGTCTTCAACTGCCCCCGGTTCTTGCATGAAGATTCCTCTTCTTTCAAAGACAACCGTGAGGATAATTGGAATGATAAATGCAATAACCATAGCGATCCCAAACATTAGCATAGAGTCCGTCTGGATACTTAATATTCCCGGCAGACCTCCAACACCAATTGAGTTTGCGGTGACACCGGTTAATACTGAAAACAAACCAGCCACTCCGGAACCGATCATCCCCGCAATAAATGGATACATATACTTAATATTGATCCCAAACATAGCCGGCTCTGTAACACCCAGATAAGCTGAAATCATTGAAGGGAATGAAACTTGTTCTTCTTTCTTATCTCCACGATGCATCCACCAAATAGCAAGGACTGCTGAACCTTGAGCAATATTCGAAAGTGCAATCATTGGCCATAAGATGGTTCCACCATAATCGGCTACAAGTTGTAAATCGATCGCGTTTGTCATGTGATGTAAACCTGTAATAACCAGCGGTGCATACAGTGTTCCAAACAAAGCACCAAACAACCAGTTAAAGCTACTAGATAACCCCGCCATTACACCTTGCGAGATCCATTGTCCCAACTGCCAACCAATCGGTCCTAACACGACGTGAGCAATAATCACTGTTGGCAATAAAGCGAATAAAGGCACAAAAATCATCGAGATGGATTCCGGAATAATTCTTCGGAAAAACTTCTCTAAATAAGCCAATACAAGCGCTGCCAAAATTGCCGGAATCACTTGTGCTTGATACCCAATCATATCAATTTGAAAGAGACCAAAGTCCCATTGGGGAATATCTGCCGCTGCCGTCTCTGCTACACCATAAGCATTTAATAATTGAGGGGAAACTAATGTAATCCCTAAAACAATTCCTAAAATCTGAGTGGTTCCCAACTTACGAGTCACGGACCAAGTAATTCCCACAGGTAAGAAATGGAAAATAGCTTCCGCAATGAGCCATAAGAAATCATTGACTCCAGCCCAAAATTGAGAATTATCCACAATTAAGCCCCATTCACCAAATTCGACCCCTTCTAAAATATTACGAAATCCTAAAATCAAACCACCAACAACAATTGCTGGAATCAAAGGACTAAAGATCTCCGCCATAACGGAAGAGGCTCTTTGGAACCAGTTTTGATTTGATTTTGCTGCTTCTTTTGCATCATCCTTCGAAACCCCTTCAATACCAGACACTTTAGAAAATTCATTATAAAAGTCCGCCACTTGGTTCCCAATAATTACTTGAAATTGTCCGGATTGAGTGAAGGTTCCTTTAACAGATGGAATATCTTCGATAGCATCCACATCGGCTTTACTTTCATCATTTAAAACAAAACGCATACGAGTGACACAATGGGTAGCCGCTTTGATATTTTCTTTTCCACCAATATCTTCCAAGAGTTTTTTGGCATCTTCTGTAAAATCAGCCATTCTTTTTCCTCCTTATTTTTGAACTTGTATGCTTTCACAAACACTTGTCTATACAAGCTCCTCTTTTTCTTTTTAACTATATATGTATTACGCTAGAAATGCAAGCGCTTTACATTATTTTTAATATTTTCATTAAATTAAATTTCACAACAACTCCGCCTAAAGTAGGGTTTTTAATAAATTGTTGTATTTTTTTATGTTTTACAAATACTTGTGGTAAAATAAAATTGCATATTTTA
The DNA here is from genome assembly GCA_910588235.1 of uncultured Atopostipes sp. Taxonomy (GTDB): domain Bacteria; phylum Bacillota; class Bacilli; order Lactobacillales; family Carnobacteriaceae_A; genus Atopostipes. Next base: position 63,145 of record CAJUOQ010000008.1, on the reverse strand, counting down.
TAAGAGGAGTGATGATATGGCTAGAGGCGGTGGCGGCCGTGGAGGCGGCGGAGGCTTCGGTGGCGGCGGTTTTGGTGGCGGTCGCGGAGGCGGACGCTCATTTGGTGGAAGCCGTGGCGGTGGACGTCGTTTAGGTGGCGGCGGATCTCGCGGACGTGGCGGAAGAAACATAGGCGGTAGAGGAAGTAGACCCGGTGGCAACTCCGGCGGTTATAGACGAACAGGTGGCTTTTGGGGGCCTAGACCCTTCTTTGGCGGCTACGGTGGCTATGGAGGCTTTGGTCGTAGACGTTATGGCCGTGGAGGTTGTGGCGGTTGCATGGGTTGCGGCGGCTGTTTACCAGGTCTTGTCTTCATGATTATTATTTTATTTATCTTTAACTTTGCTTGGACCCTTGTGCCAGGAACAAATAATAATACGGCAGTCGAAACAGTCCAAGTCAACCAATCATCGAGAGAAAGAGAGCCGATTGAAGAAGGCTTGGTAAATGAAACGGCTTATTATGAAGATGAACTCGAATGGATTCGAGAGCCGATTGAACTAGAAGATGGACTCAAATATTTCTACGATGAAACAAATATTCAGCCTTTTGTGTACATTACAGATAATGTTGATGGTGATCCAAATCCAACCCCTGATGAAATTGATGCTTTTGCAAATAATTTATATGATGAACTTTTCACAGATGAAGCCCATCTCTTATTGGTTCATTTTGAAAATTATGATTTTTATGACTATGAATTTTCTTACCATTTAGTGACTGGTTCACAAGCAAAAGTGTTGATGGATACAGAAGTAGAAAATATTTTATACGATTACTTAGATTACCACTACACTCGAGATATTAGTGAGGAAGCTTTTTTCTCTGAAGCATTTAAGGATACGGCTGATCGCATTATGACTGTTACAAGAAGTCCTTGGATTCCAGTATTAATCGTTATTGGAGCAGCTGTTATTATTTACCTTCTATTCAACTGGTGGCGCAGTGCCTTAAATAAACCAGATGAAGAGAAAAAAACCGGAAACGACGATGCAAACAACTCATCAAAAGAAGAAGATTTAGAGGACTTTTAATTTTTAGTCGCTAAAAAACTTTACGATTCTCAGAGATCGTAAAGTTTTTCTTTTTGAATCTTCTTTTCTTGCCTTCGCCTCGGATTCAAGATAATATGAAGAGAGTGTGATTTATGTCACCTACTTAAATTATTTATTGGAGGAAATACATTTTATGGTTAAAATTGGTGTTATTATTGGTAGTACTCGTGATGGTCGTGTCAGCACGCAAGTTGCTGATTGGGTCATGTCTTTTACAGAAGATAGATCTGACGCAGAATTTGAATTAATTGATATTAAAGATTATGATTTTGAAGAATTTAACGGTGTTCCACCTATTATGTTAAATAAACAATATGAAGATGAAAACGTACAAGCATGGTCGAAAAAGATTGACGAACTAGACGGTTATATTTTTGTGACACCAGAATACAACAGAAATATCTCACCTTCTCTAGCAAATGCGATCGATCACCTTGGTCCAGAATGGGCAAATAAAGCTGCCGGATCAGTCTCTTATGGTTCTACATTAGGTGTTTCTGCGACGCTAGCTCTCCGTCAAATGTTAACAAACGTAGGTATTGCTGTTGTTTCGCCTTCTGGTGCTCTAAGCATATTTACAGACTTCGAAAACATGTCTGAATTCAAACCGGGTGAATACCATAATGAATCTATTGAAAACACACTTGATCAAACAGTCCTATGGGCCAAAGCAATGAAAACAATTCGTTAAACACAATAAAAAAGAGACTTGCGAGATATTTTTCTCACAAGTCTCTTTTTTTATTCGCCAGCGCTTTCCCAAATGCGCTCTAGTTTTTCTATATTGATTTTCTTCATTTCTAAAAATTCTTCCATGACAGCATTGATTTGTTTACGCGTTCCTGTACTTAACAATTCCGTTAAATTAGTAGGAACGATTTGCCAAGAGACACCAAATGGATCCTTTAACCAGCCATACTGCTCTGCTTTTGGATCTGCTGATAACTTTTCCCAATAATAATCAATCTCGGCTTGCGTGACGCACATGAGCATTAAAGAAACAGCCTCATTAAATGTATAATCTGTTTCTTCCCCATTATCAGCAACGGTCATCTCCATATCCATCACTTTAAAAGTAGCATGTGCAATTTCGGCTTGTGGTGTATTTACCTGCCCCTCTTCATATTCATGAATGGCGAGTACTTCTCCATCTTGGAACAGTTCTGTATAATAAGACATCGCTTCGCGCGCCTTGCCATTGACTGTACCAGAAAACATTAAAGACGGAATAATTTTTTGTTCGTAAGGCATTCCTTCAGCACTAATAAGTTGCCAAGTTAAGCCATATTTATCCTCTACCCAGCCATAAAAATCACTAAAATCATACTTTTGCAGCGGCATTAATGCTTTTCCACCGGATACTAGTTGATCCCAAAGCTCTTGGATTTCTTCTTTACTATCCCCAAGAACAGTCATTGAAATAGAAGGATTTATTTTAAAAAGAGGTCCACCATTAAGAGCTGCAAAATGTTGACCAGCCAGATTAAATTCATAAACAACCGTATTTTCTCCCGATGGTGTTCCTTCGAGCTCTTGTATAACCAATAATTCTGAATCTTCAAACAAGGACATGTAGAAATCGACCGCTTCTTTTGCATCTGTCTCAAACCAAAAATGCGGAACAATTTTTTTCATTTTGCTCTTCCTTTCGGTACACTCATTAAAAAAGAGTGTTAGGTTTATGTAAGCAAAGCGACTTTATCGATTTCTTCTATCAAAATTTTACCTTATTAACGCGTAGCAACATAGTGATAAGCATTCCTTGCGTCATTATTTTCCAAATAAATTACCCCACAATATTCAAAACCTAATTTCGTTAAGACGTACTTCATTGGTTCATTTTCTTTATGCGTATCGATCCGGATATTATCGTACTGCCCTTGTACCCATTTGAGTAAATATTGCCCCAAACCTTTTGCTTGTCCATTAGTTACAATACGATGGACAGAGGCATAAGGTTCATCATCTAACCATTCGCCTTCAATTTCAAAATAAGTAGGATCTGGCGCAGTAAAAACTGAAATTGCTCCAACTAGTTCGCCTTCATCCGTTAAACAAATGTACGCAGCCTCTCTTTCGATATCTTCCCTGATTAACTCCTCAGAAGGATAGCCCTCTGCCCACTGGGTAATTCCATTCTGACGCTGTCTTTGGCGTCCTATCCTAAAAAGTTCTTGCAAGGCAGGAATATCTTGAAGCGTTGCTAATTTAATTTCCATTTCTCATCACCACTATTTACTAAATTTTTTTCATTTTACCACACCGTTTATTACTTGCAACCGGATCATTAAGAAGAAGGGATGCTTTTACATTTCCAGTGTTTAAAATATGTGTCCTTTCAAGCCTTTATTATTGAATTAAAATAAATAATTGTGGTAGGTTTTAAACAATGAATGAGATGGATACTACACTTTGTAAACTAGTATTGTTATGCAATCTTTTATTATAAAAAGATCAACTTAAAAAAATTGTAGTAACTCATTCATCATTAAAATCGATGGTTTACATCACGATATTTTGGGTTTATCGGGGGAAATTGAATATGGATTTCGATAAGTTCGATTTGCATAGCAAATGCTAAATCTAAAATGTGAGGTAGAATGATGAAGAAGAATTTATTGAAGTGGTTTTTCCCCATGCTCGCTGTTCTTATGTTTGGTTCCTTAATTTGGGCCTTATTGCGGGAGTTTAATCCGGGTACAGCCCAAGTATTCTTTTCGACTGCGACCGGTGTTTTGTCTTATTGTATTATGTTAAGCCTGGTGTTGATTGCTGTACGTCCTAAAATGATTGAAAAAGAATTAGGTTTAACGGAAATGTATGAAGTTCATGGGTGGATGGCCATGGCTTTACCGATTACTTTGTTGATCCATGTCACGATTCGTTGGAGTGGCTGGGAGCGAATTTTATCGTTAGACATTTCAGACACATCGATCTGGGGATATGTAGGCTTACTCACTTTGTTCGTTGTCATGTTCACAGGTATTTTTGTCTTATCCGATACATTTATTCAGAAGTCGAATAAGCTCCTTAAGCTTAAGGAAACTTATTTCAAACGTAATCGGCATCTATGGTTACATCGTTTAGCGATCGTCAGTGTGATTGCTATTCATTTCCATCTTTATAATGTTATTTACATCCGGAATAATATTGTTTTCAGAGGCTTAGCAACTTCTTATACAGTGATCGCCCTTGGTTGGTATTTTATTTATAAAATTCATTTGGCGCGTTTACCTAAATATAAAATTGTCCATATTGAAAAACCAACTCCAACCATCTATAAATTTCATTTAAAACCTGAAAATGGAGAAATGGTCAATTACGAAGCTGGTCAATATGCTTTCTTTCGCTTTGTTGATTCAAGCGTCTCCAGTGAGGCCCATCCTTTTTCTCTCTCAAGTGCACCTGAACACAGTCGCGAGGTAGTCGAAGTGATGATCAAAGAATCCGGAGACTTTACGAATAACTTAGATCAAGTGGAAATAGACGACAGACTGACCATTGAAGGGCCTTATGGAAATTACTATCCTGAAGAAGAGAAAAAAGCGGAAACACCGATGGTCCTATTATCTGGTGGAATTGGTGTCACTCCTAATTTAAGTGTTTTGCGTCATGAAATTGCCGTAAATTCCAATCGTCGCATCGCTTTTGTTTGGGGGCTTGATGTTGAAGATGATCTGATGCATTTAGATGAACTAAAGGAAATTGCAGAAACATTTCCTAACTTCTCTTATCATTTGATATTTAGTGGTGAAGAAGTTCCGGGTTATCCTTTTGGTTTTATCGATCATGATTTTATTCAAAAGGAAGGACTTGAAGAGCTTTACGACACGGCCAATTGGCATGTCTGTGGGCCACCACCGATGCTTGCAGCCGCTAAAGGTTTACTAACTGACAATAATGTGACGGATCAGCAAACCTTTATCGAGGAATTTGCTTTTTAAATTCAGAAAAGAAATGGACTCACTCATCATTTATAGGAGTGAGTCTATTTTTAAAAATTGGAACTGCTTCTTTCAGAAAATCATCAGATTAAAATATCAAAAAGTCAGCGTTGCTCCCTGCCTTTTAATTATTTTGATTTGGGTGGATAAAACATACCATTAGCGATCAAAATACATAGAACACTGATTATAACAACAGCTATTTTTTGACCCGTTGATTGATCCCCTGAAAAAATACTAAACAAAAAATAATAAAGCAAAAAATAAATAGGCGCTATCTTTATTTTCGTTGGTAATTGATATAAAACATGGTGAAGCTTTCGCATTATCTCCCGCTTCCTTCTATATATCCTCTAATTTAACAAAGAAATCGCTTTTGTCAACGACATCAACAGAGATAAACTGAATACTTTTGAAAATACATTCCTCGTGCTATAGTTGAGCTAAACGGATGACGAGTAAGAGCTTTTACTCCTTAAATGACTTGACTTATGACGATCAAATAAGAAGGAGCTAGACCGATGAAAAAAGAATTATCAATGATTCAAATCAATGACACCCATGGCTATATCGCGCCTCATCTCGACCACTTTTATAATCAGGAAGGTATCACGCTGGAGAAGGTAGGCGGGTTTGCGCGTATGCAGACAATTTTTGATGATCTCCGCGAAGAACGTTCAACTTTTATTCTGGATAATGGCGATACTTTTCATGGAACTTATGAAGCCGTCCAATCGAAAGGGCTCAATCTCATCCCTTTAGTAAATACTTTAGGGATTCAAGCCATGACTTTTCATTGGGATACTGCTTATGGCCCTGCTCACTTAAAAGAAACAATTGGTAAAAAATTAAAATACCCTATTTTAGCCATTAACGCTTATGCAGAAGACACCGACGAATTATACTTCGAGCCTTACACAATTCTCAAACAGGATGGAATTTCTATCGGCGTCATTGGCATTGCGGCAACGGTTATTGATAAAACAATGCCCGCTCATTTTAGTGAAGGGGTATATTTTACTTTGGGAAACGAAGAACTTCCGCAATATATCACAGAGCTACAGGATCAAGATGTCGATTTAATTGTTGTTTTATCTCATCTTGGTTTTCCGCAAGATGTAAAAATGATGAAAGAAATAGAAGGGGTCGATATCTGCTTAAGTGGTCATACCCATAATCGACTCGCGGAACCTGTTCAAATTGGAGATACAACGATTATCCAGTCGGGTTCACAAGGTTCTTTTATCGGTCGTTTGGATCTCACTATAGAGAATAAAAAAATTCACGCATTGGATCATTCCTTGATCCGACTAACCGAAGATATCCCTGAAGATTCCCAAATGAAAGAACAGGTAGAGCAAACAATGGCGTCCTCTAAAGAGAAACTAGAAGAAATTGTTGGCTACACGGACGGGATTCTTCATCGAGGGTGGAATACAGAAAGCACTATGGATAATTTTCTTTTAGAAGCTATCCAACAGGAAACAAAATCAGATCTCGCTTTTTCTAATGGATGGCGATATGGGGCTCCGATTGATGCGGGTCCGATTACTTTACGTCAGTTGCATCAAATTATTCCCGTAAATCCACCCGTCTCAACTGTTAAAATGACGGGACGCGAAATTTACGAAATGCTTGAAGAAAATTTGGAGAGAACCTATTCCGCTGATCCGTATCAGCAAATGGGTGGCTATGTGAAACGGTCCCTTGGATTAAAAGTGTTTTTTAAAGCAGAAAACCCTAAAAATCATCGCATCCAAAAATTATTGATTGGCGATGAACGCATTGATAAGAATAAAACCTACGCTGTCAGTTATGTCACCCATCAAGGAGTGCCTGAAAAATACGGAAAAGACCATAAGAATTTAGAGGTCCATGCCATCGAAGCTTTGCAAAATTTCTTAAAAACACAAGATGTTTATCATCCGCAGTTATTCGGCACTTTTGAGTTGATTTAATCAAAAAGATCCCCAGGAGTTTGTCTGCTCCTGGGGTTCATTTATTTTATTCATCCTTTTTACTTATTAATCACAAATCCATTGACCATCTTCAAAACGACAAGCTTCTCCAGCATTCCCTAATGATTGGAGACCTTGCAGTTGAAACCCTTCCTTTTCAGCTATTTCTTCGATCGTTTTTTCGATAATTTCTTGCGGTTGAGCCCCACTGATCAGGTATTTTTGTTCGATAACTAAAGCAGGCGCGCCTTGGATACCATAACTTTGCACGCGCTGTAAGTCTTCGAGAACCGCTTGTTCAGTTGCTGGATCCTCATACTGGTTTCGCCATGCTGCTGTATCAACTGTTGTCTTCTCTACAACTTCTTCGAGGACCGTTTGCTGAGAAATATCTTTATTTTGGACAAATAAAGCGTCTTGAATACCATCAAAAACATCCCAGTAGCCAGCCTCTCCCGCTACTCTTCCAGCAGCTTTAGCTGCAATTAAACCATTTTTTGACGTCGGGAATAAAAAATCTTCCTCTTTCATTCCTTCAATATTAAAACGATGTTCATCATCATTTTGATTAGCATGTTCCCAGTGACTCATTACCCCTGGTTTTACTGCTTCATGGGAACCAAACATTTGAATAAATTGCTCTTTTTCCCAGCCTAAAGCGAAAGAGCGGTGCTTAATCTCGAGCCGAGGATATTTTTCGGCGACTTTACGCATTCGGTAAGACATGGGAAAACAAAAACTACAAATAACATCATGAAAAAATTCGACTTGCATGGACATTCTCCTAAAATTTATTTATCTCTATGGTGCAGTTCGTTTAACCAACTCATATCAGGACCAACAGGGACGATTTCGCGCTTGAAAGATCGTTGTCCCAGCGTTCCCGTGTAATAACCTGCTTTGATCGCTTCAAAGTCAGTAGAATTTCTAAAGGCGGGTATTTGATAAAGTTCACGCATATAATTCATAATATTTGGATAATCCGTACGTATAGACTTTTTCAAAATACTGAAAATGTATTTATAAGCCACCTCTAAACGAATAAGGGGGGTATATAAAACAAGATCGCTTTCTGTTAATTGCTCGCCTAATAAATAACGATTTTTTGCTAATTTTTCTTCAATTTGATCTAAAAAATCAAAATATAACTGCACATACTTTTCGTAGTCTGCTTGTTCTTCGGCATAGCCAATTTTATAAGACATGATTAATAGCTGATCAGAGATCGCTTGATTCCAGGTGTCAATCTCTTCCGCTAAGTGTTTTGGATATAAGTCAATCGCTGTTTTTTGATGAAGCGGTTGAAAGCGAGTTGAAAATAATCGTAAAAGATCGAGAGATTCACTCATTACAACCTTCTTGGAATCAGTGTCTACGAGTGCCGGAACCGTATAAGGCCCTTCATAAGTGGCGTCCGTATTTAAATAAAGAGACTTCACATCTTTAACTTTTAAAACAGGATCTTCGTTATTTTCATCTAAACGAAAGAGCCAGCCCTCCTCTGGGGAATGAACAGAATCAACCGTTGCCAAAGAAATGACTTCGTCTAACCCAAGAAGCTCTCGAGCAATCGTTGTTCGATGAGCAAAAGGACAAGCTCGCGCCTGAACTAACCGGTAACGGTGAGGTTCGATCGGTAACTCTTCAAAAGAATAAGGGGAATGATAAGTGGTCATTAGAAAACTCCTTCCAATTTTTGCTTAACAATTATAACGAAATCGAGATATATTAGCAAAGAAACCAGCTTTTTTATCATTAAAAGTTATTTTTTACATCCGCTTCATTCTTTCCTTGAAAAGCATAAAATAAACCCATGCAAAAGAAAAATTACTCTACATGGGTTTGATTAAAGGGTCCGAGAATAGATATTTTAAGACAGTCGTTCTAATTCCTCCATCGAATGATAAACGACAGCTGGTGATATATTTGGAACGACCAAGTTGAATGTTTCATCGTCTGCAGCAGCAAAAGCAGCAATCTGTTGAGCTTTTTCTTGAAGATCATCCACTATTCCAAAATCAGCTAAGCGATGAGGAAAATGATTTTCTTTATAAAAAGGCAGTAATCGTTCCACTTCTTCTCGATCTCCCGTGGCCAGTAATTGGACCAACACACCGTAAGAAACTTTAATGCCATGTTCATAAGCGTGGGTCTCAGAGACGAGCGACATACCGTTATGGATGGCGTGAGCACCTGCCATTCGCCCGTATTCACCGGCAAAACCACCCACCGTTCCAGCAATCGCAACCACAGCTTCCGCAACTCTTTTGAAAGCTGTGGTCACTTCTTTTCGTTCCATGCTTGCTAACGCTTCCTGACTATCTGCTAAGAGTAATTGTTGCGTCACTCTCGCTGTATTTAAACCCACTTGGACCATTGCCGGAAGTTCTCCTTCCAAATGGCGCGTGATCCCTTCGGCTTCATACCATTTTGCTAGCGTGTCTCCGATGCCACCCATAAAATATTTCTTCGGAGACGCTACCAATAAGTCTAAATCCATCAGGCAAAGTAAAGGGGCTTTTTCATAATAGTCCACTTCGTTAAATGTATGATCGGAATGATAAACAGCTGATAAAGGAGTATAAGCTGCACAAGTGCCTAGTACTGTAGGAATCGTAATATGTTCCACATTTAATAAGTCGGCAGTCCCTTTTGCCGTATCTAAGACTCGCCCTCCCCCGACACCGATAATACAATCTGTGCCTTTGACTTGTTTAGAGAGTCGCTCCATATCCTCATGTGAAGCTGTTCCATCATAATGAAAAACAGGTAATTCCAACGAACCTGGATAATGTTTTTGAAATGCCGCAAAAGATAACTCACCCGTAATCAATACGGGTTGATCAAAGGCAGCTAACTTCTCATCTAGATATTTTAAGGCACCGACCTCACTCAGAAATTGACCCGGCCCTGGACGAACGACTTGACTTAAACGCATAATAATTCCTTCTTTCTTTTTATGAATGTTCCGTAACTTCAGTTAAGACTGGACTTTGTTGTTTGTGATTTTCAGTTTGATCTTTAAAAGAAGTAAAAAAGCCCTCATTCAATTGAATGGGGCTTTAAATCCCATTCAGCGAATCAAGCATGAAAAGGATTTAAACAACTGTAAAATTAAATACAGTGTCTAAATCCTCTTCTTAATAAGAATAATAATCGCTTGGCTGAATAGTCTTTTCATTTTTTACATCCTTTTTATAAAATAATTGATGAAAGAATAACATCGGATAATGAGTATGTCAACATTTAATTTTAATCTTTTTCTCATTTAGTTATAAACAAGAAATCCTATTCCGGTATTAACCATGTTTAATTAAAATAAAATGAGAATATAGTTGACTTCTTCTCATACGGTCTATATAATGATTCCATTACCTAAACCAAGTAAAAGGAGGCAGCGAAAATGAATAAAATTAAAAAAATGACAATGAAGTTTTATAACCATCAGCAGACATTTTCGTCTCCCCTTTTAGTCATTATTTTAGTCGAGCCTTAGGATTCTATCTTTGCCCACCAGCAAAAAGAAGAGTCCTATTTGTGTTAGTGGCTCTTCTCTTCAAATGAGCCACTCGTTATTACGAGGGCTTATTTTTTTATCCAAAATAATGAGTCTAGGTTCAGGTAAAGAGATTAAACAGGAGGGAAAATATGAAGAAGTCAGCAGAAAGTACAAAAGAAAAAATATTGAAGGCCTCATCCGGCGTCGCGAATGCCATCTTTTTAACTATTGGTGTAGGTTTTCTCTTAGAAACAATCGGTGAAATGTTCCAACTTCCATTATTAATGACCATTGGCGGTGTCGCTAAAGTATTATTAGCGCCTGCATTAGGGGCCGGGATTGCTGTCATGTTAAACAGTAATACATTAACTATTTTTAGTGCAATGGTCGCTGCTTCGCTCGGTGGTGGAGCCATTCAAGCCGGAGCGGATGGCGCTTTAAGTATTGTCGGCGGTGAACCTATTGGTGCTTTATTAGCGGGTGTCATAGCCACTTTTATCGGCAAAAAAGTCACAGGGAAAACACCACTTGATATGATGGCTGTTCCTGTTGCTGCTTTACTGGTCGGAGGAACGGCGGGTATTTTACTTGAAAGAGTCATGACCCCTTTCTTGATTGTGATCAGTACAGCCATTTCTGATGCGGTCGCAGGCAGTCCTCTAATTGGTTCAATGATCTTAGCCGTCGTTTGGGGTTTGTTACTGATGTCTCCCGCGTCTTCTGCTGCTTTAGCTGTTGCCTTAGCCCTCGATCCCGTTTCTAGTGGGGCAATGTTAATTGGAACAACGGCACAGTTTTTCGCCTTTGCTGTTGTATCTGCTAAAGAAAATGATATTGGTGGTTTCTTAGCTCAGGTTTTATGTACTCCTAAAGTACAGCTACCAAATATTATTAAAAATCCTGCTCTTTTAATTGGCCCGACCATTTCTTCTGCAATTGCCGCACCTATCGCAACGATGGTTTTTGGTTTTACTACCGTTCCTGAAATGGGTGGAATGGGCTTTTGTTCTTTCGTTGCTCCCTTGTATGTGATCAATAGCAACGGTTGGATTGGTTTTGGTGTTTATCTATTATGTGGAGCTATTCTGCCCGTCATCATTACGTTAGCCGTCAATAAAGTTCTTTATGCTAGAAAGAAAATCGGTACAGGCGATATGGCTTTAGCCGTCAATTAACCCACAGATGAAAGGAAAATATAATTTATGGAAAAAGCAAAAAATAAAACAGTCGATTTAGACTGGAGTAATCTCGGATTCTCATATATCAAAACAGATTATCGTTTTATCTCTCATTGGAAAAATGGTGCTTGGGATGAGGGAAAATTATCCACTGAAAATAAGTTAACGATTAGCGAAGGTTCACCTGCCTTACACTATGGGCAAGCAAGTTTTGAAGGAATGAAAGCTTATCGAACAAAAGAGGGAGATATTCAATTATTCCGACCTAAAGAAAATGCGAAACGTCTTGCCCGAAGTTGCGAACGCCTGTTAATGCCTGTTTTCCCGGTCGAAAGATTTGTTGATGCGGTGGAAAAAGTTGTGGCTGCGAATGCCCATTGGGTTCCTCCTTATGAGTCGGGGAGTACTCTTTATATTCGCCCATACATGATCGGGGTGGGTGATAATATTGGGGTCAAACCTGCAGAAGAATATATCTTTTCGGTTTTTGTAACCCCCGTTGGCCCTTATTTCAAAGGTGGACTCGCCCCTACGAACTTTATCGTTTCAGGTTACGACCGGGCAGCTCCTTATGGAACAGGCGCTTCTAAAGTCGGTGGCAACTATGCCGCTAGTTTACTCCCTGGAAAACAAGCACAAGAGCGAGAATTCAGTGATTGCATTTATTTAGACCCTGCTACACATACAAAAATTGAAGAAGTCGGGGCCGCAAACTTTTTCGGAATTACGCACGAGGATGTGTTTGTGACACCAGACTCTCCTTCTATTTTACCTAGTATCACAAAGTATTCTCTCCTCTATTTAGCCGAACATTATTTAGGGTTAGGCGTTGAAGAGCGCGATATTTATTTAGATCGTTTAGATGAATTTAAAGAAGCGGGTGCTTGTGGAACAGCAGCGGTTATCTCTCCTATCGGTGGGATCCAAACGCAAGATAATTTCCATGTTTTTCATTCTGAAACAGAAGTTGGCCCCCTTACAAAGAAATTGTATGACACCTTAACTTCTATTCAATTTGGAGATTTAGAAGGACCTGAAGGATGGATTGAAAAAGTCACTGTATAAACTGAAAAGAGGTCAGGCATCGTCGCCCGACCTCTTTTTTATTGTCATTTATTTAACCAATGATTAGAAAGTAAAAACGCCCGCAGTCGCTAAGATTGCTCTTGAAACTAGCGAATCTAAGTCAGCAATTTCGTCCATTGTATGCGCGCCATCACCGACAATACCCATACTACATAATGTTGGGACATCCGCGACGACACCTAGAGAAGCGTCACTTGCGCCTTCACTCTTATATTTTACTAAGTCATCATAACCACAGTCTGTTCCTACTTTGATAAAATGATCCGCTAACTGCTCTACTTTAGAAGTAAATTCCATCGCATCCAAGAGACCTTCCACTTTGTAATGGGCAGTTGTATCTGGAATCGTCGTTTTACTCACTACCGCTTCAAAGTCATCTAATATTTCCTCTTTTGTCGCTTGATCAGGGAAGCGAATTGAAAGGTTTGCTTTCGCATAAGCAGGGATAGTATTAGCACTTACGCCCCCTTCAATCAAACCACAATTAATTAATTTTCCACGTTCAATATCAGTTTTTTCTTCTAATTCGATAATTTTATGTGATAATTCAATAATAGCGCTACGTCCGATTGTTGCGCCCATTCCGGAATGAGCTCCAATGCCTTCAACTTCTAAGCTTACCATTCCGCCACCTTTACGACTGACTCCTAAATGACCAAATGCATCCGCAGGTTCAAAGTTTAGCATCATGGCTGCTCCTGCAAGTTCTTCTAACATCACTTCGCGTGTATTCGAGTAGCGATGCAAGGTTTCCTCATCCCCAATAAATAACATTTTAATCGGATGCTTTTTATAATCCAGATGAATCAATGCTTTTAAGGTATATAAAGCAATGACTAGTCCACCTTTCATATCAGCAATTCCTGCTCCTTTTGCCCATTGCTGATCAACTTTTCGAAACGCGTGCTCTTTTAAAGCACCTTCCTGAAAGACAGTATCCATATGACCACTCAACACAATTGGGGCTTCGTTTTCTACATCTTCCGGTGTATACTGACTAACAATAATATTTCCGGCATGTTCGCATTCAATAATGCGGGAATCGAGCCCTAGATCATCGAATGCTGTTTTGAAAATATCAAGGATTTCATCCACGCCTTCAGGCTGTTCCGGCCCACTTTCAATATTTACAATCGTTTCTAATAATGAAACCATCTCTTCTCGTTGTTCTGACATATACTTAGAAATTTCTGGATATAATTCGTTCATTGCCTGACTCCTTCTACATAAAAAATTATTTTTTTATTGAATCGTATTAGACATATATTAGCAATAAATTTGTACAAAACCAAAAAAAGCACCCCTCAAATGAGCAAGTGCTTTCGTAGCTGGCTATTCTGAATTGTCTTGATTTGAACTTTCTTTAAGATCATTTTCCTCTTGATACTCTTCTTTAGACATAAAATCTTCTTCCTCAGCCATAATTTCTTCCGGCAAAGGAGCTTCTGCAATTTCTTGCGGGCTGATATTCTTCGTCCAAAAACCGCCTTGAATATATTTCGCCTCAAATGAATAATAAAAAGCCGTCGGACTGATTTCTTCAATCGCACGAAAGAGCCGGATTTCAGTCGAACGAGGCGTTAAAACTGTTAAAACTAAACGCTCTCCGTCACGTCCATAGCCGGTTTGGATAGTGACTCCATACCCCAATTTTCGTAGACTATCCGCAAGGGTATGATCTACAGAATCGGTAATGATATAGACTACAGAATAACCAAGTGCCAAACGATCTTCAATCATCATACCGGTATAGATTCCTACCCCAAAGCCTAAAGCATAAGCGACTAGATAGATGGGATTGGATAAATATTCGATCACTAAAGATAAACCTAATGTATAAATTGTTACCTCTATAATAGCCAACAAGGGCGCTGCTTTGCGATATCCTCTCATCGTCAAAATAACTCGAATTGTATTTAAAGTAATATAAAGCAAATTGATTAAGAAAATTTGTCCCAATAATAACCAGTTCATTCAGTCGATCTCTCCTTTTAAACCATGAGCTACTTATTCCTGAGTAACTACAAAACATATAATAACACATCAAGGACTAGCACTTGAAGCGAAGATTAAAAAGGACGCCAAAAAAGAAAGCTCTGCGAGAAGATAAATCATTTAACGTCGTGCTGGAGTGGCGCTACAGGAAGATAAACCAATTAACGACCCACTGTAGCATCACCGCAGGAAGATAAATCAGTTAGCGACCCACTGGAGCACCACCGCAGGAAGATAAATCAGTTAACGGCTCGCTGGGATGTTACCACCAGAAGATAAATCGATTATCGTCCCGATGAATGCTACCGCAGGAAGATAAACTGTTTATCGACCTGATAGAACTCTACCACAGGAAGATAAGACGTTTATCGTCTGGCTAAAGTTCTCATTTCCTTAATTAAACAACAAGCAACAGATTAATCTGCTTTCTGTGCAACGAGCATATACAGAGATTCCGCGGGGAAATGTTTCTCAGTTATCTGGAAGCCAGCGTCTTTCATTTCTTGCTCCATTCTTTCCCTGGTAAGTCTAGGTCCTTGATCTGCATTACCTTTTGGTTCGAGTTCCAGACAGATTAGATAGCCTTCTTTTTTCATTACATTTCTCATTTGTTGTAATAGTGGACCCAACGGCTGAATTTCATGCAATACTAGAGAAGCAATAATCAGATTAATAGAGCCCGTCTGGTAAGGAAAGTTCTTCGATACTTTCTTGCACTGGCACAATATTCGTAAGCTGTTCCTTTAAAGCTTTTTCTTTTATTATTTCCAACATTTCAGCATCGATATCTAGTGCGTATACTTTACCCGTGGTTCTCTTCGCTACTGGAATGGAAAAATAACCCGTTCCAGCACCAAAGTCTAAAATGCTATCCGTTTCTTTTAAAGGAATGAAATTCAGTAATTGTTCCGGAGAAAATTCTCTTTTCCGTTCAGGGCTTTCCAAGTACGATACTTTTCCATTGCTAGATTTATCATGTGAATGATGCATATATATAATCTCCTTTTTAAGCAACTGTTTAAGCGTGGCTGCTTATTTTGGTTTTTCTTCTGAATGCTATGGTCACATCAGATTATCTTTCGTCGCTGCAATAATTGAACGAGAGGGACCCAGAAACTTGTACATCTCTACAAGTAAAAATCTTTCTCGCTCTTCTATTAGGCTCCTTATAAAAAAGGCAAAAAAGCACCGACATTTCTGCCAGTGCTTTCAAGCAAACTTTATCACTATATTGAGATTTGCAACAACTGGCAGCCAAAAAGACTGCTCGTTGTTGATCCAATAGTAATCGTATTAACGTTTTGAGAATTGTGGTGATTTACGTGCTTTACGACGACCAGGTTTGTAACGTTCTTTCATACGTGGGTCACGTGTTAAGTAACCTGCAGATTTCAATGAAGAACGGAAATCTGGATCTACTGATAATAAAGCGCGAGCGATTCCGTGACGGACTGCTCCTGCTTGTCCTGCGTAACCTCCACCTTGAAGGTTTGCACGAACATCGTAACTACCTTCAGTGTCTGTAGCGACAAATGGTTGTCTAATAACTGTTTGTAAATAGTCATATGGTAAGTATTCTGAGATATCTTTACCGTTTAATTCAATTTTACCTGTACCTGGTGTCAAAATAACGCGAGCAACAGAGTTTTTACGACGACCAGTTCCAAAATATTGTACTTGTGCCAATGTGGATTTCCCTCCCTAAGATTAAATCAATTCTGTAATGTCTAGTTCTTCTGGTTGTTGTGCTATTTGCTTGTGATCTGGACCTGCGTAAACATGTAATTTTTTAATCATTTTACGTCCAAGTGAGTTTTTAGGAAGCATTCCTTTAATTGATGTTTCAACTAAACGTTTTGCATTCTTCTCACGTAATTCTCCAGCAGAAACTTGTGTAAGTCCGCCAGGATATCCAGAGTGACGAGCATATAATTTATCTGATTCTTTTTTACCTGTTAATTGTAATTTTTCAGCATTTACAACAATAACATGATCACCAGTATCAACGTGTGGTGTGTAAGTTGGTTTATTTTTACCGCGTAAAATTGCTGCAACAACTGTTGAAAGACGTCCTAAAGAAATGTCTGTAGCGTCAACAACATACCATTTGCGATCAATTTCAGCTGGTTTAGCCATATAAGTACGCACTAGTTTTCCCTCCAAAATAAATTCTTGAATCTTTTATTATTTATTTTAATCTTTGTTCCGAAAGAAAAAAATAAAATTAATTTCATTCATTATTTAAATTCATCGTATAATTTTACTGTTTTTCACATAATAAGTTCCGGGGCTTATCATGGTGGTAAACAATACCATTAGTTATAATACCTTTAATCGGGCTCAATGTCAACGATTATCCCGGATTTTTTCAGGGGTTTTTAATTTTTCTCTGTCATAATGCACTTCTTCTAAGTAGAGTCCTTTTGGAGAAATTGTAGGACCTGCTGCTCCTCGTTTTTTAGCCTCCAGGATTTCCGCCATAATCGCAATTTCTCGTCGACCGTCCGCGATAGCCAAAACGGTCCCAATGATAATTCGAATCATATTATAAAGAAAGCCATTGCCGACAAATGTAAAAACCCACTCTTGCGTTGTTTCATCTCTTTCGACAGTCGCTTTATAAATCGTTCGGACCTTATCTTCCTTATCTGTTTTTGTTGAACAAAAACTTGTAAAATCATGCGTACCAACTAAGACATCTAAAGCCAGTTGGGCCCTTTCAATATCCATAGAGTAAGGATGATGTAATACATGATTTCTTGTAAATGGATTACGGATCTTCTGATTATCCACACGATAAGTATAGGTCTTTCCTACTGCATGGTAACGCGCATGAAAGTCCTGTGCGACCTCTTCTAAATGATATAAAGATATATCTGCAGGCGTTAAGACGTTGATCGCTCTAAACAGACCTTCTTTTGGAATCGAACGCGGAAAGTCAAAATGAAAGACCATCGCTCGTGCATGCACTCCTGAATCGGTTCGTCCAGACGGATGGATCCGAATAAATTTATCTTTATTAATTGTTTTTAAAGCTTTTTCAACTTCTCCTTGAACGGTTCGTTCATTTGGTTGAATTTGAAAACCTGAAAAATTCGTCCCATCATAAGCAATCGTCGCCTTATAACGAATAGTTTCTGCTTTTTCCACTCACGCCACCTCCTCCATACCTTGGTTAAATAATAAATCGTCCAACAACAAGAAAGAGTGTAAGGCCAGTGAAAATACCGAATATTAGCCAATCATTGCGGCTCCAAACCAATTGCCGTAATTTTGTCCGCATCTCTCCTCCATGATAACCTCGAGCGGTCATCGCAACCGCTAATTGATCAGCTCGGTCAATGGAACTGATAAACAAAGGAATCAATAATGGGACAACTTTTTTCATCCGTTCAAGTAAATTCCCGGCACTAAAGTCAACCCCGCGTGCTCTCTGCGCATTCATGATTTTTTCTGTTTCTTGCATTAGAGTAGGGACGAAACGTAAGGCAATCGATAGAATAAGGGCAATTTCTTGTACAGGGACTTTAAATCGTTTCAATGGACGTAGTAAAGCTTCTATCCCATCCGCAATCTCAAGAGGTGTCGTTGTTAATGTCAAGATCGTTGACATAAAAACAATCAAGACAAAACGAATAATAATTAAGACTGCATTGATCAGTCCTTCTTGCGTAATTCGTAGCCAACCGAACTCAAAAAGAATCGTATCTCCTTGAGAAAACATCAATTGGAAAATCACGGTAATCAGTATTAAAAACGTTAAAGGTTTAAGGCCATTGATATAATAGCGGATAGGAATTTGTGAGAGTTTAGCTGCGATAAATACGGTCGCAATCAGTAAGCCATAAGTCCACCAACCACTGGCCATAAAAATCAACAAAATAAACCAAATAGATGAAATCAGCTTTGTTCTTGGATCCAAACGGTGAATAAACGAATCTCCCGGAATATACTGCCCCAGAATTAATTTATCCATCGACATCACCTGTTCTTTCACCTTGTACTGCTGATTTTTGTAGTTTTTCCATAATGAAATCCGATAACTCATGAATGGTTAACGGTACATCTTCTAATACCCATTGTTCATCTTCAGCTAACATCTGGGCAAATTCAACCGTTTTTGGAACATCTAATTGTATCGATTGGAGCCACTGTTCATTTTGAAAGACTTCTCCTGGAGCACCTTCACCAACGACTCTTCCCTCATCTAACACAATCATATGATCCGCATAATCAGCCACATCTTCCATTTGGTGAGTGACTAGCACAATTGTAATATCTTGCTTTTCATGAAGTTCTTTAAAAAGCGACATCATTTCAAACTGGCCTTTTGGATCTAAACCAGCCGTCGGTTCATCTAAAACGAGAACGCTTGGCTTCATCACGAGGACCCCAGCAATCGCTACTCGACGCATCTGTCCCCCAGATAAATCAAAAGGAGAGCGATCCATAAATGAAGCATCTAAGCCGACCACAGGCAGTATTTCTTCCGCGCGTTTGAGCGCTTCTTCTTCAGATAATCCAAAGTTTTGGGGACCAAATGCGATATCTTTTCCGATCGTTTCTTCAAAAAGTTGTGCTTCTGGAAATTGAAAAACAACACCGACTTCTTTTCGAATATCGTTGAGTGATTTTACTTGATCTTTCGCGGATATTTCAGTGTCACCGATCCATACACTCCCTGTAGTTGGGATTTTTAGTGCATTCAGATGCTGTAAAATCGTTGATTTCCCACTTCCAGTGTGCCCCACAATAGCCGTATAGCTTTTATCTTTAATCGTGAAGTTGATGTCGTGTAAGACTTTATTTTCAAAAGGCGTATCGGGCTGATAAGTGAAGTTTACATTTTCGAATCGTATTTCCATAACCACTCCACCAACCTTTCTTCCGTCATATATTCCTCTGGAACATTTAAGCCACGGCGCGCGAGTTCTTCTTTCAATTGTTCAGCAAAAGGAACATTTAAACCAAGATCTATTAGTTCTTCTCCAAGCTTAAATATTTCTTCTGGTGTATCCACATGCTTAATTTGACCTTGTTCCATTACAAAAATTCGATCCGCTTGAGCAGCCTCATTAATGTCATGTGTAATTGAAATAACAGTTACGTTACTTTCCTCTTTTACTGACTTTACAGTGGAGAGAACTTCCGCTCGTCCTTTTGGATCTAACATACTTGTGGCTTCGTCTAAGACAATAATTTCAGGGCGTAATGCTAATATACCCGCGATAGCTACACGTTGTTTTTGACCACCTGAAAGTCTAGCAGGTTCCATTTGTTTAAAGTTTTCCATCCCTACTCGGATGAGGGCCTGATCGATTCGCTCAATCATCTCTTCGCGAGGGACTCCAATATTCTCTAACCCAAAAGCTACATCATCTTGAACGGTCGAACCGACAAATTGGTTGTCTGGATTTTGAAAAACCATGCCTACTTTTTGGCGAATAGTCCATATGTTTTCTTCATTTAAGGCTAAGCCATCAATGGTGACTTCCCCTTTTTGTGGGACATTTAAACCATTTAATGTTTTAACTAATGTAGACTTGCCTGAACCATTAGCTCCAATTAGCGTAATCCATTCGCCCTTTTCAATCGTTAAAGAGATATCGTTTAACACAAATTTTTCTGAACTTGTCGTATATCGATAAAATAAATTTTGAAGTGATATTAGGCTCATTTTAATTACTCCTGTACATCATTAGATACTAGTCGCTATAAGAGGATCAAGTTCACGCTACCCCTTCGACTTTTTGATAAAAATCTCCTTATATAAACAAAAAATCACTTTTTGATATATACGCTTCTCCCGGGAGTTAGCTCCCAGGAGAAACTAGAGCTAGACACTTGGAATAATCCATCATCATAACGCTCTCCATACATCATAAAAAGTGAGTCATTGTATTATTCAGTTCGAACGAATATTATTCGTCTGCTTCTTCTGTTTCTTCTACAGCTTCTGTTGAATCTTCTGCTTCAACTTCTTCTGTTTCTTCTACAGAATCTTCAGCTACTTCTTCTGCTGGCTCTTCTTCATCTTCTACTTCGTCAAAGTTAACTTCTTCAACAAATTCTAGAATTGCCATTGGAGCTCCATCACCACGACGAGGTTCTGTTTTCAATACGCGTGTATATCCTCCATTACGTGTTTCAAAACGTGGAGCAATCTCATTAAATAATTTTTGTACAACTGATTCTACAATAATTGCTTCTTCAGTTTCTTCAACAGTAGCTAATTCATTACGTAAAATTTGGTCTGCTTGACGACGTGCATGCAAGTCACCTCGTTTACCAAGAGTAACTAATTTATTCGCTAATTTGGCTACTTCTTTCGCACGAGTAGTTGTTGTTTTAATACGCTCGTTGATGATTAAGTCAGAAACTAAATCACGTAATAGAGCTTTTCTTTGTGAACTTGTACGTCCTAATTTACGGTATGCCATTTAGTTGAAATCCTCCTTACCTACAAAGTAATATATTTTTAAATTTCATCTTTTAAAGATAAATCTAATTCATTTAATTTTTGTTTGATTTCTGTCAATGATTTCTTCCCTAAGTTACGGACTTTCATCATTTCAGGTTCTGTTTTATCAGTTAATTCCTCGACAGTATTGATTCCTGCACGTTTCAAACAGTTGTATGAACGAACAGATAAATCAAGTTCTTCAACAGTCATTTCAAGCATTTTTTCTTTTTTCGTTTCTTCTTTCTCAACCATGATTTCTGCTTCACGAGCTTCTTCAGTGAGGTTAACGAAAATATTTAGATGCTCAGTTAAAATTTTTGCAGCCAAGCTTACACTATCCTCTGGTGAAATGGAACCATCTGTCCATACATCAAGTGTCAATTTATCAAATTGGTCACTTTCACCTACGCGAGTATCTTCTACATGGTAGTTCACTCGTGTGATTGGGGTATAGATTGAGTCGATTGGGATTACACCAATTGGCATATCGTCTTGCTTATTATCTTCAGCATTGACATATCCGCGACCTCTTTGGGCATTCATTCGAGCATGTAAATGGCCACCTTCAGCTACAGTACCAATATATACATCAGGATTTTTAATTTCGACTTCGCTGTCATGAATAATATCGCCCGCTGTAATTGTTGCTGGGCCTTCAATATCCAATTCTAAGTTTTTTACATCTTCAGAATGTATTTTCATAGCAACCTTTTTCAAGTTTAAGACCAACGCTGTAACATCTTCTACAACGCCGTCAACAGTTGAAAATTCATGCAATACGCCATCAATCTGTACGCTAGTAATAGCTGCACCCGGTAATGATGACAGCAAAATGCGACGCATTGAATTTCCTAAAGTTGTCCCGTAACCACGTTCTAGCGGTTCAACGACAAACTTCCCGAATTTTTCATCATCGCTGATCTCAACTGTTTCGATTACTGGTTTTTCAATTTCGATCATAAAATCCGTTTACCCCTTTCAAACGTTCAGTGCTCATAACGGTTTTTAAGTAAATTAAAATGCACTTCCTTATTACACGCGGCGGCGTTTTGGAGGACGGGTACCATTGTGTGGAATTGGTGTTACATCACGAATTGCTGTAACATCTAATCCGTTAGCTTGTAATGAACGGATTGCTGATTCACGGCCTGACCCAGGTCCTTTAACTGATACTTCAATAGTTTTCATGCCATTTTCAATTGCTACTTTTGCAGCAGCTTCCGCAGCCATTTGAGCAGCAAATGGTGTAGATTTACGAGATCCTTTGAAACCTAATGCACCAGCAGATGACCAAGAAATTGCATTTCCGTGTACATCTGAAATCATGACAATCGTGTTGTTAAATGTTGATCGAACATGAGCAACTCCATGCTCAATATTTTTTCTTTGACGTTTACGTGAACGTGTTCTATTTCTTCTTGCCATTCGAATCTTTTCCTCCTATCTACTCGTATATTATTATTTTGAACCTTTTCGAGTACGTGCGTTATTTTTAGTTTTTTGTCCGCGTACAGGTAAACCTTTACGGTGACGTGAACCACGGTATGAACCAATTTCAGTTAGTCGTTTAATGTTTTGTGAAACTTCACGACGAAGGTCACCTTCGATTCTTAATTCGTTAACTTCTGAGCGAATTGCGTCTAACTGATCGTTTGTAAGTTCACTTACACGGGTTTCTTCCGGTACTCCTGCTGCTTGTAAAACTTTTTGAGCAGTCGTTTTTCCGATTCCATAAATATAAGTTAATGAGATAACGATTTGTTTGTCACGTGGAATATCTACTCCAGCTATACGTGCCATTTATTGCACCTCCTGCTTATTATCCTTGTCTTTGTTTGTGTTTTGGATTGCTACAAATTACATGTACTCGTCCTTTACGACGAACGATTTTGCAATTGTCACACATTTTTTTTACTGATGGTCTTACTTTCATTTTTTAAACCTCCATGAATATCAGGAATTTTTATTTGTATCGATACGTGATACGTCCTTTAGTTAAGTCATACGGTGACATTTCGACTGTTACTTTGTCTCCAGGCAGAATCCGGATGTAGTTCATACGAATTTTGCCAGAAACATGCGCTAGAATTTCATGCCCATTTTCAAGCTCTACATTAAACATTGCATTGGGTAAAGTTTCAGTAACTGTTCCTTCTACTTCAATCATATCTTCTTTTGCCATGCCTGGATCCCTCCTCTAATGTCATCACAATTATTAGTTATTTATTATTACTTCAAATTGTTTCCCTTATCTTATAGGAAAACACTCTTAGTATTATACTACAAAACCGCCAGTGTTTCAACGTTTAGCCCTTCAACAATTCTTTAATTTCAGCGAATGTATCTTCAGGATCTTGATTCCCATCGACTTCAATTAGAACGCCTTCTTCTTGATAAAAATCAACAAGTTTATCGGTCTGTTCTTCATTTACTTTGATCCGCTTTTTAACTGTTTCAGGTTTATCGTCTTCTCTTTGATAGAAATCTGTCCCGCCACATCGATCACATACTCCTTCAACCTTTGTTGGGTTATTGAGTTTATGATAAGTCGCTCCACAGTTTGAGCAAATGTAACGACCTGCTAAACGTTCCACTAAAATATCTTTCGGAACATTTAAATAAATAACAGCATCTAATTCTCTACCAAGTTCTTGTAAATTATCTCTTAAAGCTTCACTTTGATTTAAAGTTCTAGGATAACCATCAAGTAAAAATCCATCTTTTACATCTTCTTCTTGTAATCTTTCTTTAACGATATTATTCGTAACTTCGTCCGGTACTAATTCACCAGCGTCCATATACTTTTTCGCTTCTAATCCAAGAGGGGTTTCATTTTTTGTTGCTGCTCGGAAGATATCACCTGTCGAAATGTGTGGAATATTATATTCCTCCACTAAATATTCTGCTTGTGTACCTTTCCCAGCACCAGGCAAACCTAATAAGATTAAATCCATCTTTATATCCTCCCCTATTTATGCATAAAATGTATGCTTAAAGAATACTATCATTTATTTTCAGTAGAATACTTTGGTTCGTATTCATAAATAAAGCCAGTATAACTCGTTTTGCTTAGTAAGCCTTCCAATTGGTTTGTAAAGTCTAAACCAACACCGACAACAATCAATAGACTGGTTCCTCCAAGCGCTAATGCTGAAAGGTTCCAAATAGATGATGCGATGATTGGAAGAATCGAAATTAAAGCAAGATAAAATGCTCCAACGGTACTTAAGCGAACGAGCATATAATTAATATAGTTTTCTGTTTCTCTTCCTGGACGGACACGTGGAATATAAGCATTTTGTCTCTGTAAGTTTTCAGCGGCTTTTTCAGGATTTACCTGAATAAAAGCATAAAAGTAAGTAAAGAGTACAATTAATGCGATATATAAAATTGCCCCAACAGGTTCTTGCATGTTAAACATGCTATTGATTACTTGGAACCATGTTGCTGATTGGTTACCTGATGCAAACAACCCTAAAATGATTTGTGGCACCATCATAAATGAGCTCGCAAAGATTACTGGAATAACGCCAGCTGAGTTTACTTTTAACGGTAAAACAGCCTCTTCAGACGAGACAGCTCTTTTTGAGTAACGAATTGGTATATTTCTACGTGCATTCTCCATATACACCACAAAAACGACGAGTAAAAGGAAGATAATTGCCAATACAATCAAGAAGATCGTTGATTGAACAATTTCTTCTCCCGCATTTCTAATTTGTGTATTATAGATGTCTACAAGATCATGTGGAATTCGAGCAACAATTCCTGAAAAGATAATAAGAGAAGTTCCATTCCCAATTCCTTTGACAGTAATCATTTCTCCTAACCACATAACGAACATTGTTCCGGCTGTCATAATGATTGCTATTTTAAGATAGGTCATTAATCCTGGATTCATAATTAAATCAAGATCCGCTAAGGTATTAAACCCTAGTGAGATAGCCAATGCTTGTAAAAATGCCACAAAGATGGTTAAATAACGAGTTGTTTGATTTAATTTACGTCGCCCTACTTCACCTTGTTCAGCCCATTCTGTAAACTTTGGAACTACATCCATTTGTAATAGTTGAACAATGATTGAGGATGTAATGTATGGGGATATTCCCAGTGCAAAGATCGAATAGTTCTGAAGCGCTCCTCCACCAAAGGTATCTAATAAATTAAATAGCCCTGATGTAGAAAGGTCTTGTATAGCGGCAGCATTTACACCCGGAACCGTAATATAAGTTCCAAATCGAAAAACTAAAATCAACCCAAGTGTAAAGAGTACTCGGTTTCGAATAAATTTTTCTTTAAATGCCCCTTTTAACAATTCGATCATTAGATCACCTCGATGGATCCTCCAGCAGCTTCGATTGCCTCTTGAGCAGCTCTGGAGAATTTATGGGCCTTCACTGTCAATTTGCGATCAATCGATCCTTTTGCCAATACTTTTACGCCAGCTCTTTCTTTACTTAAAACGCCTGTTTCTAACAATAATTCTGGAGTAACTTCAGTTCCTTCATCGAATCTGTTTAAAGCGTCTAAGTTAATGATTGAGTATTCTTTACGGCTAACGTTTGTGAAACCTCGTTTAGGTAATCTTTGGAATAGTGGTGTTTGTCCACCCTCAAACCATGGATTTGGTCCTGGAGTGTTACGTGCTTTTTGTCCTTTTTGACCACGTCCTGCAGTTTTACCATTTCCCGATGAAGGTCCACGACCTACGCGGTTTCTTTTTTTACGAGATCCTTCTGCCGATTTCAATTCATGTAATTTCATGATTATAGGCACCTCCTTTTCGAATGATTTATTCAGTAATTTCTTCTACTTCTACTAAATGTTCAACATGTTTGATTGATTTACGGTTAGCATCTGTGTCTGGTACGACAACGGATGAATTGATTTTCTTGCCCAATCCTAAAGATTGTAGCACTCGATGTTGTTTCTCTGGACGACCAATCAAACTTCTTCTCAATGTAACTTTTAAGTTCGCCATTGCGCCATCCTCCTTAATTTAGTAATTCATCAACAGATTTGCCACGTAATTTCGCAACATCTTCTGCTTTTTTAAGTTGTGTAATTCCTTCAAGTGTTGCACGAACCATGTTGATCGCAGAACTTGAACCGATTGATTTTGAAGAAATGTCTTCAACACCAGCTAATTCTAAGACTGCACGAACAGGTCCACCAGCAGAAACTCCTGCACCGGCAACAGCTGGACGCAACATAACTCGTCCACCACCATGTACTCCAATTACTTCGTGAGGAATTGTTGTATCAACAAGTGGTACTTCGATTAAGTTTTCTTTTGCATCTTCAACTGCTTTACGAATAGCTTCTGGAACTTCTTGTGCTTTACCAGTTCCCATTCCTACGTGACCATTTCTGTCACCAACAATTACTAAAGCGTTAAAACGGAGGTTACGTCCACCTTTAACAACTTTAGTTACTCGGTTAATCTCGACAACACGATCTTCTAAATCTAAAGTCGATGCATCAATATTTGATACCATTTATATATTTCCTCCTTTACTTAAAATTCTAAGCCATTTTCACGAGCTGCTTCTGCTAATGCTGCTACACGGCCATGATATTTATAACCACCACGGTCAAAAACAACTTCTTTAATGTCGTTTTCTTGCGCGCGTTCAGCAACTAGCTTACCAACTGCTGCAGCTTGTTCTACTTTTGTATCTTCATCAGAAATTTCATTATCTAAGGTAGATGCACTTGCTAGCGTTACACCCTCTACATCATCAATTAATTGAGTGTAGATGTTTTTATTTGAACGAAATACGTTTAAACGCGGGCACTCTGCAGTACCAGAAATTTTACGACGTACTCTTTGATGTCTTTTCTTACGAGTTTTATTTTTATCTGGTTTTGTAATCACAATGTCACCTCTATACTAATTATCTATTTTTTATAAGTTTAATTTCATAGTTTAAGACAGATAAAAACAATATATAAATTATATTGTTTATTTACCTGTTTTACCTTCTTTACGACGAACAAATTCGCCTTCGTAGCGGACACCTTTTCCTTTATATGGTTCAGGTGATCGTACTGCTCGAATATTTGCTGCTAAAGCTCCAACAGCCTCTTTGTCAGCACCTTTAATAATAACTTCAGTGTTTGAAGGAACTTCAATTTCGATTCCTTCTGGTGCTTCAAACTCTACTGGATGTGATAATCCTAAGTTTAAAACGAGTTTGTTCCCTTGCATTTGTGCACGGTAACCAACACCCACAATTTCTAGTTTTTTAGAGTATCCTTCTGAAACACCTTCAACTAAGTTATTAACTGTTGTTCGAGTTGTTCCATGAAGCATTTGACTTTTCTTACTCTCGTTTGTACGAGTAAAAGTAATTACGTTATCTTCTATATTTACATCAATTAACGGGCTTAAACCACGAGTTAATTCACCATTTTTACCTTTTACAGTAACTGTATTTCCATTAAGTTCTACTTCTACACCTTCTGGAATTTCAATAGGTAGATTTCCGATTCGGCTCATTACGTCCGCACCTCCTTGTTATTAAATTTTACCAAACGTATGCTAATACTTCGCCACCGATGTTTCTTGCGCGAGCAACTTTATCAGTAACTACTCCTTCTGAAGTTGAAACAAGTGCAATTCCTAAACCGTTAAGTACTTTAGGTACTTCTTCTGCTTTAGCATAGATACGTAAACCAGGTTTAGAAATACGTTTCAATCCAGTGATGATTTTTTCGTCATTTGGACCATATTTTAAATCGATACGAACAGTTCCCTGTTTGTCGTTTTTAATATAGTCAACGTTTTTAATAAATCCTTCTTCTTTAAGGATTTTTGCAATTTCATATTTAATGTTTGATGCAGGGATGTCAACTTGTGCATGTTTTGCATCATTTGCATTTCGGATTCTTGTTACAAAATCCGCGATTGGATCCGTCATTACCATAACATTAGCCTCCTTATTCCAAATCTGTCTAGGGTATTACCAGCTAGCTTTTTTCAATCCAGGGATTTGTCCTTTATGTGCTAATTCACGAAGACAAATTCTGCATAATTTAAATTTACGATATACTGAGTGAGGTCTACCACAGCGTTCACATCTTGTGTACTCTTGAGTAGAATATTTAGCTGGTTTTTTGTTTTTTTCAATTAAAGCTTTTCTAGCCATGTTGTATCAAGTCCTCCTCGATCTTTATTATTTTTGGAATGGCATTCCTAATTGTGAAAGTAATTCTCTACTTTCTTCATCTGTTTCTGCCGTTGTAACAATTACGATATCTAATCCACGAACTTTGCTTACGTCATCGTAGCTAATTTCAGGGAAAATTAATTGCTCACTCACACCTAAAGTGTAGTTTCCACGTCCGTCAAATGAGTTTTTATTTACACCACGGAAGTCACGTACACGAGGTAATGAGACAGAAACTAATTTGTCTAAGAAATCATACATACGCTCACCACGAAGAGTTACTTTCGTACCAATTGGCATTCCTTCACGTAAACGGAAGCCTGCAACTGATCTTTTCGCGCGAGTAACAACTGGTTTTTGACCAGCGATTAACGTAAGTTCGTTGACTGCATTTTCTAAATTACGAGTGTTTGATACTGCATCACCTACACCCATGTTTAGAACGATTTTTTCAATTTTTGGAACTTCCATTACTGATTCATAATCAAATTTTTCCATTAATGAGTCTACAATTTCATTTTGGTATTGTTCTTTCAAACGATTCATCTCAGAGATATCCTCCCTTCTTCACTATTTTATAAAGTGTTTCCTGATTTTTTAAAATAGCGCACTTTTTTGCCGTCTTCTTCTTTATACCCGATTCTTGAAGCTTCCCCAGTCTCTGGGTCAACGAGTTGAACATTTGAAGCATCGATTGCTGCTTCTTCTTCAACGATTCCGCCTTCTTGGCCCATTCCTGTTGGTCGGATATGTTTTTTGACGATGTTTACATCTTCAACAATTACTTTATTTACTTTTGGTAAAACTTTAAGAACTTCGCCTGTTTCACCTTTATGGTTACCTGAAATAACCTTTACAGTATCTCCTGTTTTAACAAACATTTCGTGCACCTCCTTGTATTCGATTAATAATTATAGTACTTCCGGTGCTAACGAAATTATACGCATAAAGTTATTATCACGTAATTCTCTTGCAACCGGCCCAAAAATACGTGTTCCTCGTGGTGATCTATCATCACGAAGTAAAACACAGGCATTCTCGTCAAACTTGATGTATGAACCATCTGGTCGACGAACTCCAGTTCTTGAACGCACAATAACTGCACGTGCTATTTCACCTTTTTTGACAACGCCGCCTGGTGTAGCTTGTTGTACAGCAACAACTGCTTCATCACCAATGTTTGCATATTTCGCACCGGATCCACCTAAAACTTTGATCACTTTTACGATACGTGCCCCAGAGTTGTCAGCGACTTTCATTTTACTTTCTGTTTGAATCATGTCAGAGTCCTCCCTTCACAGTTTCAAGTAATTTCCAGATGATTATAGAACTACAGATTCTTCCACTATATCAACTAAACGGAAACGTTTTGTTTTTGATAGCGGACGGGTTTCCATGATTCTTACTAAATCCCCATCTTTTGCACTGTTGTTTTCATCATGAGCTGTTAATTTTGTTGAATAGTTCAGTCTTTTTCTGTATTTAGTGTGTTGTTTACGAGCTGAAATCTCTACGACGATTGTTTTGTCCATTTTGTCCGAAACAACGCGTCCAACGTAAACTTTTCGTTCATTACGATCTGCCAATTTATTGCCTCCTTTTTTCATTATAAGGAAATGTCAATTATGCTTCTTGAGCAATTTCTGCTTGACGTAAAACTGTTTTTACTCGAGCAATATTCTTTCTTACTTGTTTAATTCGCGCAGTGTTTTCTAGTTGTCCTGTCGCTAATTGAAAGCGTAAGTTGAATAGCTCTTGTCTATAGTCTGCTTCTTTTTCTAATAATTCTTCAGTGGATAATCCTACTAAATCTTTAGCTTTCATGCGAGTCACCACTTTCTTCACGAGAGACAATTCTCGTTCTAACTGGTAGTTTATGTGATGCTAAGCGCAATGCTTCGTGAGCTACTTCTTCTGAAACTCCACCGACTTCAAACATGATTTTACCACGTTTTGTAGGGGCTACCCAGTCTTCTGGAGCTCCTTTACCTGAACCCATACGAACACCGATTGCTTTAGCTGATACTGGTTTATGAGGGAAGATCTTAATCCATACTTTCCCTCCACGTTTCATAAAACGAGTCATTGCAATACGTGCTGCTTCAATTTGACGACTTGTAATCCATTTTGAATCAAGTGCTTGCAATCCGTATTGTCCGAATGCTACTTCTTTACCGCCTTTTGCTTCACCGCGCATTTTACCACGGAACTGACGACGGTACTTAACACGTCTAGGTACTAACATCGATTATTTTCCTCCTTCCGATTCTTCGGCTACTTCAGGAAGAACTTCTCCTTTAGAGATCCATACTTTAACACCGATTTTACCGAAAGTTGTATCTGCTTCAGCGTGTGCATAATCAATATCTGCACGAATCGTGTGTAATGGAACTGTTCCTTCTGAAAATCCTTCTGTACGAGCCATATCTGCTCCGTTTAAACGTCCTGATACTACTGTACGGACACCTTCTGCTCCTGCACGCATTGTTTGTTGAATTGCTTGCTTTTGAGCACGACGGAAAGCGATACGGTTTTCTAATTGTTCTGCAATATCTTCTGCAACTAATTTTGCATCTAATTCTGGTTTTTTGATTTCAACGATATTCACGTGCACTCGTTTACCAGTTAAATTGTTTAATTGGCTTCTTAGTTTGTCTACTTCTGAACCGCCTTTACCAATAACCATACCTGGTTTAGAAGTATTGATTGATACGTTAATGCGGTTAGCTGCACGTTCAATTTCTACTCGAGAAACAGAAGCATCTGCTAAGACTGTATCAATGTGTTCACGAATTTTTAAGTCTTCATGTAGTACGTCTGCGAAGTTATTATCGTCTGCGTACCATTTAGCGTCCCAGTCTTGGATAACGCCGACTCGAAAACCATGTGGATTTATCTTTTGACCCATTTTATTTACGCCTCCTCTTTCTCAGATACCACAATTGTAATGTGGCTTGTTCTTTTATTAATTCCTGAAGCTGCACCTTGTGCACGAGGACGGAATCTTTTTAGTGTTGGTCCTTCGTTTACGTAAGCTTCACTTACAATTAAATCTTCTGCGTTTAAATCAAAGTTATGTTCAGCGTTTGCTACTGCTGAGTTTAATACTTTTTCTACTGGTTTCGCTGCACCTCTATTTGCGAAACGAAGGGTAGAAATAGCTTCGGCAACACTTTTTCCACGAACTGCATCAACGACTAATCGAACTTTTCGCGGAGCAATGCGTACGACTTTAGCTGTAGCTTTTGCTGACGTTACTGTATCTGCCATTTTGTTTCCTCCTTTCACAAATTAAATAGATATACCAGATGAGGTTTGGTCACTTCTTCCGTGTCCACGGAATGTACGAGTTGGAGCAAATTCACCTAATTTATGTCCAACCATATCTTCTTGAATATAAACGGGTACATGTTTACGACCATCATATACTGCAATTGTGTGTCCAACGAAATTTGGGAAAATTGTTGAACGTCGTGACCAAGTGCGAATTACGCGTTTATTGTCATCATCCATTTCGCGGACTTTTTTCATTAAATGATCATCAGCGAAAGGTCCTTTTTTCAAACTGCGGGCCATGATTACCCTCCTTTATTTTTCTGAATTCTAGTTTCTTTTAATCTTTAAATTGTTTTATTAGTAACTGTTTAATTAACCGCGTTTTTTCTTACGACGTCCACGAACGATTAATTTATCAGATTTTTTACGACGACGAGTTTTCTTACCAAGTGTAGGTTTGCCCCATGGTGATAATGGACTTGGCATACCAATAGGTGATCGACCTTCCCCACCACCGTGCGGGTGATCGTTAGGGTTCATTGCAGAACCACGTACAGCAGGTCTTTTACCTAACCAACGATTACGTCCAGCTTTACCGATTGATACTAGCTCATGTTGTTCATTACCAACAGTACCGATAGTTGCACGGCATGCAGCTAAGATTAAACGGTTTTCTCCCGAACTTAAACGAATCAGTACGTATTTTCCTTCTTTACCTAATACTTGTGCAGATCCACCAGCAGAGCGAACTAATTGTCCACCTTTACCTGGTTTCAACTCGATGTTGTGAATGGTTGTACCAACTGGAATGTTTGCTAATGGCAATGCATTACCTACATTGATATCAACGTCTTCTCCTGACATAACATCTTGACCAACTTCAATTCCTTTAGGTGCTAAGATATATGTTTTCACACCATCTTCATATTGAATCAAGGAAATGTTTGCTGAACGGTTTGGATCATATTCGATCGTTTTAACAATACCGCGGATTCCATCTTTTTGTCGTTTGAAATCGACAATTCGGTATTGATGTTTGTGGCCTCCGGCTTGATGACGGGTTGTGATTTTACCTCTATTATTACGACCAGCTTGTTTAGGATTTTTAACTAGTAATGACTTTTCAGGCTTACTGGTTGTAATGTCTGAAAAATCTAATCCTGACTTATGGCGTTGACCGTTTGTAGTAGATTTATAATTCTTAATAGCCACTATTTTCCCCTCCTTAAAATTTCATGATTTGTTTTTTTAAATCTCTTTTATATTTATTATCTAATTATTCTTCATCATTGTCTTCGCCGAACACATCAATGTCAGCTGAAGCTTCTGTTAATGTAACAATTGCTTTTTTACGGCTCTTTTTGAAGCCTTGATATTGTCGCATTTGTCCCATTGCTTTTGGTTTACGAGCAGTGTTTACGATGTTAACTTTCTTAACATCTACATCAAAAACCTCTTGTACAGCATGCTTTACTTGAGATCTATTTGCTCGTGGGTCAACGATGAATGTGTATTTTTTCTCGTCCATTTCATAAACAGACTGTTCTGTTATTACCGGACGTAAGATTACATCACGTGCATCCATTACTGAAGAGCCCCCTCTAATTCTTCTAGAGCTGTTTGAGTAAATAGTAAGTAATCATGTGCTACTACATCTAGTACAGAAACATTATTTGAAGAAACAATTTTCACATTTGGAATGTTTCTTGCTGCTTTATAAATGTTCTCATTACTATCTTCTAACACAAGTAGTACTTTTTTGTCTACTCCTAAGTTTTCTAAAATTGCTCTGAAGTCTTTTGTTTTTGGTGTATCTAATTCTAGTGAGTCAACAACAACCAGTTCATTGTCCAATACTTTTTGTGAAAGGACAGATTTGATTGCTAGACGACGAGATTTTCTTGGTACTTTATAACCGTATGATCGAGGAGTTGGTCCAAAGACGACTCCACCGCCACGCCAGATTGGTGAACGAGTAGATCCGTGACGAGCACGTCCAGTACCTTTTTGACGCCATGGTTTTTTGCCTCCACCACGTCGAGCACTTCTATTCTTCACAGCATGTGTACCTTGTCTCTGAGCAGCTTGTTGGTTTGTAATAACATCAAACATTACGCTTTGGTTTGGTTCGATTCCAAAAAGCTCATCGTTCAATACGACTTCACCAGCCGTTGTTCCATCTTGTTTTAATAAGTCTATAGTTGGCATGTGTCAAATCCCCCTTCCAGTTTAATTTGCAGATTTAACTGCTGATTTGATTTCTACGAATGATTTTTTAGCTCCAGGAACATTTCCTTTGACTAAAAGAACATTACGTTCTGCGTCAACTTGTACTAATTCTAAGTTTTGAATTGTTACTGTGTCTCCACCCATTTGTCCAGGTAGCTTTTTACCTTTACGAACACGTCCTGGTGTAGCTGCTGCACTCATTGCCCCAACTCCACGATGGTAACGTGAACCGTGTGTTTCCGGTCCTCTTGCATGGTTATGGCGCTTGATGTTTCCTTGGTATCCTTTACCTTTTGAAACACCTGTAATGTCTAGCATTTCACCCTGTTCGAATAATTCAACAGTAACTTCACTTCCAACTTCAACCTCTCCAAGCTCAGCATCGCGAATTTCTTTAACGAAGCGCTTAGGAGCAGTTTCTGCTTTTTTAACATGACCTTGTTCGGCTTGATTTGACAAAATATCACGTTTGTCATCAACTCCTAATTGAACTGCATTGTAACCATCTGCTTCTTCAGATTTTACTTGCAATACAACGTTTGGTTGAACTTCTAAGACTGTAACAGGAACTAATAATCCTGCTTCATCAAAGATTTGTGTCATTCCGACTTTTTTTCCTAAGATTCCTTTGGTCATGAGTACACCTCCATTATTTTTTAAGTATTTTTATTGATTAATTCTTTTAGAACATATTCCTACGTCCTACCAATTCTAGTTTCATTTTTTTTGCTTATAGTTTGATTTCGATGTCCACACCTGATGGTAGATCTAATTTTGTTAATGCGTCAACAGTCTTAGGTGTTGGGTTAACAATGTCTACTAAACGTTTATGTGTTAGCATTTCGAAATGCTCACGTGAACTGTCGAAAACGTGTGGTGAACGAACCACTGTGAACACTTCTCGTTCAGTTGGTAATGGAACTGGTCCAGAAACTCCTGCACCTGTTCTTTCCGCTGTATCAACGATTTTTTGTGCTGATTGATCAAGCACTCCGTGTTCATATGCTTTCAAACGAATACGAATCTTTTGTTTAGCCATGATTTCCCTCCTTCGCTTATTTTATAATAAACCTGGCTCTGCGAAAATTTCCACGACGCCCGTTCATGGCAACGCGTCCGAGCGTGTCGCAACCTCTCGCTTCATCGCCTTTTATATTTCTATCATAGAGGTCGTAACTGCTTTACTTCAACGTTTAGCATTTTACTTTTCTTATTTAGTGTATAAGATCCCCTCAATAGACACATTGATTAGTATACAATGATTTACTTGAGGTTTCAAGCTTTATTTGCTATTTTTCGGAAAAAGTTAAAGTTTTTTTCTTCGATTTATTTTTAAAGAAAATAAACGATTTTTTTAGAAAAATGTGAGTTATTTTATGATTTTATATCGTTTATCGTTGAGTAATTAAAATAAGCGCAGGTCGTTTAGCAAATTGAAGTGAGTCTCAGACAAATTTCATAATAAGTTTCCTAATGTTGGTTCATCTATTTTTATTGTTTAAAATCGATCTTCTCTATTTTAATATTCTAGAGTTTTAAAAAACGAAATAAAAAAACTCGTTACTCTGTAACTTTACAGAATAACGAGTTTATTAAATTCAAACATTGAATGTCTGAGTCATACAGATTCTATAAAAATTATAGAATTTCTGTAACAACACCAGCACCAACTGTACGTCCACCTTCACGGATAGTGAAGCGTGTACCTTCTTCAACAGCGATAGGAGCGATTAATTCAACTTCCATCTCTGTATCGTCACCAGGCATTACCATTTCTGTACCTTCTGGTAAGTCAACAACACCTGTTACGTCAGTTGTACGGAAGTAGAACTGAGGACGGTAGTTAGTGAAGAATGGTGTATGACGTCCACCCTCTTCTTTAGATAGAACATAAACTTGTCCTTTGAATTTAGAGTGTGGAGTAATTGAACCTGGTTCTGCAAGAACTTGTCCACGCTCAATGTCGTCACGGTTAAGTCCACGTAATAGTGCACCAATGTTGTCTCCCGCTTCAGCGTAGTCTAACATTTTACGGAACATTTCGATTCCAGTAACAGTTGTTTTTTGTGTGTCAGCTAAACCAACAACTTCAACTTCGTCACCAACTTCGACTTTACCTTGCTCTACACGACCTGTAGCAACAGTACCACGACCAGAAATTGAGAATACGTCCTCAACTGGCATTAAGAATGGTTTAGTGTCGTCACGGTCTGGTAATGGAATGTACTCATCAACAGCACCCATTAATTCCATGATTTTTTCTTGATATTCTTCGTCGCCTTCTAAAGCTTTTAGAGCTGATCCAGCGATAACTGGTACTTCGTCACCAGGGAAGTCATATTCTGACAATAGGTCACGAACTTCCATTTCTACTAATTCTACTAATTCTTCGTCATCAACCATATCTAATTTGTTTAAGAAAACAACGATGTATGGAATACCAACTTGACGAGATAATAGGATATGCTCACGAGTTTGTGGCATTGGTCCATCAGCAGCAGATACTACTAAGATAGCACCATCCATTTGAGCAGCACCAGTAATCATGTTTTTAACGTAGTCCGCGTGTCCTGGAGCGTCAATATGTGCATAGTGACGGTTTTCTGTTTCATACTCAACGTGTGAAGTTGAAATTGTAATTCCACGTTCTTGCTCTTCTGAAGCACCATCAATCGCGTCATAAGCTTGTGCATCTGCCAAACCTTTTGAAGCTAATACGTTTGTGATTGCTGCAGTTAAAGTAGTTTTACCATGGTCAACGTGTCCGATAGTACCAATATTCATATGTGGTTTCGAACGATCAAATTTTTCTTTTCCCATTTTAAAAAAGTCCTCCTTAAGGATGTTAAATATTTTATTAATTAAATGAGCAGATTAACCCACTCTTCTAATTTACAATTATACTTACATAAGTAGGTGAAAGCAAGTGTTTCTATGCTTTCACTCCACTCATTTTTAATAAGTTTAATAGTGATTCATTTGAAGGTATCTTAAAGGTGATTACTCTTCAGATGATCCACCTTGTTTAGCAATGATTTCTTCAGCGATACTGTTTGGTACTGCATCATAATGGTCAAATTGCATAACGAATGTTCCACGACCTTGTGTAGCAGAACGCAATGTTGTTGCGTAACCAAACATTTCTGATAATGGAATCATACCCGTAACAGTCATAGCATTACCATGCTGTTCTTGTCCTTCAATAGTTCCTCGACGAGAAGAAATATGTCCCATCAAGTCTCCTAGGTATTCTTCCGGAGCCGTAATATCTACAGCCATCATTGGCTCAAGAATTACAGCACCTGCTTTTTTAGCTGCTTCGCGAAGTGCTAAAGAAGCTGCAACTTTAAATGCTGTCTCGCTCGAGTCAACATCGTGGTATGAACCATCGTAAAGTTTAGCACGGACGTCAATTAGTGGATAACCAGCTAATACTCCGCCTTCCATTGCTGAGACTAAACCTTCTTCAACAGATGGAATATATTCACGAGGAACAGCCCCACCGACAATTGCATCTTCAAATTCGAAGCCTTCTCCTTCTTCAAGTGGTCCGAACTCAATTAATACGTGACCGTATTGTCCTTTACCACCTGATTGACGGATGAATTTACCTTCAGCTTCAACAGTTTTCGTGAATGTCTCACGGTAAGAAACTTGTGGAGCACCAACGTTTGCTTCAACTTTAAATTCACGTTTTAGTCGGTCAACAATAACTTCAAGGTGAAGTTCACCCATACCAGAAATTAATGTTTCACCTGTTTCGTGATCTGTTTCAGCGCGGAATGTTGGATCCTCTTCTGCAAGTTTTTGCAATGCAGCGCCCATTTTATCTTGGTCAGCTTTTGTTTTAGGTTCAATTGCTACCTGGATAACTGGTTCTGGGAATTCCATAGATTCTAAGATAACTGGTGAATCTTCAGCACTTAGTGTATCTCCTGTTGCTGTATCTTTTAATCCAACACCTGCTGCGATATCTCCTGAGAAAACTTCAGGGATTTCTTCACGAGAGTTTGCATGCATTTGTAGGATTCGTCCAACACGCTCACGAGAGTCTTTTGTCGCATTTAATACGTATGATCCAGCTTCTAAAGAACCTGAGTACACACGGAAGAAAGTTAAACGACCAACATATGGGTCTGTCATTACTTTAAATGCTAGTGCTGCGAATGGTCCATTGTCATCTGCATGACGTTCGATAACTTCATCTGGGTTATCTGCTGAATGACCTTGAATAGCTCTTACATCTAATGGAGACGGTAAATAGTCAACAACTGCGTCTAATAAAGGTTGAACCCCTTTATTCTTAAATGCAGAACCGACAAGCACTGGGTAAAATTCTACGTTTACTGTTGCTTCACGGATACCATTTTTCAATTCCTCTAAAGTGATTTCTCCACCTTCAAGGTATTTCATCATTAGTTCATCATCTAGTTCAGCAACTGCTTCTACTAGGCTTTCATGATATTCTTCTGCTTGATCTTGGTATTCTTCAGGAATTTCTTCGATTGTAACATCTTGACCCATTTCATCATGATATATAATTGCGTTCATGTTGACAAGGTCGATAATTCCTGTGAATTGATCTTCAGCACCAATTGGTAATTGAATTGGATGTGCATTTGCTTGCAGACGCTCAGTTAGAGTGTTTGCTGCATACAAGAAGTCAGCACCAATTTTATCCATTTTGTTAATGAAGACAATTCGTGGAACACCATAAGTTGTTGCTTGGCGCCACACTGTTTCTGTTTGTGGCTCAACACCAGACTGTGCGTCAAGCACTGTAACTGCACCGTCTAGTACACGTAATGAACGCTCAACTTCAACTGTAAAGTCCACGTGTCCTGGAGTATCAATAATATTTACACGGTGGTCTTTCCACGAAGCAGTTGTCGCTGCTGATGTGATCGTGATTCCACGCTCTTGCTCTTGTTCCATCCAGTCCATTTGTGACGCACCATCATGGGTCTCGCCGATTTTGTGCGTACGGCCTGTATAATACAAGATACGCTCTGTTGTGGTTGTTTTACCAGCGTCAATATGAGCCATAATCCCGATATTACGCGTTTTTTCCAGAGAAAATTCTCTTTTAGCCAAAATTCTACACCCCTTATTTTTATAATCTCGCCTTTTTAGGCTTCATTTACTTGTTCTGTTGTCCTATAGATGTTCTATAGGGATTGTTCAATTTGCGAGAAATCTTACCAACGGTAGTGAGCAAATGCTTTGTTTGCTTCTGCCATTTGATGGACTTCTTCACGACGACGAACTGCTGCACCTGTGTTGTTTGCTGCATCCATGATTTCATGTGCTAAGCGTTCAACCATAGTGTTTTCTCCACGTAGGCGTGCGTAGTTTACTAACCAACGCAATGCTAGTGTTGTTCGACGTTCTGGACGAACCTCAATCGGTACTTGGTAGTTAGAACCACCCACTCGACGTGAACGTACCTCCAATACGGGCATTAAGTTTTTCAACGCCTGTTCAAATACTTCCATTGGTTCATTTCCAGTTTCTTCACTAATAATATCAAATGCTCTATATAAGATAGTAGATGCTTTACCGCGTTTACCATCAACCATTAAACGGTTGATTAAACGTGATACAAGTTTCGAATCATAAATCGGATCCGGCGTTACATCTTTTTTAATTACTGGTCCTTTACGAGGCATGACCATCCTCCTTCCTCGAGAATTATTTAATTTAAGAAATTATTTTTTTAGTTAGGCTTTTTAGTACCGTATTTCGAACGACTTTGCTTACGGTCTGTAACTCCTGCTGTATCAAGAGCTCCACGAACAACGTGGTAACGAACACCTGGCAAGTCTTTAACTCGACCACCACGAATAAGTACTACGTTATGTTCTTGTAAGTTATGTCCTTCACCAGGTATATAAGCTGTAACTTCAATCTGGTTAGATAAACGAACACGTGCATATTTACGTAATGCTGAGTTCGGTTTCTTAGGAGTCATTGTTCCAACACGTGTACATACACCACGTTTCTGTGGAGATAAAACTCGAGTCGGTTGACGTTTTAACGTATTATATCCTCGGTTTAAAGCTGGTGATTCAGATTTTTTCTTTTTAGTTTTACGAGGTTTACGAACTAATTGGTTAATTGTAGGCATTTAGTATTTCCCTCCTTTTGTATTTTCAAGTCCACACATCCAGCCGTGTCATTTTAGTTAAAAAATATTAAACCGCATCACTATGCGATTTTCGCTGGTGTATAGATTATTTTTGCTTTCTTCAAATGATAAATGATTATTTATTTCTTTTATAAAAAGCACCTTTAAAATAATAGCACTTTAAGATGAATATGTCAACTTTTTATAGAATTTTTCCTTATTTTTTATAAATATATCAGCAAGAAGAGTAAGTTCAAAAACTTACTCTTCGCTGACTATTTTTCTTTTTGATTAGGAAATTCTTTTATTTCACAAAATTATTCTTCGGCTTCTTCTTCAGCGACAGCATAAACTTCCTCGGCTTCAGCTCCAACTGATTTTGGTTCTAAGTCTCTATAAGCTTGAATACCCGTACCAGCAGGAATTTGTTTACCGATAATGACGTTCTCTTTCAGACCAATTAAGTCATCTTCTTTACCTCGAATGACAGCATCTGTTAGGACACGTGTTGTTTCCTGGAAGGATGCAGCAGATAAGAAACTGTTTGTTTCAAGAGCTGCTTTTGTAATACCAAGCAATACTGGACGAGCAGTTGCTGGTTGTCCACCAGATAATAAAGTATCCGTGATGTGGTCTTTGAAGTCATGAATATCAAGTAATTCACCAGGTAAAATATCTGTGTCGCCTGGGTCAAGGATACGAACTTTGCGCATCATTTGACGAGCAATCACTTCAACGTGTTTATCTCCGATTTCTACCCCTTGACTTCGGTAGGCATATTGAACTTCTTTCAAGATATATTCTTGAAGTTTCGTCATACCACTTACTGCCAGAAGTTCTTTCGGATCAATTGAACCTTCGTTAAGTGGGTCACCTCGTTCAATCGTGTCGCCAACTTCTACACGTAGACGTGCAATTCTTGGTAATTTGTATGTGCGCGTATCTGTGTAACCTTTAACTGTTACTTCTATTTCGTTTTCTTCTGGGTTCTCTTCGATTGCATCAATTTCACCCGTTACTTCTGAAATAGTTGCTTGACCTTTTGGATGTCTTGCTTCAAAGATCTCTTGAACACGTGGTAAACCTTGAGTAATATCGTCTCCGGCTACACCACCTGTATGGAATGTACGCATTGTTAACTGAGTACCAGGTTCACCAATGGATTGAGCAGCAACAATTCCTACTGCTTCTCCAACTTCAACTTCGCGACCTGTTGCTAAGTTACGTCCATAACACTTACGGCAGACACCATGGCGTGAGTTACAGTTAAAGACTGAACGAATATAAATCTGAGTATGTCCAGCTTCCACGATTTCGCGTGCTTTCTCTTCTGTGATCATTTCGTTTTCTTCAACAATCACTTCGCCTGTTTCTGGATGCTCAACTGTTTGACGAGCGTAACGACCTAAAATACGTTCTTCTAGTGTTTCCACTTCTTCATTTCCTTGTTTCAATTCACGAGCAACAATTCCGCCTTCAGTTCCACAGTCGTCTTCACGAACGATAACATCTTGTGAAACATCAACTAGACGACGAGTTAAGTAACCCGAGTCAGCTGTCTTAAGCGCCGTATCCGTCATACCTTTACGGGCACCGTGTGTTGAAATAAACATCTCTAATACGGATAGACCTTCACGGAAGTTTGACGTAATTGGAAGCTCCATAATTTGACCATTTGGACCAGCAATTAATCCACGAATTCCCGCTAACTGTGTAAAGTTCGAGATCGAACCACGGGCACCAGAGTCACTCATCATGAAAATATTGTTTGAATGATCAACGTCTGTTTCCAAGTGGTCTTGGATGTCATCTCTTGCTTGCGTCCAGATATCAATAACGTTTTGGTAACGTTCGTCTTCCGAAATCAAACCACGACGGTGAGTCGCATTAATACGGTCAACTTTTGCACTGGTTTCCTCAATAATTTCTTCTTTAACATCTAAAACAGGGATATCAGAAATACCCACTGTAATACCAGAAATTGTTGAGTAGTAGTAACCGAGGTCTTTCATCTCATCCAACATTTTTGACGTTTCAGTCACTTGGAATTTCTTGAAGACTTCAGCAATAATATTTCCTAAATCTTTTTTCTTAAATGGTCTTACAGGTTCTTGATTTTTAATGTGCTCTACAATATTTGTACCATATGGCACGAAATATTTATCTGGTGTTTTTTCTTCTAAGTTATGCATTGAAGGTTCGTTTAAATAAGCAAACTCTTCCGGCATAATACGGTTAAAGATAATTTTACCGATAGTTGTAATCAAGTATTGGTCTTTTTGTTCATCTGTAAATGGCTTGTTCGGCATATCTACAGCATGAATCGCTACACGTGA
Source organism: uncultured Atopostipes sp. (assembly GCA_910588235.1). GTDB lineage: Bacteria > Bacillota > Bacilli > Lactobacillales > Carnobacteriaceae_A > Atopostipes. The sequence continues at coordinate 20,786 of CAJUOQ010000008.1, read as the reverse complement.
GTGTAGATGAACGTACCCTGTTTTGTAAGCTTGGAAAGCTTCTTCCGGGCTTGAGAAGACCATACCTTCTCCAATCGCACCTGGTTTTTCTAGTGTTAGATAATAGTTACCTAAGACCATATCTTGTGATGGTGTAACAACTGGTTTACCATCTTTCGGGTTTAGGATATTTTGTGCACCAAGCATTAAAATTCTAGCTTCTGCTTTAGCTTCTTCACTTAGTGGTACGTGGACAGCCATTTGGTCCCCATCAAAGTCGGCGTTATAAGCTTCACAGACTAATGGGTGTAAACGAATCGCTTTTCCATCGATAAGAACCGGTTGGAAGGCTTGAATACCCAAACGGTGTAGTGTAGGCGCACGGTTTAGAAGTACCGGATGCTCTTTAATGACATCTTCTAATACTTCCCAAATTTCATCATCTAATTGCTCTACTTTTCTTTTTGCGTTTTTAATGTTTGTTGCAATTTCTCGAGCAACTAATTCACGCATAACAAACGGTTTGAAGAGCTCAACAGCCATTTGTTTTGGTATTCCTGTTTCATACATCTTCAATTCAGGTCCAACCACAATAACAGATCGTCCTGAATAGTCTACACGCTTACCTAGTAAGTTTTGACGGAAACGTCCTTGCTTACCTTTCAACATATGAGAAAGTGATTTTAATGGACGGTTACCTGGTCCTGTTACTGGACGACCACGACGACCATTATCAATTAAAGCATCTACTGCTTCTTGCAGCATACGTTTCTCGTTTTGAATAATGATATGTGGAGCATTCAGCTCTAAAAGACTTTTTAGTCGGTTATTACGGTTAATGACTCGACGGTATAAGTCGTTCATATCACTTGTTGCAAAGCGTCCTCCGTCTAATTGAACCATCGGACGTAATTCTGGTGGAATAACCGGTAATACATCCATAATCATCCAATCCAATTCGTTACCAGAGGATACAAATGAGTCCATAATGTCTAGTCGACGGATAGCACGTGTACGTTTTTGACCAGTTGCTGTGTGTAAGAAATCTTTCAATTCTTTCACTTCTGCTTCTAAGTCAACATCGTTTAGTAAATGCTTAATTGCTTCTGCTCCGATTTCAGCACGGAATTCATTCCCGTACTCTAAGCGGTAGTCACGATATTCGAATTCATTTAATAATTGTTTTTTCTCAAGCGGTGTATCACCAGGTTCAATCACTACATATGAAGCATAGTAAATGATTTCTTCTAGTGAACGAGGACTCATGTCTAAAATAAGTCCTAAACGGCTTGGTATTCCTTTAAAGTACCAAATGTGTGTGACTGGTGCAGCAAGTTCGATATGACCCATACGTTCACGACGAACTTTAGAGTTTGTTACTTCTACACCACAACGGTCACAAACGATCCCTTTATAGTGAATACGACGATATTTACCACAAGCACACTCATAGTCTTTAGTTGGACCAAAAATACGCTCGCAGAATAAACCGTCACGTTCTGGTTTTAGTGTACGATAATTAATAGTTTCTGGTTTTTTGACTTCTCCAAAGGACCATTGGCGGATCTTTTCAGGAGAAGCAATAGAAATTTGAACATGATTAAATTTATTTACGTCAATCAAGGGGGCAAACCTCCCTTTTATGATTTTTTTGAACTGCCCTCTGTTCAATGGTGTTTCGAAAAACAAGTAAGAATTTTACTTTTCTCTTACTTGTTTTTACGATTCACACCTAAATAATTCTGATAATTATTTATTCGCTTCCGCTTCTTTAGCAGCTTCAGCTTCACGTTTAGCATCTTCTTGTTTTTTAATTTCTTCTAATGAGTCAACACTTCGGAACCCATCATCTTCTTCAGCACTCTCGAGCTCAACTTCATTATTATCATGGTCGAGTACTTTCATCTCTAAACCGAGCGCTTGTAATTCTTTAACAAGAACACGGAAAGATTCTGGTACACCTGGTTGAGGGAGTGGTTCTCCTTTAACGATGGCTTCATAAGTTTTCACACGACCATCAACGTCATCTGACTTGTAAGTCAAGATTTCTTGTAATGTGTATGAAGCACCATACGCTTCCAGTGCCCAAACCTCCATCTCACCAAATCGTTGTCCACCGAACTGTGCTTTACCTCCAAGAGGTTGTTGAGTAACAAGTGAGTAAGGTCCTGTAGAGCGTGCATGCATCTTGTCATCAATCATGTGTGATAATTTCAAGAAGTACATAACTCCTACAGATACACGATTATCAAAGGCTTCTCCAGTACGACCATCATATAATGTCGTTTTACCATCTTTATTAAAGCCTGCTTCTTCTAGTACGTCTTCAATATCTGGCTCTGTCGCTCCGTCAAAGACTGGCGTTGCAAAGTGAACACCCAGTTCCCGAGCAGCCATACCAAGATGTAACTCAAAGACTTGCCCGATGTTCATTCGAGAAGGAACACCTAATGGGTTCAATAGAACATCTACGGGCGTACCATCTGGTAAATATGGCATATCTTCTTCTGGAAGAATGAGGGATACGACCCCTTTGTTTCCGTGACGTCCCGCCATCTTGTCTCCAACGTTAATTTTACGTTTTTGAGCGATATACACGCGGACTAAATCATTCACACCCGCTGATAATTCATCGCCTTCTTCACGACTGAAGACTTTCACTTCACTGACAATTCCGCCTCCACCATGTGGTACACGTAGAGAAGAGTCACGAACTTCTCGTGCTTTTTCTCCAAAGATTGCGTGCAATAGTTTTTCTTCTGCAGATTGTTCTGACATTCCTTTTGGTGTGACTTTTCCTACAAGAATATCCCCATCGCGCACTTCTGCTCCGACACGAATAATGCCATTTTCATCTAAGTTTCTTAAAGCAGCGTCGCCGACGTTTGGAATTTCGCGTGTAATTTCTTCAGGTCCTAGTTTTGTATCTCTAGCTTCTGATTCAAATTCTTCAAGGTGAATAGAGGTGTAGACGTCATCTTTCACGAGACGCTCACTCATAATAATCGCATCCTCGAAGTTATAACCATCAAATGTAGTAAATGCGATCAATGGGTTCTTACCTAAAGCAATTTCGCCACGGTCCATCGCTGGTCCATCAGCAATAATATCGCCTTTTTCAACCTTGTCTCCATGTTGTACAATTGGTTTTTGGTTGTAAGAAGTTCCGGCATTTGAACGTTGGAACTTAATCATTGAGTAATGATCAACCATTCCGTTTGATTGACGAATCTTAATGTTTCGTGCATCTACATAATCAACGGTTCCTTCGTTTTTCGCAACAATCGCTGAGCCCGAACCTTTAGCAGCTGTATTTTCAATACCTGTACCTACTAATGGCGCAGCTGGTTTCAGTAATGGAACTGCTTGACGCTGCATGTTTGCACCCATTAATGCACGGTTCGAGTCATCGTTTTCTAAGAAAGGAATACTTGCTGTAGCAACAGAAACCACTTGTTTTGGTGAAACGTCCATATAATCAATTTCACCGACTGGAACTTCTTCGTTATCGTTTCTGCGACGGGCAAGTACAGTATCTTCAACGAAGTAACCATCGTCATCAAGTAATGAGTTCGCTTGTGCAATCGTATATAGATCTTCTTCGTCTGCTGTTAAATAGACAATCTCATCCGTTACTCGACCATTTTCACGGTCTGCTTTTCGATAAGGTGTTTCAATGAAACCAAATTTATTAATTTTTGAATAAGTGGAAAGACTGTTAATCAAACCAATGTTTGGACCTTCCGGGGTTTCAATTGGACACATACGACCATAGTGAGAATAATGCACGTCACGTACTTCATAACCAGCACGTTCACGCGTTAAACCACCAGGTCCTAAAGCCGATAGACGACGCTTATGAGATAACTCACTGAGCGGGTTCACTTGGTCCATGAACTGTGAAAGTTGTGAAGAACCAAAGAACTCTTTAATCGATGCAACGACCGGACGGATGTTGATCAATTGTTGAGGCGTTGTTGTGTCCGCGTCTTGAATCGACATACGTTCACGAACGACACGCTCCATACGAGAAACTCCGATACGGTATTGATTTTGTAGAAGCTCACCGACTGATCGAATTCGACGATTTCCTAAGTGGTCAATATCGTCTGTGCTGCCAATGCCTTCCAACAAACCATAGTAGTAGCTAATTGCCGCTAAAACATCTTCTGGCAATAACCATTTCTTCTCTTCAGAAGGTTGTCTATTTGAGATCATGTTAACAACACGTTCTTCATTTTCTTTCGAATAAACCTTCACCATTTGGACTTCCATTGGTTCAGGAACAACCGCTTCATCTGAAGGGTTTAAAGTAACATCAAATAAACCATTTTCGATATGAGGAGCTAGTTCATCCATTATAGTATGGGTAATAACTGTTCCTTCTTCAGCTAAAATTTCCCCTGTTTCAGGATCTACTAATGTTTCAGCTAACGTTTGGTTTAATAAGCGTGTTTTAATGTTTAATTTTTTATTTAGTTTGTAACGACCGACATAAGCTAGGTCATATCTTCTTGGGTCAAAGAATCGAGTATTTAGTAGGCTTCGAGAAGAGTCTGCAGTTTTAGGTTCTCCTGGACGTAAGCTTTCATAGATGTCTTTTAAAGCTTCTTCCACACGAGAATCTGCTGGGTTTTTATGTGCGTCTTTTTCTAGCGTACCTTCCATCGCTGGGTTATGACCAATGATCTCCATGATTTCATCATCTGAGCCAAAACCAAGAGCACGAATAAATGTAGTTAAAGGTAATTTACGTGTACGGTCAATACGTACATTGAGTAAACCTCTAGTATCAGTTTCAAATTCTAACCAAGCACCTCGGTTAGGAATCATCACTGCACTAAATCCTTCTCTACCGTTCTTTTCAATTTTAGGACTATAATATACTCCTGGGGAACGAACAAGTTGTGATACAACGACACGTTCAGCACCATTAATAATAAATGTCCCTTGATCGGTCATAGTAGGTAAATCACCATAAAAGACTTCTTGTTCTTTTACTTCGCCTGTTTCATTGTTTATTAATCGTAGTTTTACATAGACTGGAGTTGCGTAGTTAGCATCGTGTTCGCGCGCTTCGTCAACCGTGTATTTTGGTTCATCAAATGAATAATCCAAAAATTCTAACGACAGATTACCTGAAAAGTCCTCAATCGGAGAAATATCTCGGAATAATTCTTTCAATCCTTCATCTAAAAACCATTGATAAGAGTCAGATTGAATTTCAACCAAATTAGGAATTTCCATCACTTCGCGAATTCTTGAAAAGCTTCGACGAACTCGTTTTTTACCATAGTGAACTTCATTACCTAGCACTCTATTCACCTCTCATTGTTTTCACTAACTTCTGCGGAAATAAAGGTTTGCAGTATTTTTTGTCACATTACAAATGTTACAAATTAGTTACGTTTAAGTAACAAATGACCTTTTTTCATGTTTTTGAGCAAAAAAAATACAAAAGATTTGTGTATTCAGTAAATGCACAATGTCTTTTGTTTTTCCTAAAAGCTTGCCTGGACAATATTTCAGGCGGCTCTATCCAATATTTCCAACAATATAGCGTTTATATAGTATAGGCTATCCTCAGGCTCCTGTCAAGGGGTAAACTCTATTTTCTTTATTTCTTCAAAGTTTTATTTTAGCTTTATTGTCGCTCATTTTCCATCTTTTAGTTTTTTATGTTTATATAGTAGAGACATAAATGCCCTTTTATTTTTTCCTTATTTTTGATACCCTAAAAGGCAAATGTTGCTTTATTCATTGACTCAGTGGATGAGCATAAACCCATTACAAAGTAGCCTCTAAGTTTTTCAGTCTAAAAGATGCTGGCTGTTGCTTTGTAGGGTTTATTTCTGTTTTTAGATGCATTTTTCAAATGAAGGAGGAGAAATATGAGTAAAGAAGAAAATTCACAACAGTCATCTGGGGTGTTGGGATGGATAGAAAGAGTAGGAAATAAACTTCCCCATCCAGTCGTATTATTTATTATTCTAGCTGGCTTTGTTATTGTTTTGTCTCATATCTTAGCGTCATTAGGTGTTGAGGTTAGCTATTTCGATACAGCTGCTGAAGAAAATATTACGGTAGAGGCTGTTTCATTATTAAATGCTTCCGGCATTAATCATATCTTCAATTCGGCGGTTGAAAACTTTACAAGCTTTGCCCCGTTAGGAACAGTTCTTGTAGCCATGTTAGGGGTAGGCGTCGCCGAGTGGACAGGATTAATTGCTGCCGCAATGAAACGTCTACTCGCAAATGTTCCAAAAGCCTTATTATCTTCGGCAGTCATTTTTGCCGGAATTCTGTCGAACATGGCGGCTGATGTAGGATATGTCGTTATTATTCCTTTAGGTGCTCTCATCTTCGCTGCGGCAGGACGCCATCCAATTGCTGGTTTATCCGCGGCTTTTGCGGGAGTTTCTGCTGGTTTCTCAGCGAATTTACTTCCTGGACAACTCGATGCACTAATAGTCGGAATCGCGAACGAATCATTAGCGTCTGCAGGAATTAACTATGAAATGTCCATCACGGCCAACTGGTACTTTTTAATTGTTTCTACTGTTCTTTTAACGATTGTAGGAACTGTGGTAACCGATCGAATCATTGAACCTCGTCTCGGGGAGTACACCGGCAGTTACCGGCCAAGTGATGAACCATTGACCGATAAAGAATTAAAAGGACTGCGAAATGCATTCATTGTTTTAATTATTTATGTAGCGATTATGGCTTATCTAATGTTTGGTCCTAATGCGTTGTTCCAATCTTTTGATGAAACGACAGGCGGTCAATCTTTAAACGCCTTCTTAGGTAGCGGGCTTTTATTCGGTCTTTACCTTTTATTCACCCTACCTGGTTTAGCATACGGAATAACGGTGAATAAAATCAATAATTCTGATGATTTCGTTGAAGGAATGACTGAATCTATGAAGACAATGGGTGGCTATGTTGTCTTATCCTTCTTCGCTGCTCAGTTAATTGATTACTTTGCCTATTCGAATATGGGAACCATTTTATCAACAGTCGGTGCTGACTTCTTAAAATCGATTAATTTAGTTGGGTTACCTATCTTACTTGGTTTCATTATTCTAACCGCTATTATCAACTTGTTTATGGGGTCTGCTTCTGCAAAATGGACGCTCTTATCCCCTATTTTTACGCCAATGTTTTATGAATTAAACATTACGCCAGAAGCAACGTTAATGGCTTATCGAATAGCTGACTCAACAACCAATATTATCTCACCACTCATGAGTTACTTTGCGATGATCTTAGTCTTCATGAAAAGATATGATAAAGACTCAGGAATCGGTACATTAATTTCCATTATGGTTACTTATTCGATAGCCTTCCTCATTAGCTGGACCTTGTTGTTCTCTGCTTGGTATTTACTTGAATTACCACTTGGACCAGGAGCTCCAATTATCTTTTAATATACGATGCTTAAGCATTTAAAAAGAGTTACTTATCAGCAGATTTTTTAAAGCTGTTAAGTAACTCTTTTTTCTTTATCCAATATTTATTCTATAGCGATCGGAGGGATATATTCTTATTCCTTCATTCTTTGTGATGCTAAAATCCAATACCCTTTTTCTAAATGAACGCGTTCAACATTCCCAAAGACTTCTTCCATTTTTTTCCGAGCGCTAGGTGCCCCTTGTTTCTTTTGAATGACAATAAGTAAGAATCCATCTTCCTTTAAATAGTTATAGGCTGTTTCCAAAATTTCATGAACAACCTTTTTTCCCGCTCGAATCGGTGGATTTGAAATAATTCCTGCAAATTCTTGATTTTGAATATTTTCAAATAAGTCGGATGCGTAAATCTCTACATTTGAAACGTGATTCGCTTCCGCATTCATCTTTGCGAGCGCTATAGCTCGTTCATTAATATCCACCATTTCAATCTGTCGGTCAGGGAAAGCTTTTCCTAAATAAAGGCCAATGGATCCATAACCACAGCCTACATCTAAAAGATCCCCCTCTGGGAATGCTACTTTTTCAGCTGTTGTCATTAAAACTTCTGAACCAAGATCAATTTTATTTTTTGAAAAGACGCCTGAATCTGTTGTAAAGGTAAAATCTTTTCCCTCAATTTCGGTGGTCCAAGTCTCTTGTTTGCTTTCTGACGTAGGTTTAGAAGTATAATAATGATCCATTTTTGATTGTCCTCTCTTATTCTGTTCTGTCTTCTTTTATATTTTATCAAATCCTTATCAAAATACAACGTAAGAGAAATCAATCCACTCGTCAGTAGCTGAAAATCTAGTTCACCTTTTACAAATTAATCCGGTAGTATGAGATTTAAAATAATACCGACTAAAGCACTTAGAGCCGTTCCAGAAATAACTAGCGGTCCCATATCTAAAACAGCTCCTCCAAGACCAATCACTAGCATACTACTAGCGATAATTAAATTACGCGCTTTTGTAAAGTCAAGCTGTTCGTCGATCATCACTTTTAGGCCATTACTAGCGATTACGCCATATAAAACAATTGACATTCCACCGATCACGGCGCTTGGAATCGTCGTTAGTAAAGCTGTAAACTTCCCAAAAAAGCTCAATAAGATCGCTATAATCGCCGCATTTCGAATCACACTAACAGACGCAATCCGAGTCAGACCAATAACACCTGTGTTCTCTCCATATGTAGTATTTGCTGGACCGCCGAAAAAAGCTGATAGAAGCGAGGCTACGCCGTCTCCTGAGAGTGTTCTTGAAAGTCCTGGGTCTTTTAAGTAATTACGATTTGTCATTGTTCCAAGAACCGTATGATCTCCTATATGCTCAGCTACCGTCACTAAAACGAGCGGAAGAAAAGCCCACGATTCTGGTCCTAAATAAAAATTATAGTGATTAAATAAAGAGGTTTCAAAAGGAAGATACAATTCTGGAAGGCTCAACCAATCTGCTTCTATAATCGGTGAGATATCGACCGTTCCGAGAAGAAAAGCTGTAAGGTATCCCCCAACAATCCCTGTCAGAAAAGGAATAATTTTGAGAAAACCAGTCGCTTTTGTATTGACATAAGCCACAATGAGAAAGGTAACAATAGCTACGAGAACGTTTTGCCACTGTCCACCGATTACTAGGTCTGCATTTTCAATTGCTGTGCTTGATAAGCCTAAACCAATCACAACAATCATTGGTCCGATGACAATGGGTGGCATCAGTTTATCTAACCAGCTCGTCCCTATTTTCTTCGATAGTAAGGCAATAATAATATAAGCTCCTCCAGAAATGATAATACCTGATTGCGAAGCACTGATATCACCGCCAAATTGATCGATTGCAATTTGCATAGCACCAATAAAAGCAAAAGAGGAACCTAAATACACGGGTACTTTTGATTCTGTAACAAAATGATAAATCAGCGTTCCAATCCCACTCATTAATAATGCGACCGAGACCGGTAACCCTAAAATAATTGGAACTAAAATCGTTGCTCCAAACATTGAAAATACATGCTGAAAACTCAACAATAAACCTGGCCAGAAATCTGGTTTCTCATCGACACCTAATAACATCTTTTGGTCTTTTTGCATATTTTCTCCTCCATATTTAATTTTGCGCAAAAAAATAGAGCTCTTTTAGCAAGCAAAAGAACTCTTTGAGGTCGTCATCTCTCGTTATATATTAATCATTGATTTTGTGATCAATCATTTAACCCAGGTGACAACTACTCTTCAGAGGTTATTTTAACCTCCAAAATTTTGCCTTTACAAGGATAGCAAGTTTTCTGATGGAACACAAGGAATTTCTCATTATTATTTAATCTTTCTTCAACCGATCTAAAGTTGAAGCATTGCCCACAAGAGCAATCCCTATAGAAACGGCCATTAAACTAGATCCTCCATAACTTAACAGCGGGAAGGTGACTCCTGTAATAGGTAACAGTCCCGTCACACCGGCCACATTGATTAAAGATTGTATCAGTAACATCGCTCCTACCCCAATACAAATTAGACTGTTAAAACTGTCTTTGGAGTGACTGCCAATATAAAAGGCACGGCCAATGATTAAACCAAAGGCTCCTAAGATCAATGCAATACCCAATAAACCAAATTCTTCACCAATAATAGCCATAATGAAGTCCGTATATGGGAAAGGTAGATAACCTGTTTTTTGAATACTATTGCCAATGCCGACTCCAAAAAAACCGCCTCGGTTTAAAGCATAGTATGAATTAACTAACTGATGCCCTTCTGTTTCATAATAGCCAAATGGGTCCCACCACCCTAAAAAGCGATCATAACGATAATCCAAGAAAGGAAGGTGTTCACCGAAATTATAGATCAAAAATACAACAACAGCGATGGCAATGCCAATGGCTAAGAAAAAACGTAGCCCATACTTTAGAGAAGCACCACTCGCTGAAAGCATCACGAGAATGATCATGCCAATAATGATAGCAGTTCCTGTATCAGGCTGAAAGAAAATAAACATAGCGACCAAGCCCACTAATATTCCTGGTCTTAAAGCCGTGGCGATGAAACGTGTTTCTAATTCGCTTTGGTTCCTAGAAAAAATATAGGCTAAATACCAAATAACGAAAATTTTCGCAAACTCGCCCGGTTGAATATTAAAGCCTGGCAGTGGAATCCAACGTCGTGCTCCTTGAATAGCGGGCATAAATAAGACAATTGTTAATAAACCAAACATGGCAATGGTCCCTATCAGCACAAAATTCTTTTTCTTTAAAACACGAAACGGAAAAATATAAGCAATAGCTGCAAAAATAAGACTCGCAAAAACATAGGCACTTTGTCGAATAAGGTAGTGGTTAGAATCTCCATAATCTTCCAAAGCACTATAACTACTCGCACTATACACAGCAACAATACTGAATAAAATTAGAAAAAGAAAAGGAAACACGATCCATTTATCCATCATTTTGATTCGTTTTTTTAGCATTGTTTTCCCTTCTCTCTAGTCATAAAATAATAAGCTCTTTTCATTCTCTGTAGACTCCTAGTGAAAACCTTCGTCTTCGCCTGAAAACATATAAGATCGATGGTGATAACGCATTGACATGATTAATCCAATACCTAACATATTTCCAAGTAAAGCCGAGCCACCCTGTGAGACAAAAGGTAAGGGGATTCCCGTTACTGGTAGGAGTCCGATATTCATCCCAACGTTCTCTAACACATGGAAGACAATCATCATAATAACGCCCGTTGCGATATAAGCATAAAATTCATTTCTCGTGTCATAAACAATTTTAATCATATTGTAAACTAGAACGAAGTATACAAAAATTAAAAAGGAAGCACCAACGAAACCAAAGTTCTCGCCAATGGTCGCAAATATCATATCAGATTCTCGAACAGGGACATAGACCTCCGAAGCTCCTAAACCTTTTCCAAAAACGCCACCCGAACCAATCGCTTTGAAAGCTTGTGTGACTTGGTAAGAGGAAGCCGTGGTGTCATGGTAAGGATCTAGCCAAGTATCAACCCTTAAAAATTGATACTCATGAAAACCAAAGACATCTTTCAGAAAATCTCGGTTATAGACGACTAAAAGAATGGTTCCTACACTAATAATTAGTCCTACCGAAATAATTGGGAGCAGAATCTTCCACTGAATCCCTGAAAGTAAAATAACCCCAGCAAGGATTGCTAAATAAACTAACGTGGTTCCTAGATCCGGCTGGATAATAATTAACGCTAAAGGGATAATAGACCATGCAATTAATTTCCCGAGCAGTAAAAAATCACTTTCGACTGTTCGGCTACCGTATGTCGCATTATGTATTGTTGTCGTTTTAGCCAGGATTAAAATATAAGGAAGTTTAGCAAATTCAGAAGGCTGTAACGTAAAATTAATAATCGGAATATTAATCCAACTACGAGAGCCTGCGGTAGCTGCCAGTCCACGGTCATAAAAAATCAACGTTAAGACTAAACCTGCAACCCCTATCCAATATAAGTAATTGGTGACTTTCCACAGTTGTTCAGAGTCAAATAGCATAACCATACCTGCCGCTGCTGTCCCCAAGATGTACCATATTCCTTGCATAATCGTCATACTGATACTGCTACCTTGGATTAAAACGGTCGTTGAATAAAGAGAGACTAAACCAATAATCGCCAGTAATAAAATACATAAGACAATTCCATAATCGATCCTTGATGTGTTTTCATTTTTACTTTTCATTTTTTACACTCCTGATCAGCATTTTTAAATTCTGGTAAGCTTTTTAAGTTTGCAAGTGCTATTATAGCATAAGTTTCCAATAGAATATGTGGTTCCTAAAGAAATTATTGTAATATTTTTGTGAAAATCTGCTCTTCTTCGAGGAGGAAGAGCATCTGAGAGAAAGAGATGTGCTTTATTTATTCTATCCGCAGACATAAATATGAAGAGAGCCTTTATTCGTGACTATTTCACACCGCTAAAAACATCTATATAACAAGAAAACCTCAAGCAGCAATGGCTACCTGAGGTTTAAAAAGTTCTATCCGATCGTTAAACTTATTTAAGTTCAACTGATCCTCCAGCTTCTTCAATTTTTTCTTGGATTTCGTCAGCTTCGTCTTTGTCGACGCCTTCTTTAATAACGCTTGGTGCTTCGTCTACTAGACCTTTCGCATCTTTCAAGCCTAAACCAGTAATTTCACGAACTGCTTTAATTACTTGAATTTTAGCTGAACCTGCGTCAGTTAATTCAACGTCAAATTCTGTTTGTTCTTCTTCTTCAGCGCCTCCGCCTGCACCTGCTACTGCAACTGGTGCTGCTGCTTCTACGCCAAATTCTTCTTCAATTGCTTCTACTAATTCGTTGATTTCAAGAATTGATGATTCTTTTAAATCAGCAATAATTTGTTCTACATCTAAAGCCATTTTTATTTTCCTCCGTTATGTTAAATAATTTTTTGTTTTTTAAATAATTTATAGTCTATGCGACTGCGGAGACCACATCAAAATTATGCTGCGTCTTCGTCTTCTTTTTTGTCTGCAACTGCTTTGAATGCCAATGCAGCATTTCGAACAGGTGCTTGAAGTGCTGATAATAGCATAGATAGTAATCCATCACGGCTTGGTAATTTAGCAACTGCTTCAATCGTTTCAACAGGAACAACTTCACCTTCCATGTATCCACCTTTTACAACAAGTGCTTCTACCTCTTCAGCAAACTCAACCATTATTTTAGCTGGTGCTACAACTTCCTCTTCTGAGAATGCGATAGCAGTAGGTCCAACAAATACGTCGTCTAAACCTTCAATTCCAGCTACTTCTGCAGCTTTACGAATCATTGTATTTTTAACAACGTGCATGTCAACGCCTGCGTCACGTAATTGTTTACGTAGGTCAGTTGCTTCAGCAACTGTTAAACCACGATAGTTTACAATCACAAATGCAGCTGAGCTTTCGAATTTATCTACTAATGCACTAACGATATCTTGTTTTTCTTGTAATACTTGTTCACGACTCACGAACGTCACCTCCTGAAGCTTGTTTTAGCCCTAAATTAAAAAACTCCCTTAGTCACCGAGGACATAAGGGAGTGTTAAATGTTTTTATAATAAGATTATTTGCATAAACTTATCTAACAACATCTCCTCGGTATGAAATTAAGGCGATTGCCACATACTGTCTTCGGTAATGTTTGGATATTCAATTCATTAAGAACTTTTAAATTATAACAAGTTATGATTTAATATGCAAGCTTTTTTAAGCTTCTTCTTTTGCAAGAAGTGTACGGTGATCAATTTTGACACCTGGTCCAAATGTACTTGCCATTGTTAAAGCTTTAATATAGCTTCCACCTGGAATGCTTGCTGGACGAGATTCGATTACTTCTTCATGAACAGCTTTAATGTTTTCAAGTAATTCATCATCTGAGAATGATACTTTACCAACAAGTACGTGTAAGTTTGATTGGTTATCTACACGGTATGCAACTTGTCCTGCTTTGATGTCTTCAACAGCTTTTGCTACATCTTGTGTAACAGTTCCTGTTTTAGGGTTTGGCATAAGTCCTTTAGGTCCTAAAACGCGTCCTAATTTACCTACTTCTGCCATCATGTCTGGTGATGCAACGACAACATCAAAATCTAACCAACCATCTTCAATGCGTTCAACTAGGTCTGAATCTCCAACGTAGTCTGCGCCTGCTTCTTTAGCAGCTTCTGCAGCCTCACCTTTTGCAAACACAACAACTGTTTCTGTGTTTCCTGTACCATTTGGTAGTACTAAGGCACCACGTAATTGTTGATCAGCATGCTTAGGATCAACACCTAATCGGTATGAAACTTCAATACTAGCATCAAAGTTTGCGTAATCAATTTCTTTTACTAAGCTTACTGCTTCACGAGCCCCGTAATCTTTTTCACGGTCTACTTGTTCTAAAGCAGCTAAATACTTTTTACTTCTTTTTTTGTTTGCCACGATTAAATCCTCCTTATGTGGTATTAGCGGATAGACCTCCCACTTTATTTACACAAAATATCATCATTTTGTGCAACTAGCACGAGATATCTCAATAAAAAATCGAAAAATAATCGATTTATCCTTCTACAGTGATTCCCATGCTTCGTGCAGTTCCTTCGACAACACGTATAGCAGCGTCAATGTCTGCTGCGTTTAAATCTTCTAATTTCGTTTCTGCAATTTCTTTTACTTGATCAGCTGTAACAGTTCCCACTTTATTGGTATTTGGTTCGCCTGAACCTAAGTCAATACCTGCTGCTTCTTTTAATAAGACAGAAGCTGGTGGTGTTTTTGTGATAAATGTAAATGACCGATCTTCATATACAGTAATAACTACAGGTATAATAGTTCCTTGTTGATCAGCAGTACGAGCGTTAAACTCTTTAGTAAAGCCAGTAATGTTAATACCCGCTTGTCCTAATGCTGGACCAACTGGTGGAGCTGGTGATGCTGCTCCCGCAGGAATTTGTAATTTTACTACGTCAATAACTTTTTTTGCCACGAGACATACCTCCTTGTTTTGTCCGCGAGTGGTTAAAATGGGGTTAAGTAATTTCCCCTCCCACCTATCAATACAATTTATAGACACCTTGCCTATAAACGTACCGCAATATTTTAACATTTCAAGCAATGAAATGCAAGGTGTTATTTACAGTTTCCTTGCTCTTCTTGCTTTTTTATCCTTAAAGACTAAACCCTTCTTCAGCTTCTTTTACTTCTGAATAGTCAAGTTCTGTATCTGTTTCTCGACCAAACATTTCTACTGAGACGGTTACTTTACCTTTGTCTTCATCAAAATCTTCGACAATACCTTCCATTCCTGCAAAGGCACCACTTGTAATCTCAACAAGTTGGCCGACTTCTAGTTCAATCGCTACTTTACGAGGATTGATGCCGATACTACGCATGACATCGTCGACCTCTTCTGGTAAAAGTGGTGAAGGTTTACTTCCCGCTCCATGAGAGCCCACGAAACCTGTCACCCCTGGTGTATTACGGACGACATACCATGCTTCATCCGACATAATCATTTGTACCAGTACATAACCTGGGAAGGCTTTTTTCATTTTAGAAACTGTTTCGCCATTTTTTTCTTCATACACTTCTTGTTCAGGAACTAAAATCTGAAAGATGTTATCTTCCATCCCCATACTTGTCATTCGGGAATTTAAGTTTTGCTGAACCTTCATTTCATATCCAGAGTAAGTATGTAAAACATACCATGCTTTTTCTTGGCTAATTCGATCAAAAGTACTCATTTTTTCACCCCTATATCTTTTTTTATCTATCTATTTATTTTCATCAACTTTTACGCAAGTTTTATTCAAATTAAAAAACCTTCCTGACTGCATTCGTCTAGAAGGTTCTCAACTGATTCGTATTATATCATGATTTTTTATGGTTTGCTAGAGTTAAACGCATTAAATAAGAGAAAGTAGCCATACAATGACTGATTCAGCCGCATAGAAAAATACCGCAAATAAAATAACAATCGTAAAAATGGATGATAAATATTTACGCATATTTTTTCCTGAAGGCCAAGAGGTTTCTCGCATTTCATGCCTTACTTCTTTGAAAAAACTTCCAACTTTGCTCATTATTCAACCAAACTCCCTTCAGTAAGCATTCCATTACTTCGTTTCTTTGTGTAGTGTGTGTTTCCCACAATATTTGCAAAACTTTTTAAGTTCTAATCGTTCTGTCCGTGGTTTTGTACCCATATCAAGCGAATAATTCCGAGATCCACAAACTGTACAGGCTAAAGCTGCTTTGTTTTGTTTCATTTATGGTCTCCTCTTTTCTTTAGTTAATTTATTCTCATAGTATATTAGCATCAACGACTGCTTATTGTCAACATTTAAAGGAAGATTTGACCTTTCTTAAACTTCTTTTGGTAAGGCCCAGTCGATCGGCTCTTGATTTGAATCTTCTAAGATTTTATTGGTTTTCGAAAAAGGCTTAGAACCAAAAAAGCCACGATAAGCGGATAAAGGACTTGGGTGTACCGATGTAATAATAGAATGTTTATCCGTATCAATCAATGCTTGTTTCTTTCGGGCCGCTGCTCCCCACAAAATAAATACAATGGGCTCTTCGCGATTATTTAAAGAAGCAATCGCAAAATCCGTCACTTCTTCCCAACCTTTTCCGCGATGTGAATTCGCTTCGCCACTGCGAACAGTGAGGACCGAATTTAGCAGAAACACGCCTTGTTCTGCCCAACTTTTTAAATATCCGTGGGAAACCGGTGGGATTCCTAAATCATCTTCTAATTCTTTATAAATATTTCGTAGAGAAGGTGGAATTTTAATGCCTGGTTGGACGGAAAAACTCAAACCATGCGCCTGACCCGGGCCATGATAAGGGTCTTGCCCTAAAATAACCACTTTCACATCTTCATAACTCGTCCATTGAAAGGCGGTCCAAATATCATACATCTCTGGGTAGATCGTGTACTGACTATACTCTTTTTTTAGAAATTGTCTTAAATTTTGGTAGGAGTCTGTGGCAGTTGCTTCCTCTATAATAGGTTGCCAACTATTTTGAATGGTGATCGTCATTTCAATTCGCTCACTTTCTATTTTTCTTCATTTTAAAAACTTTACATAAATAAAATATACTATTCACTGTAATTCGTCACATATTTTGATAGAATTGTAAAGGAACTAAAAAGAAAGGAAGAAGATTTTGTCAATTAAATTAATTGTAACAGATATGGACGGAACTTTGTTAAACGAAAACATCGAAATCACATCACGAGCTGCCCACGCCATCGCTCGTGCACAAGATGCAGGACTTGATTTTGCAGTAGCGACTGGACGAACCGTTGATTCAGGTTATACACTTGTTAAAGAACATGGCCTGACTTGTCCATTTATTGAATTAAATGGCGCAAGATTATTTGACCGCGACGAACAGTTACAATTTACGCGTGCAATCGATAAAGAAGACACAAAATCATTGATCCAGATTCTCCATCACTATGGGGTTCATCATGAATTTATCACCCAAGACGCCACTTACTCAAAACAATCATTAGCAGACTATGTCGAAGCTTTTAAAGCTGTTTTTCAATCCATTAATAAATCGTTAACGGATGAAGAAGCTACAAAAATCGTTAGTGAACGACTCCATAACTTGAATGTTCAAAAAGTTGATAATTATGATTTCTTATACCAAGATTTCAATGTTCAAGTACTGAAAACCTTAGCGAACGCAACCGATGATCTTTCGATCTTACGTGATATTCAAACGGATGTTGAAAAAGAACTTCCTGATTTGATTGTCACTTCTGCAAGTACAAACAATCTAGAAATCAACAACATCCATGCTAACAAAGGAAAAGCAGTGGCTGAGTATGCAGCTTCACAAGGCTATAAAGCAAGTGAAGTGATTACTATCGGCGATAATATTAATGATTTAACTATGTTGGAATGGGCTGATCATAGTTACGCAGTAGCCAATGCCCACACCAAAGCAAAAGAAGTAGCTGCTTACCATGCTCCTAGCCACACCGAAGACGCCGTCGCCCAAATCATCGAGCGTGTTCTTGATGGAAAAAGCTTACGATTTTAATCACGGCAAGCACGCATCACCTTGCTCGCTTCTGAAATACGATCAGACGATAAAACCAGAAAATAAATGTTCGCCCGCTAGAATAAAAGAAACCAAAGCAGAGCCAGTAGAATAGCTGGTTCTGCTTTATTTTTTAATAAAGCAGCAAAACGTGTTATAATTTGTGTAGGTACTGGTTTAGGAGGTACTAAAATGATACAACTATTCATGAAAGAAAACGCCACCAACAGACAACGTTTGACTGTTCGAGATGATCGAGGACAGATTATCTATTTTATCGAAGGTCGTTGGGGGCGAAAAAATGATTTAATCTCTTTATATAAAATCAATGGGCAGCATTTAATGAGTTTGAAGCAACAAAAATTAGCTCCTCTGGCGACTTTTGATTTAATGGAAAATGGTGAAAAGGTGGGATTCATGCGTAAACATCCAGGTTTATTTGGCCTGCGCGATTCTTACTTCACTATCCATCCGCATCAATGGGTGGTGACCGGTGACTTTGAAGATCTTTATTTCACTGTCCATCGCGATAATCATTTTATTATGGAATGCGAGAAAGGATTTAAAGATGGAAATGCCATCTATGTTCTGAAGATTAAACAAGAAGAGGATGCACCCCTCTCTGCTCTAATTTCGACTGTTTTTGATCACTATTCACGTAAAAAAGACGAAGAGATGACCCAAGAAAAAACGACAACGGAAGATTATAATCTCGGTTTACTGAATAATTTTCAAAGTGAACCTCTGCAAGTCTCTTATTTCGCTCATCCACCTTCTAAAGACAAAACAAAAACCAGATAATGTGAGAAGAAGTTCTTCTCACATTATCTGGTTTTTTTATTACTTCTTTTTTATGTTTTGTTTTTTACACCATAGTCAGCCATTGTTTCTTTAATATTATTTGCCGTTTTTCGATTAATACCTAAATCGATAACCTCTTCAATGTCCGCTTCTTTTAATAATTTAAGTGACTTAAAATGACGAAGTAATTTCGTGCGCGTCTTAGGTCCAACGCCTGGAATATCGTCAAGAACAGAAGAAAAACTATTTTTACTGCGAACATTTCGGTGGAACTTAATAGCGAAACGGTGCACTTCTTCCTGCACTCTTTGCACCAAATAGAACGCCTGACTTCGCGGATGTAAAGGAACAGGTGTTAAAGGCTCTCCGTAGATTAATTGCGCGGTTTGGTGACGATCGTCTTTTACCATTCCGGCTACTGGGATTTCCAGATTTAGTTCATTCACGAGAACGTCTTTGGCTGCATTCACTTGAATTTTTCCACCATCCATTAAAATTAAATCTGGCATTTCAGCCTCTTCTTTTAATAGACGAGAATAACGACGTCGAATAACCTCTCGAGTCGTTGCTGCTTCATTACTTCCTTCAACTGTTTTAATATTAAATTTCCGGTAGTTATTTTTATCCGGTTGTCCTTCATTAAAAGACACCATCGCAGATACCGGGCTTGTCCCTTGAATATTTGAATGGTCAAAGGCTTCGATCCGTTCAATATAAGGCAGACCCAAAGCTTCCGATAATTCTTCAGAAGCTCCGGTTGTTTTTAATTGTTCCATTGTAATTAAATGGAATTTTTGTTTTAAAGCTAATTTACTATTTTTACCCGCTAAATCTAATAAATGTTTTTTCTCTCCTCGTTGGGGAGTATGGATATTTGTTTCTAATTCTTCTTTTAAGATTTCGCGGTCGATCCCTGCGGGAACATAGACAAATTTTGGAATTATATTATTTTTACTTTGATAGTACTGTAAAATATATTTTAATAACTCTTCGTTGGCGTCGTCTTTGATTGGATACATCGCGACTTCTCGTTTCGTAAGCGAAGCTTGGCGTACGAAGAAAACTTGAATCGAAATCCAACCACGATCCACATAATAATTGAAAAAGTCTCGTGAGACAAAATCATCAAACACAATAGATTGTTTCTCAACAGTTTGTTCGATGTAATTAATTTGGTTACGGAATTCAGCCGCTGCTTCAAAGTTTAATTCTTTAGATGCTTTTTCCATTTTTTCATTTAAGTCTTTTTTGATTGTGGAAACATTGCCTTTTAAAAAGGACTTAATTTTTTTAATTTGAGCGGCATATTCTTCTTCTGAGACATAATGATCACACGGCCCAATACATTGCCCAATATGGTAATGCAAGCATGCTCGTTTTTGATGTCCGTTACATTTTCTTAAAGGGTATGTTTTTTGTAAGAGTTGCTGTGTCTGTTTAGCAGCTCCCACGTTTGGATAAGGTCCGAAGTAATCTGCTCCGTCTTTTTCGACTTCCGAAGTAATAATTAATTGTGGATGACGTTCATTTGTAATCTTAATATAAGGATACGTTGTACCAAATTTTAGTAAAATATTATAGCGTGGTTTATGTTTTTGAATCAATGTTACCTCAAGGAGTAAAGCCTCTTTATCCGAAGCCGTTACAATATATTCAAAATCCGCAATCTCCTGGACCAGAAGGGCTGTTTTTCCTTCTTTTTTTCCGCGGAAATAAGAGCGGACACGATTTTTTAAGTTTTTCGCTTTCCCAATATAAATAATTTTGCCATCTTTATTTTTCATCAGATAACAACCAGGTAAGGTTGGTAATAATTTTAATTTATTTTCTACGAGTTCCTCGGCCACTCAAACACCTCCTTTATCCTTTTTGCGCATCTATTATTATAACAAAAAGGGAACATAAATTCGAGTCAAACGCCTAAGTTCGCTTGCTTTTTGTCATTAATAAATGATAATGTCTTAGTTATTAACAAATGATTATGTCCCAAATA